>JARLGO010000472.1 GCA_031292655.1 Geothrix sp.
CCCGCGCGTCCATCTCGGCCGCGAGGGCCCGGATGGTCGGAAAGGCATAGACATCGGGCACGGAGAGACCTTCGAAGGGGGGCTCCGTTCGGAGTTCTGAAACCACGGCCGCGGCCAGGAGGGAGTGCCCCCCCAGGTCCAGGAAGAAGTCCTCATCCAGGCCCGGGGCCCGGCCCTGGAACCACCGGGTCCAGCTCTCCGTCAGGCGCCGCTGGCGATCCGTCAGGTGCCCGTCCACTGGAACGGGGGCGACCCGCTTCCGGGGCGCCGGGAGGCGCTTCCGGTCCAGTTTCCCGCTGGAGAGGGTCGGCAGGGCGTCCAGGCCGTCGATGCTGGCCGGGACCATGTAGCCCGGCAGGCGCTCCCGCAGTCCCTGCAGCAGGGCGGCCTCGTCCACGGCGGCACCGGGCCGCGGGACCACATGGGCCACGAGGCGTTCGGGGCCATCCTCCTTCCACAGGGTCACGGCGGCGGCCCGCACCGCAGGATCCAGCCGGAGAACGGCCTCGATCTCCTCGAGCTCGATGCGGAACCCCCGCAGCTTCACCTGGGCATCCATGCGCCCCAGGAATTCCAGGTCCCCGTCCGCGGTGAACCGGACCCGGTCCCCGGTGCGGTAGAGCCGGGCCGTTGAGGGCCCCTCCGCGTAAGGGTTCGAAATGAAGCGCTCCGCCGTGAGGTCCGGTCGGCCCAGGTAGCCCGCCGAAAGGCCGGCGCCCGAAAGGTGGAGCTCCCCGGGTACGCCGATGGGACAGAGCCCTCCGCGGTCGTCCAGCACGTAGACCCGGGCCTGGGGCAGGGCCCTGCCGATGGTGACCGGGCGGCCCGGGAGCAGGTCGGTCCAGGTGGCGATGACCGTGGCCTCCGTGGGGCCATAGGTGTTGACCATGCGGAGGTCGGGCCGCCACCAGTGGTTCACGAGATCGGCGGGACAGGCCTCGCCGCCCAGGATGAGCAGGTTCAAGGAGGGGATGGGATCGCCGAGGAGGCCCAGGAGCGTGGGGACCGTGGACAGCACCGTCACCCGGGCCTCCCACAGCCGCTTGCCGAGGTCGGGCCCCGCCTGCATGAAGGCCTTCGTCCCGCACACCAGGCAGGCCCCGCTGGCCCAGGCCAGCCACAGCTCCTCCACGGAGGCGTCGAAGGCCAGGGAGAAGCCCTGGAACACCCGGTCTTCGGGCCCGATCCTGAAGCCTCGCTGCTCGGCGCGAACGAGGGTGCAGGCCGAGCGGTGGGTGATGGGCACGCCCTTGGGCGTCCCCGTGGAACCCGAGGTGAAGATCACGTAGGCGAGGTCCTCCGGTCCAGCGGCGGTCGGCCCAACCTCCGGCCGGGGACCCGGAGCACAGGCCGGGGCCGACGGGTCCAGGACCGGGCAGGGGAACCCGGGGTCCGCGCCCCTTGAAGCCGGCGAGAGGAGCAGGTCCATGCGGCATTCCGCCGCCACCTGGCGCACCCGCGCCGGAGGCAAATCGGGATCCAGGGGGACGTAGGCCGCCCCGGTCTTCAAGATGCCCAGCAGGGCGGCATAGGCCGTGGCGCCGCGAGGGAGCCAGTGTCCCACCAGGGCGCCGCGTCCCAGGCCGCGCGCCAGGAGCAGGTGGGCGATGCGGTTCGCCGCGGCTTCCAGCTGGGCATAGGTATGGACGAGGCCATCCTCCTCCAGGGCAGGTCGGGTGCCGAAGCGCCGGGCCGTCTCCGCGAAGATCTGCACAAGGGTCTCTTCCCGGTCGAGGTCGGGATCCAGAGGAGGCCCGGCAAAGGGGCCGAGGAGCAGGGTGGCCTCTGCGGGCGCCAGCATGGGGTGGTCACCCAAAGGCCTCCCTGGATCGCCGAGGATCGAACGGAACACCTGTTGGAAGTGGGCCAAAGGCCAGGGCCCCGCACTGGAAAGCTCGGGCCCGGCCTCGAGCTCGAGATGGGCCCCACCGCCCTCGAGGTGGATGCGTCCGACGATGGGGGCCCCTCCGGGAGCGGCCCGGCCTTCGATCAGGAATTCCGGCGCGCCGGGGTCCAGGGCTCCGAGGAGGTCGGCGAACCCCAGCGTGGCGTCGGCATCCGGGATCCGGATCCGCAGCTGCCTCCTCGAACCCTGGTGCTCGGTGGCCAGGAGGAGGTCCTCCTCGCCCAGATGCCGCTTCGCCAGGAGGGCGAAGGCGGCCAGGGCGGCCCCGTTCGGGTGGAGGTTGGGGGTGTGGGATGAGGACATGGAATTCCAAAGACCAGCATGAGGTGGGTGGGGACTTCCGAGCCAGCCTGTGGGGAATCCGCCCCGCTCCAGCTTCTCTCCCGACACGCTTAGGGACCACTCCCGCCCCAGGGAGGTTGAAGCCAGCCGTCCGGCCTGCGACCGGCCACGAGAGCCCGCCTCCTTCCCTTGGAACTGCCGGCACCGGATTCATAGCCGCAACCGGAGGGGCCGATGCTCCGTGTATCCCTGGAGCGCACGCCCCATGCCGGAAGTCCTCTGGAACAGCCGATTCGAGACGGGCGTCACCCTGGTCGACGCCCAGCACAAGTCCCTCTTCGACGCCGTGAACCGGCTGGCGGCCTCCCTGGGGTCCGAATCCATGGGCGATGGCGTCAAGGAGAGCCTGGATTTCCTGGCCAAGTACACCCAGGAGCATTTCAAGACCGAAGAGCTCTTCATGCGCGA
>JARLGO010000473.1 GCA_031292655.1 Geothrix sp.
GCATCTTCGCCCTGGGCGCCCTGGTCTTCACCTGCATGCTGAAGGCGGCCGTGCCCATGATGCTCGGCGAATTCACCATTTCCAGCAGCCGGAAGGCCGCGGAACAGCCGGGGGCCGATCCCATCCAAGCCTAGATCACCAACGTTCCTGATCGGATGCAGGGGCCAACGTCCACGGATCGGAGGCCACCCCATTGATGGTGGCCCCGCTCTGCATCACATGCTTCGTGTTGGCCAGGAAGCCGTGGGGGAAGGTGGGCGCGGGTTCGCTGGCCGCGTCCAGACGGGCGATCAGCTCCGGGGGCAGCCGCAGTTCCAGAGCCTCCAGGTTTCCCTTCAGCTGAGGGAGGGTGCGGGCGCCCAGGATGGGGCTGGCCACGCCCGGCCGGGAAAGCACCCAGGCCAGGGCCACCTGGGCCACGCCGCTGCCCAGTTCGGCCGCCACGGCCTCGGCGGCCTCGATGATGGTGTAGTTGCGGTCCGTGAGGCTCTTCGACACGCCGGGCAGGTGGCGGCCCTCCCCCTGCGGCTGCCGATTCCGCCCGTACTTGCCCGTCAGCAGGCCCCCCCTCAGCGGGGACCAGGGGGTGACGCCAAGCCCGTGGGCCCGGGCCATGGGCAGCAGGTCGTGCTCCACCGTGCGCTCGATGAGGGAGTACTCGATCTGCAGCGCCGTAAAGGGGGACCACCCCCGGCAGAGGGCTTCGATGTGGGCCTGTGCCACCACCCAGGCCGGGGTGTCCGAGACGCCAATGTACCGGACCTTCCCGGCGCGCACCAGATCATCCAGGGCGCGCATGGTCTCCTCGATCGGCGTATGGGGATCGTGGAAGTGCATCCAGTAGAGGTCCACGCAGTCCGTGCGCAGGCGCCGCAGGCTCTGCTCCAGCTGCTGCTGGATGGCCTTCCGGCCCGCCCCGCCCGCGTTGGGGTCCCCCCGGTGGAGGCTGCCGCAGAACTTGGTGGCCAGCACGACCCGGTCCCGGCCTCCCCGCTCCGCGAAGTAGTCGCCCAGGATCGCTTCGCTGTGGCCCTTCGTGTAGATGTTGGCCGTGTCCAGGAAGTTGCCTCCGGCCTCCAGGTACCAGTCCAGCATGGCGCGGCTTTCCGCCACGTCAGCGCCCCAGCCCCAATCGCTGCCGAAGGTCATGGTGCCCAGGCAGAGCGGGCTGACCCGCAGCCCCGAGCGTCCCAGGGTCCGGTAGTCGGTGAGTTTCATGGCGGCCTCCACGGGCCCCCAGCCTACACCGGCTTCATGGGATCGCAGGGGACGGAAGAAGCCCGCTCGCCGCGGCCACCTCCGGGCAGGGTCCGGTCAGATCCCCGGCTCCGTGTCGTGGGCCTCGTCGGGGTTCGCCAGGAGGATGGCCCGGAACCGGTCCAGGTTCGCCAGGAAGAGCTCCACCAGGTGCGGATCGAAGTGCAGGCCGCCCCCCCTCCGGATCAGCTCCACCACCTGGCCCTCGGGCCAGGGTTCCTTGTAGTGGCGGCGGTTGCTGAGGGCGTCGTAGACGTCCACCAGGGCGGTGATGCGGGCCTCCAGGGGGATCGCCTCGCCCTCCAGGCCCCGGGGGTAGCCGGTCCCGTCCCATTTCTCGTGATGGCTGATGGCGATGCGGGCCCCCATCTGGATGAAGGGCACCGTGGAGCCCTTGAGGATGGTGGCCCCCATGGCCGTGTGCTGCTTCATGATCACCCACTCGTCCTCGGTAAGATCGCCCGGCTTCTGCAGGATCGCATCCGGCACGCCGATCTTGCCGATGTCGTGCATGGGGGCGGCCGACTGGATGGTGTCCACCCCCGGCTGGTCCCAGCCCAGAAGGCGGGCCATCTCCGCGGCATAGAGGCCGATGCGGCGCACGTGCATGCCCGTTTCGTTGTCGCGGTGCTCGCTGGCCGAGATGAGCCGGAGGGCGATCTCCTCCCGGGAATTCCGGATCTCCACGGTCTGTTCCCGCACCTTCTGGGCCAGCTGGGCCTCCCGGTCCCGGAAGGCGATCTCCAGCATCCGCCGGCGCAGGGCCCCGTTCACCTGGACCAGGATCTCGCGGGGCTGGTAGGGCTTCAGCACATAGCCGAAGGCGCCCTGCTGCAGGCAGGTGATGGCCGTCTCCGCATCCTCGAGGGAGCTGACCATGATGACGGAAGTATCGGGGATCCGGTGCCGGAGCGCCCTCACCAGGTCCAGCCCCGAGGCGCCCGGCATCTGGATGTCGCAAAGCACCAGGTCGATGGCCTCCCGGTCCAGCACGGCCAGAGCGCTGGAGACATCCTCGGCCTCGTGGCAGCAGTAGCCCACCTTCGTCAGGATGTGGCGGAGCGAAAGACGCACGATGGCCAGATCATCCACGATGAGGACGCTGGCCTGCGCGGGCACCACCTGGATCGCTTCGGCCATGGCCTCCCCGGATGCTGGCTCAACGGCATCCAGGCCGGATGCCTGTACTTTCAGATGCCCGCCGGGGCAAAAACAGCCAGGACCATCACCCGTGCAGGGATCTGCGGCGATCTTGCAAAGCCAAGATTCAGCGGGCCCACTCCACCATTCGCCAGGATTGGCGAATAGGACCGACTGCGCAGCAGGCGGCC
>JARLGO010000474.1 GCA_031292655.1 Geothrix sp.
ATGCGGAGCACCTCCGTGCCCTTGGACACGTGCTGTCCATCGGCCGCGAGCAGCGAGACGGAAAGGGCCGGATCCGACACCAGGAACACCTCCCGGGCCACGGGGAGCCCAGCCAGCACCAGGTCGACCTTCGCCACCACCTGGGCCACCATGGGCCGGTCCGGCACCGCCGCCGTGCTCCAGTCTTGCGTACCCCAGTCCTCCCGCAGGAAGGCGCGGAGCTGGTCGCGGTAAGTTTCGAGATGGGGGGGATGGAACATCGCGTTCTCCAGGCCCAGAGTACAATGTTCCGAAACCAGGAGCCCCCATGTCCTTCATTCTCGTCGAGAAAGCCGATCGCATCGCCTGGGTCACCCTCAACCGCCCGGAGAAGCTCAACGCCCTGAACAATGAGGTGCTGAAGGAGCTGGAGCAGGTCTTCGCCGACCTGGAGCACGACGCCGAAGTGGGCGTGGTGGTGCTGACGGGGGCCGGCGAGAAGGCCTTCGTGGCGGGGGCCGACATCGCCGAGCTGAAGACCCTCGACACGGCGGGGGCCCGGGTCCAGGCCCTGCGGGGCCAGGCGGTCTACCAGCGCATCGAGTCCTTCCCGAAGCCCGTCATCGCCGCGGTGAACGGCTTCGCCCTCGGGGGCGGCTGCGAGCTGGCCCTGGCCTGCCACATCCGCATCGCCAGCGAGAACGCCCGCTTCGGCCTGCCCGAGGTGAGCCTCGGCATCATCCCCGGCTACGGCGGCACCCAGCGCCTGCCCCGCCTGGTGGGCAAGGGCGTGGCTCTGGACCTGATCCTCAGCGGCGAGATGGCCCCCGCCGCCGATGCGCTGCGCATGGGCCTCGTGAGCCGCGTGGTGCCCCAGGCCGACCTCCACGCCGCCGCCGAAAAGCTGGCGAGGACCATCCTCACCCGCGGGCCCCTGGCTTTGCGCAGCGCCCTCGCGGCCGTGAACGAGGGCCTCGAGATGCCCCAGGAGCAGGGCCTCCAGTACGAGGCGGCCCTCTTCGGTCTCCTGGCCGCCACCCAGGACATGCAGGAGGGCATGGGCGCCTTCCTGGAGAAGCGGCAGGCGGCGTTCAAAGGGCTCTGAACCCAGGCCCGCCGGATCGAACCCGGTGCCAAGATTCCTTCCATAAATTTTTGGGATTCGGTGTCGAATCGGGCCCACGGCGGACGACTATCTGATGACGAGGGCGGCTGGGCCCTCATTTCGGAGGAGCCATGAGATACCTGTGCCTCATCTACGAAGACGAGAGCCTCTGGCAGACGATGCCGAAGGCTGAAGGGGAAAAAATCTTCGGGGAGTACTACGCGTTCACCGAAGGCATCCAGAAAAGCGGCCACTACCTGGGGGGGAACCCCCTGCAGCCGACCCGCACGGCCTCCACCGTCCGGGTAAGAAACGGCCAGGTTTCGACCACCGACGGCCCCTTCGCGGAGACCAAGGAGCAGCTTGGCGGCTACTACCTCATCGAAGCCAAGGATCTGAATGACGCCATCCAGGTGGCCTCCAGGATTCCCGGGGCGAGGTTCGGAAGCATCGAGGTCCGCCCGGTCATGGAGATAAAGCAGGCCTAGCGGCCGGGCGGTCGGGGCTTAAAGAACGATCATGTCTCACTGGTGCAGAAAAGCGGGGCCGATGCCGCTTTTCTGCACCTGGAACGGCTAGCGCTTGGCGCCTGCGGCGCCGAGCGTCACCGCCGCTGTTTGCTCGTTGTTGTGCTGGTCCACCACCTTCACCAGCACACGGTCGCCGCGGACCGCCTCGCGGGGCACGAGGACGTCGAAACGCTCCTCCTTCTGGTCGAAGACCCGATCCTCGGGCACGATCTGGAGCCAGCGGTCCCCGTCGGCGCTGATGGCGGCCTCCTTCAGGAGGGACGTCTCGTCCCGGGCCAGGAACCGGACCCGGATGCCGTCGCCCTCGGCCACGGCGCTGAGCTGGGAGATGGCCGGCGGCGTGTGGTCGATGAGGAAGGGCGCCGTGCGCCAGGTGCTCGTGAGGACCGCGTTGAAGGGCGCCGAGGGGGCGTCCGAGGCCGTGACCTCCAGGCGGTAGCGGCCGTCGGGCACGGGCAGCGTGTCGAAGGTGAAGAACTTCTCCCTCCAGGCCTTTTCCAGCAGGATCGGCGCCCCATGATCGGGGAGCAGCCGGATGCTGAACTGGAGGACATTCCCGTTGGGATCGTTCACCCGGAACACGCAGCTCTGGCTCCCCCGGCGGAAGCTGCGCTTTTCCGCGCCCAGGAAGCCGATGGCGGGGATGAGCTTTTGCGTCGGGAGGGGGATCCGTTCCAGGCCGATGTCCTCCGGCGGCGCCGTCCGGGCGATGACCAGGCCGGGCGGCATCAGGTCCACGCCTTCCCAGACCGGCATCAGGTTCCGGCGCGCCCAGTAGACGCTCACGGTCTCGACCACGGGCGTGGCGCCGCCCCGGGTGCTGCTCAGGCGCAGCCGGAACTGGGCGAACCGCGCCGGCGGCAGGGCGGGCCGCTCGCCACTGCGCAGGGGGGGCGTCCAGGGGCTCCAGGTGGCATCGGGAGTCTCCGTGCTGCCGATGCGGAACTGCAGCTCCACGTTGGTGCCCGTGGGCATGTCCGCCTCCAGGTAGGCCCGGCCCCAGTCCGCGATGGGCTCGCCCTTGAGGATCTTCGATTCCAGCGTGCCCTCCGTGGCCTGGGCCTCGGAGAGCAGGTGCAGCTCGGCGGGGTTGGAGCCCACCACCAGGAGGTCCCCGCCCGAGGGCAGGAAGGCCGTGGCCTGGGCCGTGCCCAGTTCCTGCACCACGGCAAAGGGATCCGTGTCCCGGGTCCTCCCGAGGGGCAGGGCGAACAGGCGGGAGCGGTTGCCCGTGCCCACCAGCAGCTGGCCCTTCCACACAGCCAGCGCATAGACCTGGCTCTGGGCGCTCTGCCAGAGGGTCTCCGGCACGCGCTCTCGGTCCAGCCGGATGACGGCGGAGCGGGTGACGGCCGAGGTGTCCGCCTGGAGATACCCTTCCCGGCGCTCCAGCTGCCCCGTGCTGAACTTGGGGGTGAGGCCGTTGTCGGCGCCAATGTAGAGCTGCCCATCGGCGACGGCCAGGGCCCGCACCTCCTCGAAGCTCGTGTCCATCAGGGTCTCCAGGCGGTCGCCCAGGCGGTTGTAGCGGAGGACCAGGCCCCGGCCGTGGCTGCCCAGGTACCATCCCCCCTGCCCGTCCGGCGTCAGCGCCGTGAAGGCCGTCTCGTCCGCCAGCTCCGCCAGGCGGCGGCTGGAGCCTTCCCGGGCCTGCACCAGCACGGCGCCCTTCTCGGCGCCGCCCGCGGCGATCACGGCGTCCCCTTCGACCGCGAGGGCCCAGACGATGCGCGCATCGATGTCCGCGAAGGGCTTCACCTCACCGGAGGGGGTCATGCGGAGCAGCTTGCCTTCTCCGGTGGGGGCCACCACCAGGTCCTGGCCCAGCCGGGCCAGGGCGAAGACGATGCCCCCCTTGACCTGTCCCAGGGGCTTCACCTGTCCACCGACGTAATGGAAGATCTTGCCGTCCGTGCCGGCGGAGAGGTAGGCGCCGCCGGTCCCATCGGACACGGCGGACCAGATCACCCCCTCCGGCAGCTGGCCCACGCGGCGCAGGTTCGGGGCCAGGCGCAGGCGGCC
>JARLGO010000475.1 GCA_031292655.1 Geothrix sp.
CCAGATCCTCCTCCAGCAGGCCCTCGTCCATGGCCTGGCCCGGGAGGCCTGGGCCACCGTGGACCCGGACCGCGTGCTCACCATCCACATCCGGCCCTTCCCGGCGATCCGGTCCGTGGCGGTGGAGGCCCCGGAGGGCTGGCGGAAGGCCATCCAGGCCGCCGTGGCCGAGAATGTGAAGGTGGGCGAGCCCTTCAACCCGCAGGTGTTCGGCCGCATGATCAGCCAGCTGGTCTACGGGTTCCTCATGGAGGGGGGGCCCCTGGTGGATGCCCGGGGCTCCGGTTTTGATGTCGAGACCGGCCACCTGCGCATCGTCATGGTGGAACCCCCCATCACCAAGGTGGAGGCCCGCATCCCCGCCGGATCCGGGGTGGACGAGGACCACCTCCTCCATCTGATGGGTCCCCTGGAGGGCCATCCCTTCCGCCCGGACGAGCTCCAGAACCGCATCGCCCTCGCGGAGCATCGCCTCCATCTGGCGGAACTGCGCTACCAGATCCGGCCCGACGGCCAGGGCGGCACGGCCATCACCCTGGTTCCCGTCCCGCAGCAGCAGGATCACCTGGACCTCTCCCTGGGCTACGAATCCACCCTGGGGGGCCAGGTGGGCCTGACCTACCAGGCCCTGAACCTGGGCTTCAAGGGCACCGAAGTGGAACTCAGCGCGGCGAGCAACCGGTTCCAGGACCAGGCCTCCCTGTCCCTGCGCAGCCCCTTCGGGTTCTCCCCGGGGGCGGGAATGGAAGTGGCCGCGGATTACTGGCGGCAGCGGCTGGCCGCCCCCCTCCTCTGGGCCGTGCCCGCGCTGGCGGGCGGTGGCCTGGATGGCCTCATCAGCGTGTCCGACCTGACCCTGAGGACCTATTTCCGCTTCAGCAACCTGGGCACGGGAAAGGTCAGCCTGGACCTGGGCCGGCGGGACTCGGCCTTCCAGGAGCCCGACCAGCGCCGCACCCAGAGCCAGGAATTCGCCTTTCTTTCGGGGGAATGGGACAATTTCGACCGCTACACCCTGCCCAGGGAGGGCCTCCTGCTGCGGGCCCGGTTCGGCACGGGGCACGCGGATGCGGGGGA
Source organism: Geothrix sp. (assembly GCA_031292655.1). Classification (GTDB taxonomy): domain Bacteria; phylum Acidobacteriota; class Holophagae; order Holophagales; family Holophagaceae; genus Geothrix. The sequence goes on from JARLGO010000475.1 coordinate 1,078, forward strand.
CCTGGAGGGCGCCACCTTCCAGCAGGGCTACTTCCGGGCCCGGGGGCTCAGCTCCTTCGGCGAGCACGTTGGAGCGGACCTGGACCTGGAGTGGGGCCAGGGCCGCCGCCTGCCCCTGGACCGCTGGTGGGCGCTGGGGGGCCCGTCCTTCGTCATCGGCTCCAATGCCCTCGCCTACCTGGCGCCGAATTTCGCCTCGGCGAGGTTCGGGGTCCCCCTGCGGCTCTACATGGGGCTGGGCCTCACCGTGGAGGTGGTGCCCCGGTTCGACCTGGCCTGGATGGCCCCGGATCCCTCCTCCCTCCTGAAGCAGGAGGTGGCGTTCCGGGCCCAGGGCACGGGCCTCATGGTGCGCACGACGCTGTCCAA
>JARLGO010000102.1 GCA_031292655.1 Geothrix sp.
AACAAGGGAGCCACGCCGGGCCTCACCGGCGCCATGCTCCTGCGCGGCACCCTCAAGCACACGCGCCAGGAGCTCGTCGATGCCTTCGACAAGCTGAAGGCCGAAGTGACGGTCAACGGGGGCGCGACCTCCGCCCATGCCACAGTCAATGTTCCCCGGGAGAACCTCGCCGCCACCCTGAAGCTGGTGGCCGAGGTGCTGCGCGAGCCCGCCTTCCCCCCGTCCGAACTCGATACCCTCGTGAAGCAGCAGATCACCAGCCTCGAGTCCCAGCGGCAGGAGCCCCAGGCCCGGGTCATGGAGTTCATGGGCCAGACCTTCGACGCCTTCCCCGCGGGACACCCCTCGGCCTACCGCTCCTACGAGACCCGGATCCAGGACCTGAAGGCGGCCCGGGTCGAGGACCTGAAGGCCTTCCATGCCGCCTTCTACGGCGCCGACCACGCCACCTTCGCCGCCTCCGGGGACTTCGACGTCCACGCGATCCAAAACCTGGCGGTCGAGCTCTTCGGAACCTGGACCTCCCCGGCGGCCTACGCCCGCATCCCCGCGCGGCTGAAGGCCGTGGCGGGCCAGACGAAGGTGCTCGAGACCCCCGACAAGCAGATGGCCTTCTTCCTGGCGGCGGAGCGCTGGGCCATGCAGGACACCGACCCCGACTACCCCGCCTTCCTCATGGCGAACCAGATCCTCGGCGGCGGCGCCCTGAAGAACCGCATCGCCGACCGGCTGCGCCAGAAGGAGGGCTTCAGCTACGGGGCCGGTTCCTTCGTGAACACCAGCAGCCAGGACCCCGTGACCTCCTGGCAGGCCTACGCCATCTACGCCCCCCAGAACGGGGCGAGACTGGAGGCCGCCTTCCAGGAGGAGCTTCAGAAGGCCCTGAAGGACGGCTTCACCCAGGAGGAGCTGGACTTCGCCCGGAAGACCTGGCTCCAGGGCGAGGAGGCCCAGCGCCAGGAGGACCGGGAGATCGCCGGCTGGCTGAACGGCTCCCTGTACCTGGGGCGCTCCGTGCTCTTCCAGGCGGAACTGGAATCGAAGGTCAAGGCCCTCAAGCTGGACGCGGTGAACGCCGCGCTCCGAAAGTACCTGGATCCCGCCCGGCTCGTGGTGGTCAAGGCCGGGGACTTCACCAAAGGGGAGAAGAAGTAGGCGCTTCTCTGCTAGCAAAATGGGGGAGCGGCGCGCCGCTCCCCCATTTTGCTAGGTAGGAACAGCGTTCCATGGTTTGCTGGATGTCCGTTCAGCGTTGATCAGTGACGCGGGGCGATGACGGGGGGCGTCGCCATGGCACGCATCGAACGGGAATGGCAGGCGGAACACGAGGGCGCGGCCCTGGCCTCGGAGCTGCACCGGATCATGGTCATCAGCCACCGGCAGGCCAAGGGCTTCATCGACTGCCGCTGCGTCACCGTCAACGGCGAGTCCGTCGAGAAGCACGGCCACCGGCTCAAGGCCGGGGACACCGTGAAGGTGGCCTTCGATCCCGAACAGACCTACGACGTGATGCCCCCGGCGCGCAAGCTCCAGGCCGGCCCCTTCGAGAACCTGTGGGAGGACACCCACCTGCTCTTCGTGTACAAACCCGCGGGCCTGCTCACGGTGCCTACCGAAAAGGCCGGCGAGCCCAGCCTGGCCGAGGCCATCACCGAGTCCTACCGCCGTCGGGGCTTCAAGCGCTTCGAGCTCTACATCGTGCACCGCCTCGACCGCTTCACCAGCGGCGTGCTGGTCTTCGCGAAGACGCCCGAGGCCCTCCACGGCCTGAAGAAGCACTTCGAGCTGCACCGCCTCCAGCGGGTCTACTTCGCCATCCTGGTGGGCGAGCTGCCAGAGAACAGCGGCACCCTGGCGGGGCACCTCATCGAGCACGCCAAGTCCCTCAAGATGTCCGTGGCCACGGCCCGCAAGGGCCCCGGCGGCGGCAAGCGCATGCCCGCGGGCGCCAAGGAGGCCGTGACCCACTACCGCGTGATCGAGCGCCTCCCTGGCCACACCGTGGTGGAGGTGAAGCTGGAGACCGGCCGCCGCAACCAGATCCGCGTGCAGTTCGCGGACCGCGGCTTCCCCCTCCTGGGCGACCAGGTCTACGGCACGGAAAGCCCCCTGCTGGACCGCCAGGCCCTGCACGCCGAGCTGCTGGGCTTCAAGCACCCCGTCACCGAGGAGCAGGTCACCGTCACGGCCCCCATGCCCGCGGACATGGAGGCGGCCCTGAAGGCCCTCCGGAACCAGGCCCGCATCGTCCGCGCCGCCACCGGCGTGAAGGGCGAGGAGGGCATCTTCCAGCCCACCGAAAGCCGCGACCACAAGCTCAAGCGCGTGGCCCGCGCCAAGCGCTTCGGAGAAGACGAGGATCGGCCTAAGCGCACGGATGGCCCGGTGCCTGCGCGCCGGGTTGGCAAGGAAGACCGACCGCAGCGCACCTTCGGCTCCTCCGCCGAGCGCCCCGCCCGGCCCCGCCGCACCGACGGCGACGAACGCCCCCGGCGCACCTTCGGCTCCGCCGAGCGGCCCAGCCGTCCCCGCCGTGAAGAGGGCGAAGCCCGTCCCCGACCCGCAGGCCCCAGCGACCGCCCCGCCCGTCCCCGCCGCGATGACAGTGACGCGAGACCCCGCCGCGCCTTCGGCTCCGCCGAGCGCCCCAGGCGCCCCCGCCGCGAAGAGGGCGAGGCCCGTCCCCGACCCGCGGGTCCCAGCGACCGCCCCGCCCGTCCCCGCCGCGACGATGGCGACGCGAGGCCCCGCCGCGCCTTCGGCTCCGCCGAGCGCCCCAGCCGCCCCCGCCGCGAAGAGGGCGAGGCCCGTCCCCGACCCGCAGGCCCCAGCGATCGTCCCGCCCGCCCCCGCCGCGAGAGCAGCGAGGAGCGTCCGCGGCGAAGTTTTGGCGCCTCGGAACGCCCCGCCGGCCCCCGCCGGGAGGCCCCTGGAGATCGGCCCACGCGCAAGCCCGCGCCCCGCATGGGAAAGCCCAAGCCCCGCAAGCCCTAAAGCGTTCCTAGCCTCACTCGCCCGGCGACCCTCGCGCGGCGCCGTGGGGTTTTGTTATGAGCTCTAAATGTGTTCCAGGTAGAGGCTGTCGAGCCTGTCGGCCAGATCCAGGTCCCGCTGGGTGACGCCGTGACTGACATGGGTGGTGAGGACGGCCACCACCCAGCGATAGCCGAGGGTGAGATCCGGGTGGTGGTTCACCTTTTCGGCATGTTCCGCCGCGGCCACCACGAAGCCGAGGCCCCGGGGATAGGCCGAAAAGGCGAAGCGCCGGCGCAGGGTCAATCCGTGGGAATCCCCCTGGGCCACCCAGTCAGGATGCGTCCTCAAGAAGGCCTCCATGGCTTCAGGGCTGACCAGATCCTTGGACATGCTTTCCCCCCTGGTGCATCCTAGTCCGTTGCACCTGGATCTTGCCATGCCCTTCGCCACCCCTCCCCTTCTCGGCCGCATCGCCTTTGTCACGGGTTCCTCCCGCGGCATCGGGCATGCCATCGCGGTGGAATTCGCCCGCTGGGGGGCCGACGTGGTGGTCCACGGCCAGAAGAACCTGGACCTGGCCGAGCAGGTGGCCTCGGAGGTCCGCGCCCTGGGCCGCCGCTCCATGGCCGTCCTGGCCGACGTGCGGGTGAAGGCCGAGCTGGAAGCCGCCGCGGACCGGGTGAAGGCCGAACTGGGCCCGGTGGACATCCTCGTCAACAACGCCGGCACCCGGCAGGACGGCCCCTTCATCCTCATGGGCGACGAGAAGTGGGAGGAGGTCATGAACGTGAACCTCCGCGGCACGGTCTATGCGACCAAGGCCTTCGTGCGCGGCATGATGGCCCGCAAGTGGGGCCGCATCGTCAACATCGTGAGCCCCACCGGCATCATTGGAAAGGCCGGACAGACCAACTACGGGGCCAGCAAGGGCGCCGTGGTCGCCCTCACCCGCAGCCTGGCCCGGGAGATGGCGCCCTTCGGCGTCCTGGTGAACGCGGTGAACCCCGGGCTCATCCACACGGAACTCACCCAGGATGTCCCGGAGGAACTCCGCCGCGAGATGCTCGCGCCCGCCATCCTCAAGCGCGAGGGCGAACCCAGGGAGGTGGCGGGGGTGGTGGCCTTCCTCTGCTCCGACTGGGCCAGCTACATGAGCGGCCAGATCGTCAATGTCGATGGCGGGCTTTGTCCCTGACCGACCGCCGGATCGCGGAGCACCCTGCGGGGCAGGGAGCGGAGCGAGGATCCGGCGAGGAGGTTACGCCACAACAGCACCGGATCGCTGAGCCCCCCAATCAGCCCGGCTGATTCGCCGCCGCCAAGGCATTGGTCAGCAGGCCGGCGATGGTGAGGGGGCCGACGCCTCCGGGCACGGGGGTCACGGCCGAAGCCACCTGCATGGCCTCGCCGAAGCGCACATCGCCGCAGAGCACGGCGCCCTTGGCCCGGAGGGTCTCCAGTTTCTTCGGCTCGGCCGCGAAGATCCGCTCGCCCAAGGGCAGGTCCTCGATCCGATTGATGCCCACGTCCACCACCACCGCGCCGGGCTTGATCCAGGAGCCCTCCACCAGGCCGGGGCGGCCCACGGCGGCCACCAGCAGGTCCGCCTCGCGGCAGACGGCGGGCAGGTCCTTCGTGCGGCTGTGGGCGATGGTCACCGTGGCATGCTGCTCCAGGAGCATCAGGGCCATGGGCTTGCCCACGATCTCGCTGCGCCCCAGGACCACGGCGCGCAGGCCCTTGAGCTCCACGCCATGGTGGGCCAGCAGGGACATGCAGGCACTGGGCGTGCAGGGGCGCAGGCCGGGCAGGCCTTCCAGGAGCAGGCCCTGGTTCATGGGATGGAAGCCATCCACGTCCTTGGCCGGATCGATGCGATGGAGCGCCTCCTTGGAATCCAGGCCCTTGGGCAGGGGGAGCTGCACCAGGATGCCGTCCACCTCCGGATCGGCGTTCAACTGGTCGATGAGGGCGTCCAGCACCGCCTGGGGCGTGTCCGCGCCCAGCCGGTGCTCGATGGAGGTGATGCCCACCCTGGCGCAGGCGGCGGACTTGTTGCGCACGTAGACCTGGCTGGCCGGATCATCGCCCACCAGCACCACCGCCAGCCCCGGGGCCCTCAACCCCCTGGCCCTGCGGGCTTCGACCCCCAGGCGCACGGATTCCAGCATCCGGTCCGCATGGGCCTTGCCGTCCAGGATTGTGGCCATGTCAGAGCTCCAAACAGAACCCCACGGCGCCGCGCGGGTGGTGCCGGGCAAGCGAGGCGAGGAATGTGAGTCAAAGCGTAGCAGGCACTACGCGTGACGAGCATGACGCTGCATCGCGACGCCCGCCACCCCCCGCCCGAAGGGATGAAGCCAGGCGGGCGCACCGCGGCGTCACCGCCCTTGAACAACGAACCACGTTGCCCCGCGGGCGCTTTCTTGCGGTGCATCCCGCCTGGCTTCATCGCGGCCCCGTCGGGTTCTGCTTGGAGCTCTACGCCTCCATCCACCATTGAAGCCCAGGGGAGCCGCGCCCTCATCAAGATTCTGCGGCCTTGAAATTTCAGGCCAAGAGCGATAGACTCCAAGGTCAATTCGGCCATGGCTTCCCGACTCGGGTGCCAAGACTGGGTGGGTTCGGCCCACCTTTTTTGTTGTTCTGTCGGAGTCTCAGTGGACCTGAAGAAAGTGCAGCCTCCCCTCGAGCGCCAGCTGGCCCTGCTGGGCTACGAGCTGGTGCACCTGGAGACGGCCCGCGAGGGCAAGGAAGAAGTGCTGCGCCTCTACATCGACCACCTGGATGCCGAGACCAGCCGCCGCGCGGTCACCCTGGACGACTGCACCACGGCCCACGAGGGCCTGCTGCTCTGGATGGACGTGGAATTCCCCGACCTCCGGGAGAAGCTGGGCGTGGAGGTCAGCAGCCCGGGCATGGAACGCCCCCTGGTCAAGGCCGATCACTTCCGGCGCTTCGCGGGGAGGCTCTGCCGGGTCCAGACCGCCGCGCCCATCAACGGCCAGAAGCGGTTCAAGGGCTGGATCGGCCCCGTCGCGGAAGGCGGCCTCACCCTCGAGGAGGACGGCGTCCTCAAGACCGTTCCCCTGGAGGCGATCCAAAAGGCTCGGCTGGCGCCTTTTGACGAGGAGAAGACCCCGCGGCCCAAGCACCTGACCGCCCGTTTCACTGAATTACCTGATGCCGAGGACGTAGAGACAAGCGTCGTCGAGGAAGAGGAGGCCTGATATGGCAACGGTTGCAACGACCTTTTTCGACAGCGTGAAGATGATCGCCGCCGAGAAGGGCATCCCTGAGGAAGACGTCTTTGCCGCGGTGGAGGAAGCCCTGGCCAAGGCCGCGGACAAGTACTTCAACGCCCAGGATTTCTACGGCAATTTCCAGGCCCAGATGGACCGGGAGACGGGCGAGTTCCATGTCTACGCCCTGAAGCAGGTGGTGGCCGAGGTCGAGGAGGAGGACCTGGAGATCAGCCTGGCGGAGGCCCAGCAGCTGAACCCGGACGCCGCGGAGGGGGACACCCTCTGGCTGCCCCAGGACACCAGCCAGCTCGGCCGCATCGCCGCCCAGGCCGCCAAGCAGGTCCTGGTGCAGAAGGTCCGTGAAGCCGAGCGCGAGCGCATCTTCACGGAATTCGCCGGGCGCATCGGCGAGGTGGTCGTGGCCGAGGTCAAGCGCTTCGAGAAGAGCGCCATCATCCTCGAGATCGACCGCGTCGAGTCCATGCTGCGCCGCAGCGAGGCGCTCCGGGGCGACCGGTTCGACAAGGGCCAGCGCATCAAGGTCGTGATCGTGAGCGTGGACCGCAGCGCCAAGGACCCCCAGGTGCAGGTGAGCCGCACCGATCCGCGGCTGCTCATCAAGCTCTTCGAAAACGAGGTGCCCGAGATCCACGACGGCACCGTGGTCATCCGCAACTGCGTCCGGGAAGCCGGGGACCGGGCCAAGGTGGCCGTCCACAGCCTCGACCCGGACGTCGATCCGGTGGGCGCCTGCGTGGGCCTCAAGGGCAGCCGGGTGCAGGCCATCATCCGCGAGCTGAAGAACGAGAAGATCGACATCGTCCGCTATTCGGACGACGCGGCCCAGTTCATCGCCAACGCGCTGAACCCCGCCAAGGCCATTCGCGTGAACCTGGGCGACCCCGAGAGCCGCCGGGTCGAGGTCATCGTGGACGACGAACAGCTCAGCGTCGCCATCGGCAAGCGGGGGCAGAACGTGCGCCTCGCCGCCAAGCTCACGGGCTGGAACATCGATGTCCGCAGCGAAGCCGACAAGCGGCGCGAAGCCGAGGTCGCCATGGGCCTGGCCCTGCCGCAGCCCAGCGCCGAGGCCCTCCAGCCCGAAGCCGCCGCCCCCGTTTCCACGCTCCTCGATGAAATCCAGGTCGAGGGTCTGGACGCCACCCTCGTCGACCGTCTGGTCCAGGCGGGTTATCCCAACGCCAAATCCCTTTACAATGTCACTGCCGAGCAGCTCATGCAGGTGGAAGGCATGGATCAGGATCTGGCCTTCCGTCTCATCGATGCCGTGCAGGCTCACTTCGGGGAGTAGGCTGTAGTCCTGCAGCCCTTCCCGTTTCCCACACCAGGCCGAGGTAGTCCCCTTACATGCTGCGCATCAACCAACTCGCCAAAGAGCTCGGAGTCGCCAATCAGGAGGTCATCGAGGCCTGTGAGAAGCGTCTGGGCCTCCAAGGGAAGAGCCATAGCTCCAACCTCACCGATGACCAGGCGGATCAACTGCGCCGCGGCTTCCAGGGCAAGACCAAGGGAGAGCACGAGGCTCCCCCCCTCGCCCTGCACAAGCCCTCCACCGCCGTGCGGGTGGTCAAGGGTCCCGCCACCCCCGCCGGCGAACCCAAGGCCGAGGCGAAGCCCGAGCCCCTGCCCGAGGCCCCCAAGCCCGCACCGGCCATGCTGGTGAAGAAGGCTGAACCCAGGCCGGAACCCGAAGCGACCGTCGAGCCGGTCTCCGAGAAGGGGGCCACCCCCGAGGCGGCTGCGGCGCCCGCCGAGCCTGCGGCCCCCGTGGCTGCGCCTGCGGCCGTCCCCATGCCCCTGAAGGCCGAGCTCCCGGCCGCGCCTGAGCCTCCCCAGGAGACCTTCTCCCGGCTCAAGGTCTCCACGGCGGCACCCACCCCCGCGCCGCGCGAGGACAAGCCCGCCCGCTACATCCAGCTGCCTCCGCCCCGCCCCTCGGGCCCGGCCCCCCAGCGGCCGGCCCCCTCCCCCTCCGCGGCTTCGAATCCGGCGCCGGCCTCCGGCCCCCGCCCCGAGGCCGGGGCCCGTCCCATCGTGCAGCGCCCTGGCCAGGCCCCGAGTCAGGTTCAGCGATCCGGCATGCCGCAAAAGGAGAAGGCCGTCCTCCAGATGGCGACCAACACCGGTCGCGGCGAGGTCAGGCACGAGCCCATTCCGCCTGTCACGCCGGGCCGGCGGCCCTACATTCCGCCCGCCATCACCGAGATGCGGACCGACCAGGGCTTCAGCCGCATCAAGACCTCGGACACGCCCGCCCCGGCCCCGCGCGTCCAGGAGCCCGCCCGCTACATCCAGCTGCCCCAGGCCCGGCCCGCACCCGGCAGCCGGCCCAGCGGCCCCGGCGGACGCCCCGGTGGCCCCGGCGGTCCCGGTACCCGCCCCGGCGGCCCCGGCGGACGTCCCGGCGGACCCGGTGCCCGCCCCGGCGGCCCCGGCCGTCCCGGCATGGGTTCCCGTCCCGGCGGTCCCGGCCGCGGCCCCTCCATTCCCGCCACCGGCCCCATCGACCCCAACAGCCAGAAGGGGCCCGGGCGAGGCAATCACCAGGGTGGCAAGAAGAAGAAGGGCGGCTACGTCCGGAGCAAGGAGGAGGAACTCGACCTCAAGCTCCGCCAGCCCCGGTCCCGCGCCCAGCAGGTGGCCAGCGAGTACATCGAAGAGGAAATCGGCATCGTCATGCTGTCCGAAGGCGTGACCGTCAAGGAACTCGCCGAGAAGTGCAACCGCCCGGCCAAGGATGTCGTCGCCAAGCTGCTCCACCGCGGCATCTTCGCCACCATCAACCAGCCCCTCGACACCGAGATGGCCAAGGACATCGCCCGCGAGTTCGGCTTCCTGGCCGACATCGTCTCCTTCGAGGAGGATGTCCAGATCACGGCCGACGAGTCCGGCGAGGTGCAGGGCGAGAAGCTGCCCCGGCCCCCGGTCGTCACCATCATGGGCCATGTCGATCACGGCAAGACCTCCCTGCTGGACGCCATCCGCAAGACCAAGGTGGCGGCGGGCGAGGCCGGCGGCATCACCCAGCACGTGGGCGCCTACCACGTGGACGTGAAGGATCCCAACACCGGCGAGATGCGCCAGGTGGTCTTCCTGGACACGCCCGGCCACGAGGCCTTCACCAAGATGCGCGCCCGCGGCGCCAAGGTCACGGACATCGCCATCCTGGTGGTGGCCGCCGACGATGGCGTCATGCCCCAGACCGTGGAATCCATCAACCACGCCAAAGCCGCCGACGTGCCCCTGGTGGTGGCGGTCAACAAGATCGACAAGCCCGGCGCCAATCCGGACAAGGTCCAGCAGGGCCTGCTCCAGCACAGCGTCCAGACCGAAGCCTACGGCGGCGACGTGCCCGCCGTCCTCGTGAGCGCCAAGACCCAGCAGGGCCTGGATGAGCTGCTGGAGACCATCCTGCTCGTGGCGGACCTGAAGGAACTGAAGGCCGTCTACGACTGCCCCGCCGCCGGCTCCATCATCGAGGGCCGTCTCGACCGCGGCCGGGGCCCCGTGGCCACCGTGCTCGTCCAGCGCGGCACCCTGAAGGCCGGGGACATCTTCGTGGCCGGCGCCACCATGGGCCGCGTCCGCGCCATGTTCGACGATCGCGGCCGCAAGGTCACCGAAGTGGGCCCTTCCAGCCCCGTGCAGATCCTCGGTTTCGAGGAGGTCCCTAGCGCGGGCGACAACTTCCAGGTGGTCGAGGACGAGGGCAAGGCCCGCACCATCGTGACGTTCCGCCAGGAGAAGGCCAAGCAGGCCGCCCACCTCAAGCAGCGCGCCACCCTGGAGACCCTGTTCAGCACCATCAAGGATGGGCAGGTCAAGGAGCTGGCCCTCATCATCAAGGCCGACACCCAGGGTTCCGTGGAATCCCTGGTGGGTCAGCTGGAGCGGCTCAGCACCGACAAGGTGCGGGTGCGCATCATCCACAGCGCCGCCGGCACCGTCACCGAAAACGACGTGCTCCTCGCCGAGGCCTCCAAGGCCACCATCATCGGCTTCCACACGAAGGCCGAGAAGAAGACCGAGGAACTGGCCCGCGAGGAGGGTGTGGACCTCCGCTTCCACGACATCATCTACAAGGTGACCGAGGAGATCGAGCAGGCCATGGTCGGCATGCTGGACGCCACCGAGAAGGAGACCGTCCACGGCCAGGCCGAGGTGCGCCAGCTCTTCAAGATCGGCCGCACCGTCATCGCCGGGTCCTTCGTCACCGAAGGCAAGGTCCAGAAGGCCTTCAAGGTGCGCGTGAAGCGGGGCGAAGAGGTCCTCTTCGAGGGCGGCCTGAAGAACCTCAAGCGGTTCAAGGAGGACGTGACCGAAGTGAAGAACGGCCTCGACTGCGGCATCTCCCTGGATGGTTTCGACGAGCTGAAGGAAGGGGACATCCTCGAGTTCTTCAGCAAGGAGAAGGTGATCGCCACCAGCCTCAGCTGAGGGCGCCCTGCGCTTCGCGCAAAGTGCTGACGGGCCCGCCTTGCGGGCCCGTTTCATTTTCACTCATAGTTGACTCAATAGTATTCAAATATTGATTGCAATAGGGTAACCCATATTTCCGTGACCCCTCTCCGGGCCCTCCGGTGGCACACTGGGGCCGGTTCTTCTTCGGGATCCGCCATGGCCACCCCCAGCTTTGCCCTCAGCGCCCCCAGCGGTGGGAAGTCCGCCACCAACCCGATGGGCCTCAGCCGCATCGACCACTTCCAGTTGACGGGCTCCGTCGAACGCCTGGAGCCCCTCTACCGGCGCCTGGGCTTCGCCCGCGTCGCCAGCGGGACGCACCCCTGGGGCCGCCTCCTCCACCTGCGCCAGCAGCGCATGGACATCCTGATCTTCGAGGCGGACGCCACCCATCCGGCCGGGCGCTACTTCCAGGCCCACGGCGAGGGGGTCTGCGCCCTCAATTTCGCCGTGGAGGATCTGGACAGGGCCCTCGCGCAGGCCCGGTCGAATGGGGCCAGGGTCATGCTCGAGCCCCAGAGCCATGCCCTGGGCGACGGCGCCCTCCGCTTCGCGGCCATCCAGGGAGTGGGGGATGTCTGGAACTTCCTCGTCGAGCGGCAGGGGGGACCGGGCCTCTTTTGGCCGGGCCTCGCTCCCGACCCCGCACCGGCCCTCTGCGATCCCGGCCTGGTGCGCGTGGACCACCTTACCAACAACGTGGGCCCTGCCGAGATGGACACCCTGGTGGACTTCTACGAGCGGGTCTACGGCTTTGTCGTCACCCGGGAGTTCCACATCCGCGGCGCCCTGGGCACGGGGCTGGATTCCAAGGTCGTGCAAAGCGCCAACCACCAGGTGATCATCCCCATCAACCAGCCCACGGACGAAAAGAGCCAGGTCCAGGAGTACGTGAACCGGCACCGCGGCCAGGGCGTGCAGCACATCGCCCTGTCCACCAACGACATCTTCCAGACCCTGCGCATCCTGCAGGCCCAGGGTTTCCAGTTCCTCCGCGTCCCGGACACCTACTACGAGCTGCTGCCGGGCAGGATCGCCCGCAGCGGCTACACCGTGCGCGAGGACCTCGCCACCGTGAAGGAACTGGGCGTCCAGATCGACGGGGATGAAAGCGGCTACCTGCTGCAGATCTTCACCGAGGACCAGATCGGGCCCCTGTTCTTCGAGATCATCCAGCGGCGGGGGAACCTGGGCTTTGGTGAGGGAAACTTTCAGGCTCTGTACGACTCCATCGAGTTGGACCAGAAAAAGAGAGGCGTTCTCTGACGCCGCCCCTATTCCCTCGGCCGGGGCCCCTGCCCCTGCCGGCCGCTTCGCGGTGGCGTCTCAGCGGTGCGGGGGCCCATTCGGAACGCCGCCCTGCGGCGTCCACTCATGACCCGCATCCGCTTCGAGGGCTTCGGCGAAGGCAACCTCTTCGCCCTACGGGCTCAGACCTCTCCTCCGATCACCCTGGAACGATTGTCACCCGCTCTCCGCGGAGGATGAGTTCACCACCCATCGTCGTTCTTTAGGCTTTGTACGACCCCATCGAGTTGAATCAGAAGAAGAGGGGTGTTCCGTAACACCCGCTTAGCATCAAAGACAGTGATGCAGAATTCAATAATGCAATCAGGGTTCTCCTCCCATCAAAGAACACAACTGATTCAAACCCCCTAGCCAAGTCCACAAATACCAAATCTCAATCCTATAATGTGTAATGAAAAAGAGAAGTAGCATTACAAAAAATTATGCAAAATCTAAAAATTTAGATAAATAACCGTCAAATCATTTCTTTCAGCGTCCAACCTTCATTGGTTTTCTCGAATATCTCGGGATGCCGGAACATGGCGGTGTAGACGGTGGTGTAGAGGTTCTTTGAAATGGTCTGATATCCACCACGCTTCAGGGCATCCGCGATCTCGGTAGATTTTTTTGGTTTCCCAATTCTTTTCAAATATTTAGAAACTGCATCAACAGCACTCATGTTGACAAACTCATTGTCCATGTAGACGTTCTCAGGTGAAAGGTTAAGCGGGTAGGACTCCATTCTTGGCAGAGTTAAATCTAGTCGCGCCAAGGCAGCGAGCGGAGAAACGCCCGCAATTGCAAGTTCAAGCCGCTGAATCTCTGCCTGGGTTTGTTGCTTGATCCGATTAGCCTCTTCCAGTTTAGCCTTCAGGTCATCAAGCACTTTGCCATAATCAATATCTTCGGACATAGCTACACCTTGATGCTAGGCAATATGTGAAGTACAATCGTTTCTGGAGAAAAGGTAGGGAGGTGCAGTTTTCACCGCACCCCCCGTCCTGTTGGTTAATCTGTTGTCATGTACCACCTCCGCACCTCGATCCCCCGGCGGCCTGGCAAAGCATTCGGGGGATCGCCATTTACAGTGTAGAGGATTGTGTAATTAAAATCAAGAGGAACATTTACGATAGTTGCGAATATCCATATCTTGTTATCTTAAATTATTATTATCAGCTATTTATGAACCATTCGAATACGCCGTGTAAAACCACGATCTCATGGACTGCCCATCTAGGGCTGCACCAGTGGCATCTAGCCTTTCAACGTGAGCCGCTTGATGAGCTGGATCTGCCCGCCGTGATGCAGGTCATGGGCGGCGGCCCCCAGGATCAGATCGCGGATCAGGTATTTGGCTTTGGCAGAGGGTCGATCCAGATCCCTGGGGCTCAAGGCAGCCACCGCGGCCCGGAGTTCCTGGTGCATGCGCTCCAGCAGGGCCCGGTCCGCCTTCCACTGCGCTGCGTCGGCCTTCTCCCTGGGGAACCAGTTGGAGCCGTGGAGGGGGAAGGAGCCCCTGGGCAGGTCCGTGAGCTGGCGCAGCACGGCGTACTTCCAATAGGCGAGATGCGCCACCAGCTCCTGGATGGAGGGGCGACCGGGCGCCGGGCGCAGCGCCGCCTCCCCGGCGGTCAGGCCCCGCAGGGCTCCCTTCAGGTTCGTGCCATGCCAGGACTTGTGGTTGTAGGCCTGATCCAGGGCCGCCAGGAGCAGGTCGATGTCGCGGGACATGGGGCCTCCTGAACGATTCAATCCTTCTGCTGGAAGTGCTTCACCAGGGCCTCGACGTAGGCCCTCAGGCTGGCCTGCCGGATGGCCGCCTCGCTTCGCGATTCCGGGGGCAGGGGTTTCAGGTGGGGCTTCAGGTCCAGGTAGGGGGTGTGACGGCCGAAGAAGAGAGGGGGGTTCCTGCTCGCGGCCACCACCTCTTCGCCCAAGCGCGGGCTGCGCTCCAGCACCTCCCACTGGGCGGAGAAGCCCCAGGGCAGGTAGCCCAGCTCCTGCTGGAGGGCCGCATTGTGCCGGTACCAGGTGGGCCCGTAGCCCAGGCCCAGGAGACCCCCGGCGCCCGCGGCGATGGCCGCGGATCGCCAGGTGGCCCATACCGCTAACCCTGCTCCAGGGATCACAACGCCCACCAGGGCACCCAAGCCGGCGGAGATCGCGCAGGTGCTGCCAAGGCCCCGCCCCGTCATGGAGTTGGGTCGGCCTTCCAGGGTGAGCCGGAAGACCCTGCTGGGACCCGCAACCCCTTTCGCAGGCTCGGGCGGAACGCCAAGTCCCTCGGAAAGCTGGGCCACCACGGCCCGCTCCTCCTCGGGAGTCATGCCCTTCACCGTCTGGACGAGCTCCACGCGCTGCACCGACCGCTCCCGAAGGGCCGTCTCCGGGCGCTTGCAGGCCCAGCCCAGCGCCAGGGACAGGCCCAGGAGGAGCAGGGCCGAGATTGATCGATGGCGAGGTGCGTTCATGGGGTCCCGATTCTCTGAGAGCCGCCGCTAAGGCTGGCCCCCCAAGGCCCGCGAGACCAGGATGGGCGGCTCGGTGCAGGCGCGAATGCCTTCCACCGTCCCCCCCGGCGCCAGCTCCACCAGCTCAAGTCCCCGATCCGTCACGTCCAGCACGGCCCTGTCGGAGATGATCCGGTTCACCACCCGCCGCCCGGTCAGGGGCAGGGAGCAGTGCTTGAGGATCTTCGGCTCGCCCTGCTTGTTTACGTGATCCATGATCACCACGATCCGGCGGGCGCCGTTCACCAGGTCCATGGCCCCGCCCATGCCCTTCACCATCTTGCCGGGGATGACCCAGTTGGCCAGGTCGCCCTCGGCCGAGACCTCCATGGCCCCCAGGATGGCCAGGTCGATGTGGCCGCCCCGGATCATGGCGAAGGACTCGGCGCTGCTGAACAGGGCCGCGCCCGGGATCATGGTGACTGTCTCCTTGCCGGCGTTGATCAGGTCGGGATCCAGCTCGGCCTCGGTGGGATAGGGCCCGATCCCCAGCAGCCCGTTCTCGGACTGGAACACGACTCGCTTGCCCTCGGGAATGTAGTTGGCCACCAGGGTCGGCATGCCGATCCCGAGATTGACGTAGTACCCATCCTCGACTTCCCGGGCCGCCCGCTGGGCGATCTGCTCGCGTGTCCAGCTCATGCTCCCACTCCTTTCCGAACGGTGCGGCGTTCGACCCGCTTTTCCTGGTGGGGGCAGCAGATGAAGCGCTGGACGTAGATGCTCGGCGTGTGCACCTGGTGGGGATCCATCCCGCCGATCTCCACCACCTCTTCCACCTCCGCCACGGTCACCCGTCCGGCCGCCGCCATCATCGGATTGAAGTTGCGGGCGGTCATGCGGTACTGGAGGTTGCCCAGGCCATCGGCGCGCCAGGCCTTGACCAGGGAGAAGTCCGCCCGGAGGGCCGTCTCCAGCAGGTACTCCCGGCCGCCGAACATCCGGGTCTCCCGCCCTTCGGCAATGGGCGTGCCCACGCCGGCCGGGGTGTAGAAGGCGGGAATGCCCGCCCCGCCGGCCCGGCAGCGTTCGGCCAGGGTGCCCTGCGGCACCAGCTCCACCTCCAGCTCGCCCGAGAGGTACTGGCGCTCGAACTCCTTGTTCTCGCCCACGTAGGACGCCACCATCTTCTTGATCTGGCGGTTCTGCAGGAGCAGCCCCAGGCCCCAGTCATCCACCCCGCAGTTGTTGGAAATGACGGTCAGATCCTTGGTGCCCAGGTCCCGCAGCCCGATGATGAGGTTTTCCGGGATCCCCACCAGACCGAAGCCGCCCACCATGAGGGTCGCACCATCCGGAATGCCCGCCAGGGCCTCGGCTATCGATTTGCACTCCATCGGCTGCCTC
>JARLGO010000476.1 GCA_031292655.1 Geothrix sp.
CCCTGGAGGAGGCGGACGTCGACGCCCTCACCCCGGAGGATCCAGGGCTCTTCCCGCCCTCCTTCGCCGCCCTGGCCAGCCTCGAGGCCGCCAGCCCCGCCGCCCTGGACCGGGGCGAGTTCCAGTTCTGGATGGAACAGTATTCCGGGCCCACGGCCGCCCGGTGGCTGGGGCGCTTCGCCTCCGGAGATCCGGCACTGAAGGAGGCGCTCCGCAGCCACCTCCGGAAGGAGGAGACCCAGCGCCCGGAGGCGGTGTTCGCCGAGGTGGTCCACGTGCCCGAGGGCCGGATGGGCAACGTGCTGGCCCGGCCGGCCCTGCGGGACTACGAGATCCCCTTCCTGGCCGCGTCCGGCGTGCCCGCCGACCGGACCCTCCTCCCTTCGGACCTGCGGCTGACGGTGCGGGGGGACCGCGTGGTGCTGGCCTCGGCCCGGCTGGGGCGGGAGGTGGTGCCCCGCCTGTCCTCGGCGCACAACTTCGCCCGCGGACCCGTCGTCTACCGCTTCCTGGCCCACCTCCAGGATCAGGATGGCCGCCCTGGGGGATGGTCCTGGGGCGTGCTTGCCGACCAGCCCTTCCTGCCGCGGGTCGTCCTGGGCCGGCATGTCCTCAGCAAGGCCCGCTGGAGGATCGAAGCCGGGGAGCTGAAGGAGGCCATGGCGGGTTCCGGGGACGGGGCCTGGGGCGCCTTTCAGGCCCTGCGGGAAGCCCGGGGGCTCCCGAGGTTCGTGACGCTCACCGAGGCCGACAACAGCCTGCTGGCGGACCTGGACCAGGAGCTGTGGGTGGAGACCCTGCACCACCTCGTGTCGAACCGCCCCACCTTCATCCTCACCGAGTGCTTTCCGGATCTGACCCAGGCCCTGGTCCGGGGGCCGGAGGGCGGGTTCGCCCACGAGCTGGTCATCCCCTTCGAGGCGACCTCCCCCGCCCGGCCCCAGGCGGTCTCCCTGGACACCATGTCCAGCGCTCCCGGCCTCCGGGTCTTTCCCCCCGGTTCGGAATGGCTCTACCTCAAGCTCTACTGCGGGCCCGCCAGTGCGGACCGCCTCCTGGTGGAACTGGCGCCCCTCCTCCGGCAGACCCAAGCGGAGGGGCTCTGGGACCGCTGGCACTTCATCCGGTACCGCGATCCGGATCCCCACCTGCGGTTGCGCTTCCATGGCGTCCCCAGCCGGCTCCTTTCGGAACTCCTGCCCCGCTTCCACCAGCACCTGGAGGGGCCCCTGGCCCAGGGTCTGCTGTGGAAGGTGCAGGTGGACACCTTCGAGCCGGAATGGGAGCGCTACGGGGGCGCCACGGGCTTCGCCCTGGCCGAGGCCTGGTTCTTTGCCGACAGCCAGCACCTCCTGAACCGGCTGGTGGAGGGCCTGTCCCCGGAGCAGCGCTGGAGGGCGGGCCTGCGGCAGACGGATGCCATCTGGGCCGCCCTGGGTCTGGACATCCAGGCGCGGAAGGCCCTGGCGCAGGCGGCCCGGGAGAGCTTTCGGAAGGAGTTCGGGGATTCGGGGGCCGGGGCCGTGCAGATGGGAGCGCGGTTCCGGGACCTGCGCCAGGAGCTGGCGCAGGGGTTCCCCCAGGCCGCCGGGCCTTCAGCGGCTCCGGAGCTCGGCGGCCTGCCCCGGCTTCGAGAGGCCTTCGATCAGGGCCTGGTCCAGGGGGACCTGGCCGGCCTCGCCGGAAGCCTGTCGCACATGCACCTCAACCGCCTGCTGCGGAGCGACCCCCGGGAGCACGAATGGGTCCTCATGGAATTCCTGGCGCGCCTCTACGAGTCCCACTTGGCGCGCTTTCCGGATCCCCAGTCCCCGGGTTCTGGGCCAAGCTGAAGGCCCAGGCCAGCCCCACCACGGCCACGCAGCCGATGAGGTTGTACCAGAGGAAGGAGATGGAGGTGAACTTGAAGCAGGCGAGCACGCCGGCCTCGGCGAGGAGGGCCGCGTAGAAGGCCGTGCCGCCCTTGGCGCGCTTGACGTAAAAGGCCGTGATGAAGATGCCGAGGATGGTGCCGTAGAAGAGGGAGCCCAGGATGTTCACGGCTTCGATGAGGGAGCCCAGGCGGGCGGCGTACTCGGCGAAGGCCATGGCAAAGCAGCCCCAGGCGAAGGTGGCGATGCGGCCCACCCACACCTCGGCGAGGCCCCGGCTGCCGCCCACGAGGCGCCGCCACAGATCCACCATGGTGGTGGCGCCCAGGGCGCTGATCTCCCCGGACATGGAGGACATGGAGCCCGAGAACACGGCGGCGATGACGAGGCCCACCAGGCCCATGGGCAGGCTGCCCAGCACGTAGGCGAGAAAGATGTAGTTCACGTCGCTGGGGTTGGTGCCGGGGTTGGCCTTTTCGATGAGGGCCACGCCCTCTCGCCGGATGGCTTCGCTCTCGGCGTGGGATTGCAGGAGCTGCTGCTTCGCCGCGGCGATCGAGGCGCTGTCCCCGCCGTGCCGGGCGCTGACATAGGCTTCGGCCCGCTGGCTCTGCGCCTCCCGGGACCGGGCGAATTTCGTCTCGAGGGCCCGGTAGGCGGCGGCGTCGGGGCCCGCCAGCACCTGCTTCACGGGGCCCGGGTTGAAGAAGAGGGGGGGCGTGTGGAACTGGTAGAAGACGAAGACGAGGGCGCCCAGCAGCAGGATGAGGAACTGCATGGGCACCTTGATCATGCCGTTCAGCAGCACGCCCAGGCGGCTTTGCGTGAGGTCGCTGCCCGCCAGGTAGCGCTGCACCTGGGACTGGTCCGTGCCCAGGTAGGACAGCATGAGGAAGAAGCCCCCGATGAGCCCTGACCAGAGGTTGTAGCGGTTGTTGGGATCGAAGTGCGCGTCGATGACGTTCAGGCGCCCCAGTCCGCCGGCCACGTGGAGGGCGTCGGCCAGGCTCACGTGGGCGGGCAGGCG
>JARLGO010000103.1 GCA_031292655.1 Geothrix sp.
CCTACTTCACCGCCCAGGGCAGCGGACAGGAATTCCAGCGCCTGTGGACCTTCGGCGTGGGGGTGACCTTCTGATGGTCCGCCGGATCCTGCTCCCCCTCTTTCTCGTTCCGGCCCTGGTCGCCGCGCCCACCCCCGGGATGCGGCCCAAGCTGGTGGTCGTGATCGTGGTGGATCAGTTCTCCGCCGAGCTGATGCAGACCTACGGCCCGGAGCTGACGGGCGGCATCGCCCGGCTGCGTCAGGAGGGGGTCTGCTTCACGGAGGCCTATCACGACCACGGGTTCACGGAGACGGGCCCCGGCCATTCCGTGCTGCTCTCGGGCCGCTTCCCCGCCCACACCGGCATCGTCGAGAACCGCTGGCTGGACCGGGCCACCGGCAAGTTCGTCTACTGCGTGGAGGACAGCTCGGCCAGGTCCCTCGCCGCGCCGGGCCAGGCCAGTGCCTCCAATGCCCGCTTCCTGGGCGATGGCCTGGGCGACTGGCTGCAGGCCCAGGTGCCCGGCAGCCGGGTCTTCGCCCTGTCGGGGAAGGACCGGGCCGCCATCCTCATGGCCGGACGCCAACCCACGGGTGTCTTCTGGTTCGCCGGTCCGGCGGGCTTCACCAGTTCCACGGCCTACGGAACGCGCCTGCCCGCCTGGCTCGTGAACTACGACCAGGGCCTCTCCTCCCGCATCGGCACCGACAGCTGGCTCTGGTCGAAGGATCCCGCCACTCCCGAGGGGCGGTCGGCCCAGTGGACCTTCGGCTCCGTGACCGTGCGGAACGGCGGCCTGCCGCGGCTCATCCAGGGGGCTGGGATGCCCCTGGACAGGGGCTTCGAGGCCCGCTTTCGCAAGTCCCCCTTCCTGGATGCCGTGACGCTGGAGGCCGCCGAAGCCCTGCTGGATGGCGAGCACCTGGGCCGCGGCCCCGGCACCGATCTGCTGGCCCTCAGCTTCTCGGCCACGGACTACATCGGGCACAACTACGGAACCCTGGGCACCGAGATGCGCGACCAGCTCCACCGGCTGGACCAGGGGCTGGGTCGCTTGCTGGACCTCCTCCGCCGAGAGCATCCCGACGCGTGGGTGGTCCTGAGCGCCGACCACGGCGGCCTGGACATCCCGGAGGCCCTCGCCGACCAGGGTTTTCCCGCGCGCCGCCTCCTGGCCGGGCCCTTCATGGCGGCCCTGCAGGCGGACCTGCGCGGGGCCTTCAAGGTGGAGCGCGACCTCCTGCTCCCGACGGCCGAACCCAACACCCTCTACCTCGACGAGTCCGCCTTGAAGGCGACGAAGCTGGACCGCCGGGAAGTCCTGGGCCGGGTCCAGTCCTGGCTGCGCGCCCGGCCCGAGGTCGCCGAGGCCTTCACCGCCGAGGAGCTCCAGGCCACGGATCCGGCGGCCACCGGCAGTCCCCGGGACAGCAGCCTCCGCGTGCTGCTGCGCCGCAGCTTCCGCCCGGAACGCAGCGGCGACATCCTCCTGGCGCTGAAGCCCTTCGTCATCATCGGCCAACCCCCCACCGAGTACCCGGCGACCCACGGCTCGCCCAATGCCTACGATCGCCGGGTGCCGCTCATCTTCTGGGGCCCCTGGAAGGGCGGTGAGCGCCGCGAGCCGGTGCGCACCGTGGACCTGGCCCCCACCTTGGCCCGCGAGCTGGGCATCCAGCCGGGCGCCGTGGATGGGAAGGCGCTGGACCTGGGCGCGCGGAAATAGGATCTGCCATGCCGACCTCCCGCGCTGCCCGCCTCGTGATCCTCACCGGCGCGGGCATCTCCGCGGAAAGCGGGCTGCGCACCTTCCGCGCCGCCGACGGCCTGTGGGAGCAGCACCGGGTGCAGGACGTGGCCACGCCCGAGGCCTTCCGGCGGGATCCGGCCCTGGTCCACCGCTTCTACAACGAGCGGCGCCGGAGCCTCGCCACCGTGCAGCCCAACGCCGCCCACCAAGCCCTGGCCCGGCTGGAGCGGGCGTGGGGCAGCGACCTGCTCCTGGTGACGCAAAACGTGGACGATCTGCACGACCGGGCCGGCTCGAGGAACTTGCTCCACATGCACGGGGAGCTCCTCAAGGGACGCTGCCTCGCCTGCGGGGCCATCCATCCCTGGCCCGGGGACATGGACCCGGCCAGCCGCTGCCCCGCCTGCGGCCTCGGCCCCATGCGCCCGCACATCGTGTGGTTTGGCGAGCTGCCCTTCGAGATGGACCGCATCTACCGGGCCCTGGACCGCTGCGACCTCTTCCTGGCCATCGGCACCAGCGGGCACGTGTACCCCGCCGCCGGGTTCGTGGAGGCCGCGGCCGCGGGCGCCCGCACGGTGGAGCTGAACCTCGAGCCCAGCCTCGTGGCCAGCGCCTTCCAGGAGGCGCGCACCGGCAAGGCCACGGACCTGGTGCCCGCCCTCGTCGCCGAGTTGCTGGGCGGATGAGGGGTCGGAAGGCCGCGGTCCCCGGGGCCTACCCCTTCAGCAGGCGATCCTCCGCCAGTCGCAGCATGTGCTCGCTGGCCAGGACCCCATCCTGGTGGTTCAGCCGCTGGAAGTGGCTCCGGAGGTGCCGCAGGGTGCGGGGCACGGCCGGTGCGAAGTGGGCCTTCCGACGATGCACGAGCTGGTAGCCGAAGGTTCCCAGGGCCTTGAGGCTCCGCTGCAGGGCGCTGAGATTCAGCTCTTCCATCAGGGCCTCGTGGTTCCAGCCCAGTTCCCCCTGCAGGGGCTCGATGAGGGCCCGCCCCGCCTCCTTGGACCAGTCCCAGTAGGCGTCGTAGCGGAGGCTGGCCAGGTCGTAGGTGGCGGCCCCCCGGCGGGCGTCCTGGAAGTCGATGGCCACCAGCCGATCACCGTGCACCATGAGGTTGCGAACGTGGAAGTCGCGGTGGACGAAAAAGTGGGCGCGCGTCTCCAGACTGGCGTGGACATCCTCCATCATCCGGTCCAGCCAGCGGGGCGGATCCTTCTGCAGGAAGTCCTGGAAGAAGTAGTGGCGGCAGTAGTCCCATTCGAACTCGAACTTGGCCAGATCGAAGGCCCGGCTCATGAAGAAGGTGTGGCCCGGCGCCCCCAGGGTGAGCGGCCCGGCCAAGGTGGCCAGCAGGTATCCCGCCCGCTGCGCCCAGGCCAGCTCCTCCTCCGGATGCTCCACCAGGCGGCGCTCCAGGGTGGTGTCCCCCAGGTCTTCCACCAGCAGGCAGTGGTCGGCGTCATCACTTTGAATGATGGTCGGCACCCGGAGGAGGGGATCCAGGTAGGCCTGGAGCGCGCGGAACTCGTAGTAGCTGTCGTCCGCCTGTTGGGGCGTATCCAGCGGGTGCAGCACGACCAGGGCCGAGCCCAGGTGGGGATGCCCCACGCGAAAGTACTGCCGGGTCCCCGCGTCCCCGGCGAGGGGCCGCGGGTCGGTCAGCTTCCAGCGTTCAAGCGCACGTTGCAGGCGGGGATCCATGCCCTCAGATTAAGCCGTTGTCGCAAAACATTCCTGTCCTCCTTTGGCAAGGGACGGCATAAGGGGCCGTAACAAAACAGCCAGGACTGCGCTGGCTATTTCGTAACGGCCCCTAAGCCTATTCGAACCTGATTCCCGCCTTCCTCGAACCAGAGGGCATCCGCATCGGTGGTGGCCGCCGGAGGCTCCGCGCCGGGGCCCAGGACGCAGCGGGTGAGCCGGCCTCCGGGCCGGGCCGTGGGGTGGAGGTAGCAGCCCGGCAGGCGGCCTTCCTGACCTGGGGCCAATTCGGCGGCGGCCTGGATGAGGGCATCGGCGGTGCCCACCTCGCGCCAGGGGAAGGGTTCGACCACCACGCCCAGGTGAAGGGGCAGGCGCGGGCGCAGGTCGTTCACCTCGCTCGGGCCCTCGGGGAGGAGGGCCAGGGCCTCCGGTGACCAGGCGGCGGCCCCCGTGAAGTGGTAGGGCCCCCTGGGCCCGACCACGCCCTTCGGCAGCACACGGTCCTCCAGGTCCATCCAGACGGGGTTCCACGGGCCCCCGGGATGGGGCACGAGCAGCCAGCTCAAGGTGGCCGCGCCTTCGCGGTGGCGGGCCCGCAAGCGATCGATGGGCAGGGTTTCCGCCCATACGTCGGCGTTCCAGGTGATCAGTTCCGAGGCCACGCGGCCCCGGGCATGGAGCAGGCCCCCGGCGCTGCCCAGCAGCCTTGGCTCTTCGAAGACCTCCAGGCCTGTGGCCACGGCCCGCAGGCGGCCCGGCAGGAGGTGGGCGTTGCAGCCCAGGCGCCGGATCCCGTGGGCCCGCAGGGCCTCGGCCCCCCACTGCAGCAGGGGCCGGCCCCGGAGGGTCCAGGCGGGCTTGGGCAGGCACTGGCTCAGGGGCCCCATGCGCAGGCCCAGGCCCGCGGCAAGCAGGAAGCCCTCCAGGGGTTCAGTCACCGGCCTCCTCCGGCCCATGGGGCAGGGGCTTGAGGAGGAACTGCCCCGGGGCCAGGCCCCGCATGGCCAGGACGCGGATCCGCCAGCCCTGGATGCGCAGCTCGTCTCCGGGGCGCAGCACCCGCCCCAGCTGCTCCTGGAAGAAGCCGCCGAGGCTGACCGACCCCGCTTCGGTCTCCAGGTTCAGGTGCAGGTGGTCCTCCAGCTGTTCCAGCAGGACGTTCCCCTGGGCCAGCCAGGCCCCGCCGCGGGTCTTCCGCAGCTGGATGGCCTCCCGGTCGAACTCGTCCTGGATCTCGCCGACCAGCTCTTCCAGAACATCCTCGAGCGTCACCAGGCCGTCCACGCCCCCGTGCTCGTTCACGACGAGGGCCAGATGCTGCTTGCGCTGCTGGAATTCCAGCAGGAGGCCCTGGATGGGCTTCATCTCGGGCACGAAGAAGGCCGGCCGGGCCAGCTCGCGCAAATCCACGGCCCCATCCCGATCCCGCATGGCCCAGAGCAGCTCCTTGAGGTGGATGACACCGACCACCCGGTCGAGGTCCCCCTCCACCAGCGGGATGCGCGTGTGGGGCGTGGTGCGGGCCAGGGCGAGGTTGTCCGCGAGGCTGCGAGTCAGGTCGAAGCAGACCACCCGGGCCCTGGGCACGGCGATTTCCTTCACCATGCGGCGGCTGAAATCAAAGACATTCTCGATGAGCTCCTTGCGGTCCAGCTCGAGGTGGCCCTCCGCTTGGCTGCGCTCGAGCATGCGCCGGAATTCGGTTTCCGAGGGCAGCAGGTCCTCCGCGTCCGCCTCCGGATGGACGCCAAAGAGCGCCAGCACCAGGTGGCTCAGCTTCGTGAGGCACCAGGTGAGCGGCCGCACCAGGCGGGACCAGGCCAGCAGGGGCGCGGCCGTGCGCAGGGCCCAAGGCACCGCGGACCGGATGGCCAGGCTCCGGGGCACCAGTTCCGCCAGCACCACATGGAGGGTGGTCATCATCAGGAGGGCCAGGCCCGTGCTGAGGGGCAGCACCAGGGTCGGCCAGGGCAGATGGCCGAAGAGGGTCCGGAAGGCGTGGCTGAACAGGTCTTCACCCACGGCGCCCAGGGCCAGGGCACAAAGCACGATGCCCGCCTGGATGGCCGAGAGGTGGTGGGACAGGTGGCGGTGGACCTCGATGGCCCGCCGGGCCCGCAGGTCCCCCTCGGCCAGGGCCTCGAGCTGCGTTTCCCGGACCCGCACCGCGGCGAACTCGGCCATGACGAAGAAGGCACTGAGGAAAATGAGGGCGGCGCAGATGAGGGCCGCGGTGAGGGTCACGGGGGCTAACCTCTCGCGAGATCCGAACCACGCCGGAGCTTGTCCTGGATCTCCTGCAGCAGGGCGTCGAGGTTCTGCAGGCGGTCCCGGTGCTCGGAAAGCTGACCGTGAATGGCCTGCTTCTCCCGCTCGAGAGCCCCGTGGGCCTCCCGCTGGTCCGCCAGCGCCTGGTTCAGGTGGGAAAGCTCGGCCTCCTTGTGGTCGAGGCCATTCATCAGCTCGAGCCGCTCACCTTCGTGCAGGATCTTGGCCTCGGCCAGTTGCTGCTGGGCCACGGCCAGTTGTCCCGAGAGGTGGGTGATCTCCTCCTGCTGGTGCTGGATGATCTCCTGCTTGGCCAGGAGCTGCTGATCCCGTTCGAGGATCTGGGCCTGGCTGGATCCCAGTTCCGCCTCCCGCTGGCGCAGCTGCAGGCCCAGTTCCGCCAGATCCCGGCCCTGGCCCCTCATGGTCGCCTCGAGTCCGGCCAGCTCCAACTGGCAGGTATGGACCTTTTCCTTGTAGCCCGCCACTTCCAGGAGGGCGGCCTGGTGGACCCCCTCCAGGTTGGCGTGCTGCTTCACCAGTTCTTCAAGGGTGGCGTTCAGCTGCGACTGGGCCTGGAGGGAGGCCTCCAGTTCCTGCTGCCGCAGGGCCAGTGTCTCCTCGTGGGTCGCCAGGGCGGCCTCGAGATCCTTGGCGCGGGCCCGGAAGGGCTCCAGATCCATGGTTTCGTGGAGGAGGCGGTCGCGCTCCTTGAGCAGCTCGATGGCCCGGTGGGTCTTTTCGCCCACCTGCTGGTTGAGGGCCTCCACCTGCTGGATGAGGTCCGTGCGCTCGACGAGGGCCTCCTTCAGCTGGGCCTTGAGCACTTCAACCGGCTCGCCTTCCCGCCCGCGGCCCTCCTCCAAAAGACGAAGGGCCGATTCGGTTTCCGCAAGGCGCGCCTTGAGGGCCTCCGATTCGCGGTTGCTGCGCTCCAGTTCGTCCAGGTTCAAGGTCACGGAATTCAGCTGGCGCTGGATCTGCTGCGCCTCCGACTCGGCCTCTCGGATGCGCTGGTCCCGGACGCGCAGCTGCTCCTGGAGCGCTGCGATCTGCTCCTCCAGGAGCCGCATGTGGCGGGAGTCCGGGGGCACCTCGGGGACCGCCTGGGTCCGGGTCTCCTGGTGGGCGCTGGGGACGGCCGCCGGAGGCCGCAATCCGAGAACCGGATCCGGGGATCCGCCGGCCGGCGTGCTATCCAGGGCATTCTTGAGGCCGTCCAGCCAGTCGTCGCCCAGCTCGGCGTCCACCAGCTCGCCCAGGGGATTGTCCGGATCCAGGACCCGGCCCGGCACCAGGGGCGTCAGCGCGGCGACCAAGGCACTGGGCGCGATGGGTTTGTGGAGGTAGAGATCCGCCTTGCCCTTGAGGCTCTGGTGGCGCCGATACTCTTCCTCCGTGGCCTTGGCGCTGATGAGCACGATCTTCAGGCCATCCAGATGCGGATTCTTGCGAATGTTGGAGCAGAGGGCATATCCCTTGTTCTCGCCCACCTCCACGCAAATGAGCACGGCCGCGAAGTCCCCGCCCTCCAGCCGGGCCACGACCCGGTCCGGGGATGCCGCGACCTCCAAGTCAAAAGCCGCTTCGAGGCTGACCTGGTGCTCCTTCAGGAAGCTCCGATCGCTGTCCACGAGGAGAAGGCGTTGGCCCATGGTCGATCCTTAGGCAGGGTTGAACCTTGGAGTTTAGCGGAATGAATGAAGCCCCGGTAACCCGGGGCTTCATTCAAAGGCCACTTACCCCAAATCAGCGGGGCGCGACGGGCAGGGTGAACTTCTGGCTGCCGTTGGGCGACTGGATGTAGAGCAGCAGGGTATGGCCCGCGGCCTTCTTCACCTGGGCGTTGAACTCCGCAAGGGTGTTCACGGGCTGGCGGCCCACTTCCGAGATGATCATGCCTGGGGCCAGCCCCCGATCGGCGGCCGGGGAGCGGGGATCCACCGAGGTCACCACCACACCCTTGAGCCGGTTCTTGGCGTCCGCGGACTCCACGGTGAATCCGTAGGTCCTCTCGAGGTTCAGGCTCTTCATGTCGCCCTGGGGCTTTTGGTCGGACTCATCCTCCGGCTCCTCCCCCGCCTCGCGGCGGCGCTGCTCCTCAAGGGCCCTGCGGTCGCCGAGGGTGGCCGTGAGGTTGAGGGTCTTGCCATCCCGGAAGATGGTCAGCTTGAGGGTGTCTCCGGCCCGGCGGCTCGACACCACGGCCACCACTTCATCGGGACTCCGCACGGGCTGTCCGTCCAGGGCGGTGATGACATCCAGCCGCTGCACGCCCGCCTTGTCGGCCGCCTGCCCCTTCTCCACGGTACTAACCACCACCCCCTCCTTGGCGCCGAGGGCATCCTGGTAGGCCTGGTCCAGGTCGGCGGGGCCAATCCCCAGGTAGCCGCGGCTCACGGGCCTGCCGCTGCGGAGATCCTTGAGGATGCGGTTCACCTGGCTGATGGGCACGGCAAAGCCGATGTTCTGGCCGGCAGGGTTGATGGCCGTGTTGATGCCCACCACCTCGCCCCGCAGGTTCAGCAGCGGACCCCCGGAATTCCCGCGATTGATGGCCGCGTCCGTCTGGAGGAAGGAGTTCAGACCCGTATCGAGTTTGCGACCCTTGGCGCTGATGATGCCCTGGGTGACCGTGTGCTCCAGCCCGAGGGGGTTGCCGATGGCCACCACCCATTCGCCGATGCGCAGGCCATCCGACTCACCCAGCTTGGCGAAGGGCAGGTGGACCGCATCGATCTTGATGAGCGCGATGTCCAACTCCTTGTCCTTGCCCAGCACGGTGGCCTTGTAGGTCTTTCCGTCGCTGGTCTTCACTTCCAGGGCGTTGTCCGTGCCCCCCATGCTGGCGATGACATGGTAGTTGGTGAGGATCTCCCCCGAGGGGGAGATGATCACTCCTGATCCGCCCGACACCGCCCGCTGCTCGTCATCGCCGCCCCGGGGGCTGCGCCGCTGCTGAGGGCCGCCGGGGCCGAAGAAGAAGTCGAAGAAGTCCTGCCCTCCGAACTGGGGATGCTCAAACCGGCGGTTCTTGACGAAGCTGGTGTTGGTGATGGCCACCACCGTGGGATTCAGCTTCTCGGCCACGTCCGCGATGGGGGGCAGCCGATCCAGCCCCTTGGTGTCCACCACCACGGGCTTCTCTTCCTGGGCCGCCACGACCCACCCGTGGCTGAGTCCCATCCCCAGGGCCATGCAACCTGCCGCGAAGGCCGACAACCCCAAAACCTGTTTGACTTGACGGTTCATGAAACCCCTCACTTGACCGGATCCCCGGCATGTCTTCGATGACCGCAACGCCCCGAAGGTTCCCGCTGGCCAACCAGCGGCGTCCAGGATAATCTGAATGGTCCGACGGCGGCTGTAGCTCAGTTGGTTAGAGTACTGGATTGTGATTCCAGGTGTCGTGGGTTCGAGTCCCATCAGCCGCCCCAGATTGAAAAGCCCCCCACGCGGGGGGTTTTTCAATCTGGGATGACCTGGACTCCAACCCACGACAATGGGACCGCGGAGACAGCGCGGGGCGCTGTCGGGAGCGGGACCGGCGGACGGCGTAGCCGGACGCGGGGGGTTCGAGTCCCGTCCAGGGCGGGTCGTCGAGACCGACCGGGTCGGACCCACGACAATGGGACCGCGGAGACAGCGCGGGGCGCTGTCGGGAGCGGGACCGGCGGACGGCGTAGCCGGACGCGGGGGGTTCGAGTCCCGTCCAGGGC
>JARLGO010000477.1 GCA_031292655.1 Geothrix sp.
CCTGCCCAGCATCCAGCACCTGAAGAAGTCCGCCGGGGAGGTGGCCCAGGCCGCCGCCCACTGGCAAGACGCGCCCTGGCTTGCGTCACCTGCGAAGGCCCGAGCCTACTGGCGCCGTGTGCGGCGGGAAGCCGAGCTGCTTCAGGTGTCCACCATCCACAGCCTGGCCATGCGCGTGCTGAGCAAGGGTGAGGGCAGCAACGACACCATTCTCGATGTGCGTCATCCCTCCCTGCTGCGGCTGCTGCGACTGACGGTGCGCGAATCCCTGACCCTGCCCGCCGGCCATGCCGATGAGGTACCCGCCCGATTGCTGCTGGCCTGGGCCGAGCAGAACTGGGAGGCGCTATCCCAGGGCTTCGACAACCACCTCGACGCCCTTGGGCACTTGACGGGTGAAGACCCCAGCCACCACCGCGACGCGCTGACCCGTGCCCTGGCTTCAGCCCGGAGCGCCTTGGCGCCCTTTGCCTCAGATCCTGAGCTGGCCAAGCACCCCAGTGGCAAAGGACTCCACAACTTCAAGAAGGAGAACCTCCTCCCGGTACCGAGTGATGGCACCGATCTGCAGGCCAACCTCCGTTGGGCCCAGGCCCAGAGCGGGCGCGTGTCGAACCCGCCCCCGGCCTACTACTCCGACGCCTTCCATGACGCGATGGCAACCCTCAAGCCCGTGGCCACGGCGCTGGAAGTATGGCTGCGGTGCCTGCTGGTGAACGCGCTCCAGCGCTTCGAGACAGAGAAGCAGGCCCAAGGGTTGGCCACCTTCGGGGATCTGGTTCGCAAAGCCTTAGACAGCCTCAAGACCCACGGACTGGAGACCCCCGCGCCGAAGCTGCTTCTGGTGGACGAATACCAGGACACCTCCAAGGTGCAGGATGCCTTCCTGGAGGCCCTCGGCGCCGAGCGCATGGTGCGGGTGGGCGATGTGAAGCAGGCCATCTACGGCTTCCGTGGCGGCGACCCCGACCTGCTCCGTGACCGGCTGGCCGCAGCGGGAGAGGGCGCCTTCCGCCTCGCGTCCAACTTCCGTTCCACACCCGAGATCGTGGCCCTGGCCAACACCTATGTGGATCAGGTCTGGCCCCAGTTGGATCCCACGGTCGGCAATCTCGATGGTGCCCAGGCGCCTGTTGTCCCATCGGGGTCTCCGGTGGGGTTGGTGCGTACGCCTTCGCTATCGACCTCAGGTGACCTCCCAGGGCTGGCGGATTGGATCTCGGGCCTCTCCCGGGAGGCTGGCTGGACCGAATCCCTCGGCGCTCCTGTGAAGCCCGGCAGCCGCACCCGGGCCCTTCTGCTCAAGCAGCGCACCCGCCTGCCGGGCCTTCTCCAGCGCCTCAAGGCCCAGGGCATCCAGCCCTACGTGGTGGCCAAGGAGGGCTTCTGGGACAGCCCGGGTGTGCGGCTCATCCTGGCGGCCCTGGAGGCCGTGGCCCACCCCGAACGCCCCATTCCCTGTGCGGCGCTGCTGCGCCAGGTGGTGGGCTTGACCGATGCCGAGTTGGCGGCGCTGGCCCGAGGCAGCGAAGGTCGCCCAGGACTGCCCGGTCTGGGTCAGTTGGACCCCGAGCGGTTACCGGAAGTACACCGAGAGTCCGCGCGCGTCCTTCTGGACCTTCGGCAGGCCTCAACCCAGACCATCGCGGGTCTGCTGCTGCGCCACGGTGCCCTCCTCCAAGCCATCGCAGCCCTGGACGTGCACGGTGCGCTGGAACCCCTGCGGGCCCGGCGCAACCTGGCCGGACTGCTCGCCAAATTGCAGAACCTGCCAGCCAGTCCCTCCGTGGCCTATGCCCTGCTGGATGACGAGCGGAATGGCCTGGAGAGGGGCGACCTGCCCGCATCTTTGGAAGATGCAGACCTGCTCATCCAGACGGCTCACGGGAGCAAAGGACTGGAATATGACGACGTCATCCTGCCCCTGCTCAACGTGAACCCACGCAGTTTCCGAAGGGGTGACCTGCGCACACGGCCCGAAACGGGCGAGTTGCTGCTGGCCTGGAAACTGGGGAAATTCACCGGGCGCGCCTATGACGACCTCAAGCCCCTGGTGGAGTCCAAACAGAAGCGTGACGAACTCAACCTGCTCTATGTGGCGCTCACCCGCGCCAAGGGCCGCCTCTGCCTGCTGCTCCAGGAGCCCAAGGATCCCAAAGAGCCCAAGCCCCCAAGTGAATTCAAGACATGGGCGAAGTGGGGGCAGGTCCTGGCCAACACCCACCCGGACTGGAAAACTCTGACCGAGGCACCGACGCCAGTACCACTGCCGACCCGGGTCGCCATCACGCTGGATGCACCACCCGCGAGAACGGTCTGGGCCGACGCCACCCTGCCTGCCGACACCCATGACGACCTTCCGGGTGACACCCGCAGCAAGGCCCGCCAGGAGGGTGAGGCCATGCATGCCTTCCTCCGGGACCTCCTGGTGCGCTGGGAGGATCCAGAGGCCTTCCATGCCTGCTGGGCCGCCGCCCCTCCAGTCGCCCACGCCCGTGAGAACGCGCTGCGCTTCCTGGAGCAATTCGAGACCAAGGGCTGGCGCCACCTCCGCCGCCGCACGGAATTGCCTCTCGCAGGTGCAGCCAGCAGTGGTGGGCTCGGACGCGCCGACCTCGTCGTCTGGGGAGAAGACTGCATCCACCTCCTGGACTTCAAGCACTCCAAGACCTTTGGTGATGAAGAGCTTGCGACCTACCGAGCCCAACTCGATCGATACGCCGCCGTCCTGGCTGAAAGGGAGAGAATGCCCGTGGCCTCTTGGCTTGTGCCACTCCGTGGTGACGCTTGGGTCAATCTGAATCACTAGGCCAGCCAGACTGAGGGAGCAGCGGATTCCATCATGGATCGCCTCGACGCCCTGGGGAATCCACGTTAACTGGGCGAAGCGGGCCACCCCACGAAATAACGCAGCTCGTACTCCGCGCCTAATCGCGTCCAAATACGATGCGATTAGGCGCTGGAATCGCATCCTCCGGGGTGACCCGAGGTCGAGGCCAGCTCTTTCAAATCTACTGCAATCGATTTTAAATATTTATAACGCAACAATTAGACGCTAACCCACTTGGCATCCCCCCGCTGGGCCCATCCTAAGCAAACCCACCGGAATCACGCTGAACCCGGTTTTGGAACGGACATCGCGAAGGGCATGATGATCGACTTCGGTGACAAACCCCTCCCCATCCGCCCCAAGGACCCAGAGGAGGCCCGGTTCCTGGGGACGACGCTGGCGCGGACCTTGTTGGACGGCAAGGCCCCCGACCGGGTCCGAAGCCAAGAGATCGACGAGGTCCTCGACCGGATTGGGGCCGACGTGGGCGAAGCCATCCACAGTGAAGGAATCCCGTGGACCTTGAATGAGTTCATCAGGCGGTTCCGCGACCAGGTTCATGGGACCTAGCTGAAGCCCAGGTCGCATCCGAGACGATGGACCCGAAGCGATGTTTGGGGAAGCAGGGTTCCCCCCTCGTGGGTGCCGCCCGAGCCGCGGGATGCCGATCGCCGGGAGACGGGCTGTTGCATTTCTGGCCCTGGCTCTATAATTAGGAGTCGCGAATCCTAAATATGGTCCCCCTCGGCCGCCGGGTGAGCCCTTCGCGACTTTCAACTCGTTTTTTTGCAGGACTTGAAAGCAACCTGGACACCCACCAAACAAGCCTTGCTTCCCCAGCCCGAACCCGTCACCGTTTGATTCCAGTTTTTGATTCTATGACCGAGTCTCTTGGAGCCATGCCATGTCCCTGTCAGGCCGCCTCGATCTCGAACCCCGCCCCTTGGTCCGGGCGGCCCTCGTCACCCTGGCGCTTTGCGGCGCCGTGGCCCTGGGCAGCCGGGGCGGCCGCTGGCTGGACCCGGCCCTCCTGGGCTACCTGCTGGCCACGCTGTTCGCCTGCTTCGGCATCGCCTACCGCTACTTCGCCTGGATCGAGCGCCCCGCCACCCGGATGTATTTCGGCCACACCGTGCGCACCCTGCTGTCTCCCAAGGCGTTCGGGGCCCTGCCCCGGATGGCCGTGCTGGCCCTGGATCAGATGTTCCTCCAGCGGTTCATCGAGAAGCGCTCCCTCAAGCGCTGGGGCGCCCACGCCCTGCTGGCCTGGGGCTGCATGCTGGGCTTTGCCGTGACCCTCCCCCTGGTCTTCGGGTGGATCCGCTTCACCAGCGAAGGCCTGGATACGACCCGGTACCAGGCCTGGCTCTTCGGCTTCCCGGCGGGTTCGTTCCCGCTGGACAGCTTCGCGGCCTTCGCCAGCTTCCATGTCCTGGACCTGGCGGCCGTCATGGTGATCGCGGGCTGTGTGCTCAGCCTCATCCGGCGCAAGCGGGACGAGGGCGACTCCGCCACCCAGCGCTTCGATCTGGACCTGCTGCCCCTGGTGCTCCTCATCGCCGTGAGCATGACGGGCCTCATGCTCACCGTCTCCGAGACCTGGCTCCAGGGCCGCAACTTCGGCACCCTGGCCTTCCTCCACGAACTGACCGTGATCCTCCTCCTGCTGGGACTGCCCTTCGGCAAGCTCTTCCACATCGTCCAGCGGCCGGCCCAGGTGGGCACCACCCTCTACAAGGCCGAGGGCGAGGCGGAGGGCCGCCTGGCCTGCAAGGGCTGTGGCGCGCCCTTCATCCGGGCCAACCAGCGCCGGGACCTGGAGGCGCTCTGGAGGGAACTGGACCTCGACGGCGCCCGGCACGGCGCCCAGGACGGGGGCGGCATCCACCACCTCGACCTCTGCCCCCGCTGCAAGCGGCGGCTCGTGGCCAAGGCCCAGGGCCTGCGGCTGCACGGGGCCTTCGATCCCTTCGCCACGATTCCAGTGCATGCCGAACCCATCCCCGATCCCACGAGCATGAAGGCCTGAGGTCCCCATGAGCCAGCTTCCCGTCCCCCAGGACCAGCTCCGAACCCAGTTCGGCCCCCACCTCAACCTGGCCCCGCCGGGGGGCTGGCTGGCGGATCCCACGCCGGACAAGGTCGTGGAGACCCACTGCTGCTTCTGCGGCCAGCAGTGCGGCATCAAGCTCAAGGTGAAGGACAACAAGGTCATCGGCTTCGACCCCTGGGAGGAATTCCCCTTCAACCAGGGGAAGCTCTGCCCCAAGGGCGTGAAGCGCTACCTCCAGGGCAACCACCCAGACCGCCTCACCAGGGCCATGAAGCGCACGGAGCGCGGCTTCGAGCCCATGGACTGGAACGAGGCCATGGAACGCACCACGGCGGAGATCCAGCGCATCCAGAAAGCCTACGGCAAGGACGCCTTCGCCCTCCTGTCGGGCGTGTCGCTGACCAACGAAAAGAGCTACCTGGCGGGCAAGTTCGCGCGACTGGGCCTCCAGACCCGGAACCTCGACTACAACGGCCGCCTCTGCATGGTGAGCGCCGGCGCGGGCAACAAGAAGGCCTTCGGCGTCGACCGCGCCGCCAATTCCTGGGCCGACATCGAGCTGGCCGACGTGATCTGGGTGGCGGGATCGAACGTGGCCGAGTGCTCGCCCATCACCACGGACTACATCTGGAGAGCCCGCGACCGCGGCGCCCTGCTGATCGTGGTGGACCCCCGCATCACCCCCCTGGCCCGCACGGCGGACCTGGTGCTGCCCCTGAAGCCCGGCACGGATTCCGCCCTCACCAACGGCATTCTCCACCTGCTGGACAAGTGGAACCTCATCGATCGGGATTTCATCCAGAACCATACTCAAGGCTTCGAAGAAGCCCTGAGCGCGGTGAAGGATTGCACGCCCCAGTGGACCAGCCAGATGACGGGGCTGCCCGTGGAGGCCATCGAAAAGGCCGCCCGCATCTGGGGCGAAGCCAAGACCAGCTTCCTGCTCCACGCCCGCGGCATCGAGCACCAGAGCAAGGGGGTGGACAACGTCCTCGGCTGCATCAACATGGTGCTGGCCACGGGGCGCATCGGCCGGCCCGGTTGCGGCTACGCCACCATCACGGGCCAGGGCAACGGACAGGGCGGCCGCGAGCACGGCCACAAATGCGACCAGCTGCCGGGCAACCGCGACATCAGCAATCCGGAGCACCGGAAGTACATCTGCAGCGTGTGGGGCTGCACCGACGAGGAACTGCCCGGCGTGGGCCAGAGCGCCCAGGAGATCATGAATGCCATCCACGCCGGCGAGATCAAGGGCCTGATGCTCCTCTGCTTCAACCCGCTGGTCTCGCTGCCCGACGCGCAGTTCACCCGCGAGGCCCTCAGCAAGCTGGAGTTCTTCGTCTGCCTGGATTTCTTTCTCAGCGAAAGCGCCCAGCACGCCGACATCGTGTTCCCGTCCGCCCTCCACGAGGAGGATGAGGGCACCACCACCAGCGCCGAGGGCCGCGTCATCAAGATCAACAAGGCCGTCGAGTGCCCCGGCGACGCCCAACCCGACTGGAAGATCATGGTGGAGCTGGCCCGCCGGCTCGGCCAGGGGAAGTACTTCGATCACTTCACGAGCCCCGAGGCCATCTTCAACGAGCTGCGGGTGGCCTCCAAGGGCGGCACAGCGGACTACGCCGGCATCACCTACGAGAAGATCGTCAAGAACATGGGGATCTTCTGGCCCTGCCCCACGGAGGATCACCCTGGTACGCCGCGGCTCTTCGAGGGCGGAAAGTTCTTCCACCCCGACGGCAGGGCCAAGTTCGTCCCCACGCCCTGGCGGCCGCCCATGGAAGTGGTGGATGCCGAGTATCCCATCTGGCTCACCTCGGGCCGCGTGGTCTTCCACTACCTGAGCGGCACGCAAACGCGGCGCATCGGCTTCCTGGTGGAGCAGTGCCCCCATCCCTACCTGGAGATCCACCCCCGGCTGGCGGAGATGTACGGCCTGGCGGAGGGCGACGCCGTGGAGATCACCTCGCGGCGCGGCAGCCTGGTGCTGCCCGCCAAGGTGGTGAGGACCATCCGCCCCGACACCGTGTTCATCCCCTACCACTGGGCCGGGGCCCTGTCCGCCAACCGGCTCACGGCGAGACACCTGGATCCCGTCTCGAAGATCCCCGAGTTCAAGGTGAGCGCCGTGCGGCTCAAGAAGACCACCAAGGACCAGTTCTCGCCGGAGCTGGCGGAGCTGCAGCGCATGGCCTTCGAGGCCCGCAGCAACCAGACCGACATGCCCGAGCGGGTGTTCTGATGGTGCCCCAGGACTACGGCTTTTTTATCGATCCCCAGCGCTGCATCGGCTGCCGCTCCTGCGTGGGCGCCTGTGCCGAGTGCGGCACCCACCGCGGGCGCTCCATGATCCACCTGGACGAGATGGACCGCTTCGACGGCCCCCAGACCGTGCCCACGGTCTGCATGCACTGCGAGGACCCCATCTGCGCCCAGGTCTGCCCCTCGGATGCCATCAAGCGCAGCGAGGACGGCGTGGTGCAGGCGGCCCAGAAGCCCCGCTGCATCGGCTGCCAGAACTGCGAGCTGAGCTGCCCCTTCGGCGTGCCCATCGTGTTCTCGGGCCTGGAGCAGATGCTCAAGTGCGACCTCTGCTACGACCGCACCTCGGCGGGCCACAAGCCCATGTGCGCCACGG
The DNA here is from genome assembly GCA_031292655.1 of Geothrix sp. Classification (GTDB taxonomy): domain Bacteria; phylum Acidobacteriota; class Holophagae; order Holophagales; family Holophagaceae; genus Geothrix. Next base: position 7,525 of record JARLGO010000477.1, read on the forward strand.
TCTGCCCCAGCCAGGCCCTGCTCTTCGTCCGCAAGGACGAGGTCGCCAGCATGCGCCACAACAAGCCCCTGCGGGACTTCCTCATCGGAACCGTGCGGGTGAAGACCAGGAACGCCATCATGGTGCCCGATCCGGACCTGCCCTTGCACCTGGATGCGGCCCTGCTCATCCATGATTCCCTGCCCATGGCCGGAGGCCTCTGATGACCTGGTGGCGCCGCGCCTTCCCCCTGGACCTCGCCGAGGAGAGCGACTTTTCCCGCCGCGAGTTCGCCCGCTTCCTGGCCCTCGTCAGCGCCGGCTTCACCACCGGCATCGGCTTCCTGTGGTGGCGGAGGAAGCCCCTCGAAGGGGCCTCGGATCCCGAACCTAGTCCGACCACGCACCCGGTGGCCCTGGGCCTGGTTTCGGACCTGCTGCCCGGCCAGAGCCGCCTCTTCAAATACAGAGATGCCCAGGACGCCTGCATCCTCCTGCGGACCTCCAAAGGCGAGCTGAAGGCCTACCGGCAGACCTGCACCCACCTGGGCTGCGCCGTGCGGTTCCGGAACGAGCGGCTGGAATGCCCCTGCCACGAGGGGATCTTCGAGACGGACCAGGGCTTTCCCATCCAGGGACCGCCCACTCGGCCCCTCTCCGCCATCGCCATCGAAGCGCGGCCCGATGGCAGCCTCTGGGCCGTGGGCGAACGGCCCAAGCCCACCCTCGAGACCTTTGGACGGCAGGCGCACTGCCGCCGGGAATCAAGCGAGGAGAAGGCATGAGCCCCCGCGTCCGCATTTCCCCCGCCGCCCTCGGCGTCATCCTGTTGCTGCTGGTGATCCAGCTGTACCTCTTCGAGACCGTGCTGGGCGCCGTCCTGGACGGCCAGCGCAACGTCCTCCCCGGCGCCTTCGGCGTGTCCCTGGCGCTCACGGCCATCGCCCTGTTCCTGGCCTTCCGAAGCACCGTGGAGCACGGACGGAAGGAGTAGGCCCGTGGCCCGGAGCCGCGCCCGTCTCATCCCGGGGGCTTCCGCTGGTTTCAATGCGACCCTGCCCATGACTGGAGTTTGAATGACCGAAGACCGCCGAGCCCCGCTGGAGCTGCTGGAACCCGCCGTTGTCCGCGGCCTGGTGGCGAGGTTCCGCCTCGCCACCCTCCTGGGGAGGTTCCCCGACCGCCAGCTCTGGGCCGCCTTCATGTTCACCAACGGGCTCCTCAGCATCGGGCTGCTGGCCGGCCTGGCCATGCTCACCCGCACGCCCATGGTGTTTCCTTCCCTCGGACCCACGGCCTTCCTGTTCTTCTTCACGCCCACCCTGCCCACCGCCAGCCCCCGGCACACCATGTACGGCCACGCCATCGGGATTGTCTGCGGCTACGGGGCGCTCTGCCTCATGGGACTGCAGCACGCCCCCCCGGCCATGGTCATGGGGGTGAACCTGGCCCGCATCGGAGCCGCGGCCCTCTCCCTGGCCGCCACCGGCGCCCTGATGATCCTCCTCAAGGCCGCCCACCCGCCCGCCGGGGCCACGACCCTCATCGTCTCCTTAGGCATCATCACCAAGCCCCAGCACCTGGCAATCATGCTGCTGGCCGTGGCCCTGCTCACGGCCCAGGCCATCGTCCTCAACCGCCTGGCCGGCATCGACTACCCGCTCTGGGCCAAGCGCGTGGAGCCGGGCCCGTCCTGAACGGGGGCCATAATGAACGCCGGGCCCGGCCATTTCCCCAAGGCACGATGACATCCACCGCTTCATGACCCTCGACCAGGACCCCTCCCAGCGATGACGGATTCCACTTCGACCCTTCCGAATTCCGGCATCGGCCTCGCGGGTCCGGCCGATCAGGCCCACGGCACGGCCTTCAAGGTCCTGGGCGCGATCAGTTTTTCGCATCTGCTGAACGACATGATCCAGTCCCTGATC
>JARLGO010000478.1 GCA_031292655.1 Geothrix sp.
GTGGGGTCCGCCCCCGGCGCGATCCAAAGGCCCGATCCGTACTGGGGGAGGTTGGCGAAACAGAGGCTCCAGGCCCTCGCCGGCAGGTCCACCGGGGGATGAAAGGCCTCTCGGATGCGTTCGATGCGGCCCCGGGGGGGGCTCGACGGGATGGGCTCCGCGTCCCAGTCCAGGTTCACGGCCTCCCAGGTCCGCCACAGCTGCCAGCAGGCCCTGGCATAGGCGCCGAAGCCGCGGCGGGGCAGGGCCGCGAAACGGTGGGCCACGGCGGCCTCGAAGCCCGTGCCGCAGACGTTCATGAAGGGCGCGCCGTCCAGGCGCGGCAGGTCCATGCGCAGTTCCCGGCCCTCCAGGAGGCGCTGCAGGGCGCCGGCGGGTTCCAGCGGCGTGCGCAGGCCCCGGGCGAGTCCGTTGCCGCTGCCGCCGGGGATCACCGCCAGGGGAACGGGACAACCGCTGTCGATCAGAGCCCGGGCGGCATGGTGGGCCGTGCCGTCGCCGCCCCAGACGAAAAGGGGGCCTCCGGCCCGGGCCGCGGCCGCGAGGTGGGGCCCGAAGTCCCAGGGCGGGCCGAAGGGAATCGCCTCCACCCGGTCCCGGAGGTCCTCCGGCAGCGGGCGGAGCAGGTCATCCGGATCCTTGGGCGAGGCGCCCGAGGCCGGATTGAAGAGGATGGGTAGCCTCATGCCCGGAACCGTAGCGGGGGCGCCTCCAGGCGCAGGTCCTCGCCGGTCACCGGGTGCTTCAGCCCCAGGCGCCAGGCGTGGAGCCAGAGGCGGTCCGAAGGCTCGCCGCCGTAGAGGGCGTCGCCCAGGATGGGCCGCCCCAGGTGGTTGAGGTGGACGCGGATCTGGTGGGTGCGGCCCGTGTGGATGCGCGCCACGATCCAGTGTCCGGGCACGAGACCGGCGGCTTCCTCCGCCGTGGCGGGCCGGAAATCCGTGCGGGCGGACTTGGGGTCGATGAGGCCGCCACCGGCGGAGCCGGATGGATCATCGGTGCAGCCGAAGCGGCCGGGGTCGGCGCCCCGGATGCGGCCGATGGGGGCCTCCACGGTGCAGGCCTCCAGGGGCGCCGAGATCCGGGCCAGGTAGAGCTTTTCGAGATCGCGACCGGCGAAGGCCGTGGCCAGGCCCTTGTTGGCCCTCGGGTCCTTGGCCAGCACCAGCAGGCCCGAGGTGCCCTGGTCCAGGCGGTGGTGCAGGAACAGCGTCAGGTCCGGGCGCTGGGTCTTCAGCAGGGCCAGGAGGTCGTGGCGGTCCGTGGCCCAGGTGCCCTGGGTGGCGAGGCCCGCCGGCTTGTCCACGGCCAGGACCCAGGCGTCCTCGAACACCACGGGAATGGCCGTCGTCGGCACCGCCGGCAGGTCCGGGTCGAAGGCCACGCGGACTTCGAGGCCCGGCTTCACGAGCTTCCCCGCCACCTTCACGCGCTTGCGGTCCACCTGCACGCCCCCCAGCTTCAGGGCCTCCCGGGCGGCCCGGCGGGACAGGTCCGTGCGCTTCGCGATGAGCTGGTCCAGGCGCAGCTCCGCGTCCTCGGGGTTAGCGGTGAAGGTCCATTTTTTCAGTGCCATGACTCCAGGGTAGCGCCTGCTTCAGATTGCCTCAAAAAGCGAGGCAATCTGAAGGGATGTTTGGCATGCTTTGGGGTGGAGGCTTTCATGATCCGAGTGCTTCGCAGCAGCCTGTTCCTGGTCATGGTGGTGTTCGCCTCTGCCGCCGACCTCCCCGTGTCGGGCTGGACGCTGCAGCCGGGCTCCACGGCCAAGGCCGCGGCGCTGCGCCTGGAGGCCGCGGCCGAAGGGTCGGAGGCCACCCTCGTCTCGGCCCCCGTGGCGCTGAAGGTGGGCGAGCTCTACCGCCTGAGCGCCACCATCAAGACCGAGGGCGTGAAGGCGGACCCCCTGGCCCGCTATCCCACGGCCCTGGGCGCCTGCCTGTCCATGGCGAGCTTTCCCTTCACGAACGCCTCCCAGAGCGTGGCCGGGACCTCGGAGCGGCGGGTGTCGGTGCTCTTCCTGGCCACCAGCCCCACCGACCGCGCGCAGCTGCACCTGGGGCGCAACGGCAGGGCCACGGGTGCCGCGGCCTTCAGTGCCGTGACCCTCGAGAAGGTGGAGGACGTCACCCAGTTCATTCCCATGGAGACGGTGCGCTGGGCCGGCAAGGGCTTCCGCTACGAGATGGGCGGCTGGACCTTCCTGCACATCGAAGGCCCGCCCTATATTCGCGGCCGCCAGCACGGCGAGCTGATGGCCGACGAGATTGTGCGGTACATGACCAAGCTCGGCGTGCTGAAGAATGCCGCGGATCCCGTCCGGGGCTGGGCCGATCAGCGCCAGGTGGCGGATGCCCTCTTCTTCCGGAAATTCGACGTGGAGTTCCTGGAGGAGATGAAGGGCATCGCCGATGGCGCCAACCAGGCCGGCGCGAGCTTCAAGGGCCGCCCCGTGGACCTGCTGGACATCGTGACCTTGAACTGCGCCATCGACATGAGCTCGCTCCAGGAGGGCCTGAACCACGCGCCCACCCCCCTCAGCGGCCGCACCTTCATGACGGGCGAGGACGAGGCGGAGCGGGGCGGGAAGGGCGACCACTGCAATTCCTTCGTGGCCACGAGGGGCGCCACCAGGAGCGGCCGCTTCATCTTCACCCAGATGTTCATGTGGAACGGCTACACCGGCACCGAGTTCAACGTGATGCTGGACATCGTTCCGGACAAGGGCCACCGCCTCGTGATGCAGACCTTCGCGGGCGGCATCCACAGCGGCACGGACTGGTACCTGAACGCCGCGGGCCTGGTGATGGGCGAGACCACCGTGGGGCAGACGCCCTTCAACGCGGACGGCACGCCCCAGAGCAACCGCATCCGCAAGGCGGCCCAGTACGCCTCCGGCATCGACGAGGCCGCCGCCATTCTCTTCAAGCAGAACAACGGCCTCTACACCAACGACTGGACCATGGCCGACGCCAAGACCGACGAGGGCGCCTGCTTCCTGCTGGGCACCGAGAAGGCCCGGCTGTGGCGCACGGGGAGCGCGGGGCGGCCGGCGGACACGCCGGGCCACCTGCAGGATTTCATCTGGGCCAACAACAACAACCGCGACCTGGACGTGCGCAGCGAGTACAGCGCAAATCCCGAGAACGCCCCCGCAGACCTGGCCTTCAACACCTGGAACCGGGACATCGCCTGGCAGGAGGCCTATCGGACCCATGGCCGGGGCGGCTTCGACATCGACACCGCCACTCGCGTGATGGCCACGAGTCCCATCAACCGGCCCCACGCCTGCGACGGCAAGCTCACCACGGCGGAGATGGCCGAGAAGCTCGTCTTCATCGCCCACCAGGGCAAGACCACCCAGCGCGAGAAGCTGGTGGGCGGCCGCTGGATCGCCGACCTGCCCGGTGCCACGCCCCACCTGACCTACGGGTACACGGCGTTCAGCCCCATCTGGGTCTCTGCGAAACTCCAGGCCGCGAAAACCGGCTGGAAGGAGAACAAGGGCCCCAAGGCCGCGCCGGCACCGGACCTGGCCCGGGTGAAGGAGATCTACAGCTTCCCCTCGAAGGGACTTTGGACAGGGACGGTCAGGCCGGCCACGGAGGCGGACAACTGGTTCGTCAGCGCCTCGGCGGCCTACTGGCAGCAGCTGAAGCACCTGCCGGACAGCCCGGCCAAGGCCTTCGAGAGCCTGGGTTCGGCCCTGGCGGACCTGGGCACCCGCCACCTCTGGCTGGAGGCCCGGGAGGGCGTGCAGGCCCCCCTCGCCACGGCCACGGCCTACGACCGCTACGGGGCCTATCAGATCCCCCGCATCCGGGGCCTCTTCGCCCTCCACCAGCTGCGCCTCCACCTGGGGAACGCCGCCTTCGCCAAGGCCATGCGCACGGCCCAGGACCGCTTCAACGGGAAATCGGCCCGCACGGTCGACCTCCTGAAGGCCCTCTCCGAGGGCGCGGGCCGGGACGTGGCCCCCATCTTGAACCCGTGGCTCGAACGGGCGGACCTGCCCTCGCCCAGGGTCCGCGTCGAGGTGAAGCAGGTCGGCCAGGGCTACGACGTCCATTTGGATGTCGAACAGCCGGGGTTCGCCTACCCCCTCGTGGCCTCCGTGCGCCTGGAGACGGCCAAGGGGGCCCGCCTGGAGCGGGTGGAGCTGAAGGGGGCCCGGGCGACCTTCAGCTTCCCCTGCGAGGCCCGTCCCACGCGGGTGGTCTTCAACGCGGGAAATGACCTCCCCCTGCGCCGCGGCAACTTCTGGGTCCCGGGCAATGTGCTGGACGACTGGAGCGCCGCGCTCCTGGTCTACGGCACGGGCCGGGAGGTGGAGGCCCAGCGCACCTTGGCCACGAACTACCGGGACACGCTGGCGGACCACATGACGGAGGTGCTGCTGCCCCTGAAGACCGATGCCGAGGCCAGCGATGCCGAGCTGGCCGCCAGCGACCTGCTGCTCTTCGGCGGACCCGCCGAGAACGGCCTTTCCGCGCGGCTCCAGGCCGAGGGGAAGCTGCCCCTGGAAGCCGGACCCGGCTGGTTCCGGTGGCAGGGCCGAACCTACGGCCGACCCGACGACGGGCTCCTGGCCGCCTTCCCCAACCCCTGGAACCCGAAGCGGATGCTGGTGCTGATCCTCTCCAACAGCCGCACCCAGGAGTGGGCCATGACCAAGACCATCCCCCGGGGCCTGCCCGGCTGGACCCTCTATCGCGGCAGCGAGGTGCAGGAAAAGGGGCAGGTGCCGGCCGATGGGACGGTGGTGGAATTCAAGCCCTGAGGCCTAAATCGAGTAGCCCTGGCTGTCCACCTCGAGGGCCTGCTGGCGCTCGGCCAGGTCGGCCAGGGTGGTGCGGCGGAGCACGTCGCGGGCGGCCTCGGTGCTGCGGGTCCACAGCTCCCGGACGGCGCGGGCGCCGTGGGTGGCATCCGCAGGCAGGCTGGGGCCGCCGAGGCCGCCTTCCAGGGCCTCCAGCACCTCCAGGGCCGAGATGTGGCTGGGATGCCGGGCCAGTTCGCAGCCGCCGCTGGGGCCCCGCTGGACCCTGATGAGGCCATCGGCCTTGAGGCTGCCCAGCAGCACCCGCAGGAACTTGGCCGGCAGCGCCTGGCGCTCGGCGATGGCCTCCACCAGCACGGGGCCGTGCCCGGCCTGCATGGCCAGTTCCACCATGAACTGCAGCCCGTAGCGTCCCTTGGCCGTACCCCTCATCGCCGAGCCCCCATTCAAGATGATCAAGTATATAACAAAAACAATTAACATACTTGACAATAAATTTGAACTTTCCATAATTCAGCCACCGGCCCTGTCCGGACACCTCAGGAGCGCCCGATGAGCCGTCCCACCGACCGTCCCAACCGCGTCGAACACGCCTA
>JARLGO010000479.1 GCA_031292655.1 Geothrix sp.
ATGGGCCAGGATGGTCTCTGGCAGGAACATGCCCGCCGCCATGAGGAAGGCGGGCCAGTAGACCGCGTGGAAGCGCAGGATGTCCTTGCCCACGATCTGCAGGTCCGGCGGCCAGCTGTTGGCCGGGCAACCGGACAGGTAATTGAGCAGGGCGTCGAACCAGACGTAGATGACGTGCTTCTCGTCGCCGGGCACGGGAATGCCCCAGCTGATGCTGGTGCGGCTGATGGAGAGGTCCTGGAGGCCGCCCTCCACGAAGCGCTTCACCTCGTTGAAACGGAACTCCGGCTGGACGAACTCGGGATGTTCCTCGTAGTACTTCAGGAGGCGGTCCTGATAGGCGCTGAGCTTGAAGAAGTAGGTCTCTTCCTCCAGCTCGATAAGCTGGTGGGCCAGGCCCTGGGCCTGCAGCTCCTTGGCCTGGGTCTCGGTGACGTAGGCCTCGTCGCTCACGGAGTAGAGGCCCTTGTAGGTGGCCTTGTAGATGTCGCCCTTGTCCAGCAGCCGCTTGAAGAGGCGCTGCACCTGGTCCTTGTGATCCTGGTCGGTGGTGCGGATGAAGCGGAAGTGGGTCATGCCCATGGCCTTCCACAGCTCCGTGTAGTTGGCCACGACTTCGTCCGCCAGCTGCTTGGGGCTGATGCCCCGGGCCGCGGCGGCCTTTTCCACCTTCTGGCCGTGCTCGTCCGTCCCCGTCAGGAAGTAGACCTGCTCGCCACGCATGCGGTGGAAGCGGGCGATGACATCCGCCAGCACCGTGGTGTAGGTGTGGCCGATGTGGGGCCGGTCGTTCACATAGTAGATGGGCGTGGTGAGGTAGAAGGGCTTGGACACAGGGGCTCCGGATCTTCCAGTCTAGCGTTCCCTGGCTCTTTTCGCGTTCGCGAAAAGAGTTAGAGTGCCTTACGCCAGCAAGTGGTGAGGTGGTCGTCCACCAGGCCCATGGACTGCATGTAGGCGTACATGATCGTGGGCCCCACGAAGGTGAAGCCGCGCTTCTTGAGGGCCTTGCTGAGGGCCTCGGCCTCCGGGGTCACGGCGGGGACCTCCGCCAGGGTCCGCGGGCGGTTCACCTTCGGGGTGCCGCCCACAAAGGACCACAGGAAGGCGTCGAAGCTGCCGAATTCGCGCTGAGCCTCCAGGAAGGCCAGGGCATTCCTCCTGGCCGAGAAGACCTTCAGCCGGTTCCGCACGATGCCCGGATCCAGGAGGACAGCTTCCAACTCGGCATCCGTCATCGCCGCGACCTTGCCTGGATCGAAGGAGTGAAAGGCCTTCCGGTAGGCCTCCCGCTTGCGCAGGATCGTGATCCAGCTCAGACCCGCCTGGGCACCCTCCAGAACGAGTTTCTCGAAGAGTCGCCAGTCATCATGCTGGGGAACCCCCCATTCCTCGTCGTGGTAGGCGATGTAGAGGGGGTCCGTGCCGGCCCACCCACAGCGGGGCCTCTCCTGCTGATCCGGTCGTGCCATACCGCCCCCATTTCATTTTCATGCTTTGCCTAACGCGGAATCGGGCGGCTCTGCCGCCCGATTCCGCGCTGGACGAAGGGCTGTTACGCCTCCACCACCGTCGCCTTGACGATCCGGTCATTGGCCTTGATGGCCTTGACCACCTGGATGTCGGCGTCGGCGGCGCACTGGCCGAAGACCGTGTGCACGCCGTCGAGGTGGCTGGGGGCGCTGCCGTTGCAAATGAAGAACTGGCTGCCGCCGGTGTCCTTGCCCGCGTGGGCCATGGAGAGGGCGCCCAGCTTGTGCTTGTGGGGATTGCCGGCCGTTTCGCACTTGATCTTCCAGCCGGGTCCCCCCGTGCCGGGCATGCCCGAGGCCCCGGCCTTGGTGTTGGGGCAGCCGCCCTGGATGACGAAGTCGGGGATGACCCGGTGGAAGGTCAGGCCATCGTAAAAGCCGGATTCAATCAGCTTCACGAAATTCGCCACGGTGCCCGGCGCCTCCTTCGGGAAGAGTTCCAGGTTGATGTCGCCCTTGTCGGTCTGGAAGAGCACGCGGGTCATGGTTCACCTCTCTAGGGGTCAAACCATCAGAATAGAATCCAGAGCCCCCGGAGTCAGCATGAACTTCCTGCGCGCCCTTCCCTACCTCGCCCTGGGCGTGGCCATGAGCGCCCAAATCATCGACTTGAAGCCCGATGGCGGTGGAGACCTGACCATCGGCGGCGTCGCCTACCGGTTCGAGCTGACCGGCCTCATGTCAGCCCCTCCGAGGGATGGCCTTCCCGGGGCGATTCGGCTGGAGGGCGACCTTGTGCCCCGGAAGGGCGGGCGGCCCTTCCACATGGTCCTGACGGTGCTGAAGAACGGGTCCCTGTACCTGATGCACATGGAACGGGGCGCTCCCCATGCCTACCCCGACAACTGGGCCGCCACGCCCAAGACCCGCACCCGCGCCCTCAAACTGGAGGACCGCCCCGGGGGACGCATCGAACTTCGTTGCGAGGGCCCCGTCACCGGCATCATCGCCAAACGCCCCCAGGACGCGACCTGGTCCGGCACCCTCTGGGCGACCTTCCCCGGGGGCTGAAACGCGCTTCGGGGCCCCCCTGCCAGGGAGTCCGAGCCTTCCTGGCGCTGCAGCGGAACCAGGCCTCGACGAGACAAGCGCCGCGTTTCATCGGATCATGTAAAGCGATGGACACTCCTCAACACGATCAGAATCAACCTCCAAGCGCTCAGCTTCTGCCTCCAGCGGAGGCCCCGGACGGCATGGATCCCGCGACCGTTTCCCCCTCCAGCGGCTCGGCCCTTCGTCAGTCCAGGGAACTGCTGGACATGATCAAGTTTGAGCACACGGTGTTCGCCCTGCCCTTTGCGCTCCTGGGGGCCCTGGCGGCGGCGCAGGGCCTTCCGCCCTGGCGCACCTCCCTCTGGATCCTCGTGGCCATGGTGGGCGCCCGCACGGCGGCCATGACCTTCAACCGGCTGGTGGACGTGGACGTGGACGCGGAAAATCCCAGGACAGCCTCGCGGGCCCTGCCGGCGGGCCGGGTCTCGACGGCGGGCGCCATGCTCCTCATGGGTGCCGGTATCGTCCTGTTCGGCCTGGCCGCCGGCGCCCTCGGCCCCCTCACCTGGGCCC
>JARLGO010000480.1 GCA_031292655.1 Geothrix sp.
CCCTCCAGTTCCGGGACGATGCGCTGGGCCAGGACCTTGCCCAGCTCCACGCCCCACTGGTCGAAGGAATCGATGTTCCAGATCGCCCCCTGGGTGAACACGCTGTGCTCGTAGAGGGCCACGAGCTGGCCGAGGACCTCCGGCGTGAGCCGGTCGGCCAGGAGGATGTTCGAGGGACGGTTGCCTTCAAACACGCGGTGCGGCACCAGCGCCTCCGGCGTGCCCTCCGCCCGGACTTCCGCCGCCGTCCGACCGAAGGCCAGGGCCTCGGCCTGGGCGAACACGTTGGCCAGGAGGAGGTCGTGATGCCTTCCCAGGGGGAGGAGCGCATGGTCGAAGGCGATGAAGTCGCAGGGGATCAGCCGGGTCCCCTGGTGGATCAGCTGGTAGAAGGAATGCTGGCCGTTGGTGCCCGGTTCGCCCCAGTAGATGGGCCCCGTCTGGTGGTCCACCGGCTGGCCGTCGAGGGTGACCCGCTTGCCGTTGCTTTCCATGGTCAGCTGCTGGAGGTAGGCGGGGAAGCGCTTCAAGTACTGCTCGTAGGGCAGGACCGCCACCGTCTCAGCCCCCAGGAAATGGTTGTTCCAGAGGGAGAGGAGCCCCAGGAGCACCGGCATGTTCTTCGCGAAGGGCGCGGTGCGGAAATGCTCGTCCATGCGGTGGAAGCCCCGGAGCAGCGCCCTGAAGTGCTCGGGCCCCACCGCCAGCATGGTCGAAAGGCCGATGGCCGAGTCCATGGAATAGCGGCCGCCGACCCAGTCCCAGAAGCCGAACATGTTGGCCGTATCGATGCCGAAGGCGGCCACCTGCTCGGCGTTCGTGGAGACCGCCACAAAATGCCGGGCCACGGCCCGATCGTCACCTCCCAGCCCGCGGATCAGCCAGTCGCGGGCGCTTCGCGCGTTGGTCATGGTCTCGAGGGTGGAAAAGGTCTTGGAGGAAACGATGAAGAGGGTCTCCGCCGGATCCAGGTCCCGGGTCGCCTCCAGGAAGTCGCTGCCGTCCAGGTTGGACACGAACCGGAAGGTCAGGCTCCGCTCGCTGTAGTGCCTGAGCGCCTCGTAGGCCATCACGGGGCCGAGGTCGGAGCCCCCGATGCCGACGTTGATGACGTTTCGGATGGGTCTCCCGGTGTGGCCCAGCCACTGGCCGCTTCGAATGCGGTTGGAGAAGAGGGTCATCTTCTCGAGCACGGCCTGGACCTCGGGCAC
>JARLGO010000008.1 GCA_031292655.1 Geothrix sp.
GGCGGCCGCCACCTTCATGCTCGCCATGCGGGCCGAAGGCTTCGACACCTGTCCCATGGAGGGCTTCGACCCCTGGCGGGCCAAGGCCCTGCTGGGCCTGCCCCGGGGCGCCGAGGTGAACATGTTCCTCGCCGTGGGCCGGCGCAGCGAGAAGGGCGTGTGGTGGGATCGCGCCCTCATGCCGAGGGAGTGGGCCGTGCGGGAGATCTGACACCTCCGGTGGCGGTGTCCGTCCGCATCAGGCATTCTGAAGGGTCCATGAATGATGCGAACCATGACCTGAGGGAGTTGCTCCGCTCGACCGAGGCGCCCTGGGAGGGGCTCGGGGTCCCGGGCGCCCGCCTCCGGTGGATGTCCCCCCCCGCCTTGGCCCTGGTGCTGGCCCGGTGGGTGAGCCGGGAGGGGCGGACCCAGTCGCTTTGGGTGGACGCCCCCAGCGAGGCCGAGGCCCGCGCCCTGGCCCAGGACCTCCAGGTGCTGCTCCCGGGTACGGGGGTAGCGCACTTCCCGGGCTTCGCGGCCTATGCCGGTGGTGAGAGCAGCCCTCCGGGCATGGTGCTGCGGGAGCGGCTCTCGGCCCTGGTGGGCCTGTTGGAGCGCCGGGTCCAGGTGCTGGTCACCGGCCCGCTCACGGCCTGCGAGAAACTGCCCCACCCCACCTGGTTCCAGAAGCAGAAGCTGGAGCTGCGCAAGGGGGCGGAGGTGCCCCGAGACCTGCTGCTGGAGACGCTGGTGGCCCTGGGCTACCGGCGCACGGAGCTGGCCTCGTCCCCGGGCGAGTTCAGCTCCCGGGGCATGGTGGTGGACCTCTGGCCGGACCATCTCGAGCAGCCCCTGCGCCTGGAGACCTTCGGCGACGAGCTGGAGCGCCTCAGCCCCTTCGATCCCGACACCCAGCGGCGCACGGGCGAGGCCCTGGAGTCGCTCCTGCTCTACCCGCGCTTCGAGGGCGACCGGGGGGACGGCGAGGCGCTGCTGGCGGCGGTGGCCTCCCGGGCGGACCGCACCCAGGAGCCCGGCGACGACCTGGCCTTCCGCCGGGCGCGGCTGGCCACCCACGGCCACTTTCCCGGCGAGGAGCTGTTCCATCCGCTGCTGGCCCAGCCCAAGGGCCAGCTGGTCCACTGGGTGCCGCCCTGCCTCCGCGTCCGATTGGACGGGGCCTGGGAGGAGGCGTTGCGAGACGCCGAACGGGCCCGCATCGAGGAGGGGCTGGCCATGCTGCGCCGGGGCGGCGTGGTGTGCCCCGACTTCGAAGACCGCTTCCTGCTCGTCGATCCCAGCCGGCCTACCCTGCTCCTCACCGAGTGGCAGAGCGAAGCCACCGTGCCCCTGGCGGCCCAGCCCGTGCGCGAGTTCCAAGGCCGGCTGTCCGAGCTGGCGGATCACCTGCAGGACCTGTCCCTCAAGGGGCAGCGGGTGTTCCTGGCGGGCTCCACGCCGGGCATGCGGGACCGCTTCCAGGAGTTCCTCCGGGAGCACGAGCTGCCCCAGGCCTACGGCACGGAGGTCGGCTGCCGGGCCCTGCACCTGTCGCTGAGTTCTGGTTTGCATTTGAAAGAACCCGCGGTGGTGGTCTTCACGGAACGCGAGGTCTTCGGCCGCAAGGCCATCCAGGCCGCGCCCAAAAAATCCCGCAGCGCCGCCTTCCTGTCGGACCTGCGGGACCTCAAGCCCGGCGACCGCGTGGTGCACCTGGATCACGGCATCGGCGAGTTCCTGGGCTTTGCCACCCTCACCGTGGGCGGCGAGGAGCAGGAGGTGCTGCAGCTGCGCTACGCCGACGGCGGCCAGTTGAACGTGAGCCTGGAGCGGGCCGACCTCATGCAGCGCTACACCGGCGCCGAGGGCCACCTGCCGCCCCTGGACAAGCTGGGCGGCGCCTCCTGGGCCAAGGTCAAGCGCAAGGCCAAGAAGGCCATCCGGGACATGGCCGACGAGCTGCTGAAGCTCTATGCCCAGCGCAAGCTGGAGAAGGGCCATGCCTATCCGCCGGACGGCCCCGACATGGCGGCTTTCGACGCCAGCTTCGCCTTCACGCCCACGCCGGATCAGGTCGAGGCCATCGAGGCGGTGAAGGCCGACCTGGAATCGCCCCGGCCCATGGATCGCCTGCTGGTGGGCGACGTGGGCTTCGGCAAGACCGAGGTGGCCATGCGGGCCGCCGCCAAGGTGGCGCTGGAAGGCAAGCAGGTGGCCGTGCTCTGCCCCACGACCGTGCTCTGCTTCCAGCACTTCCGCACCTTCAAGGAGCGCTTCGCGGGCTTCCCCATCCGCATCGAGATGCTCAACCGCTTCGTGGATCCCGCCGACCAGAAGCGCATCCTGCAGGAACTGGGGGACGGCAAGCTCGAGATCGTCATCGGCACCCACCAGATGCTGGGCGCCAAGGTGAAGTTCGCGGACCTCGGCCTGGTGGTCATCGACGAGGAGCAGCGCTTCGGCGTGGGCCACAAGGAGAAGCTGAAGAAGCTGCGCCTCAACGTGGACCAGCTGGCGCTCAGCGCCACGCCCATCCCGCGCACGCTGCACATGAGCCTCACGGGCCTGCGGGAGATCAGCCTCATCGAGACGCCCCCCAAGGACCGCCTGGCCATCGAGACCGTGGTGGCCCCCTGGAGCGACGAGCTGGTGCAGACGGCCATCCAGTTCGAGCTGCGCCGCGGCGGCCAGGTCTACCTGGTGCACAACCGGGTGGAGTCCATCGTGTCCATCGCCGCGCGGGTGCGGGAGCTGGTGCCGGACGCCCGCGTGGGCGTGGGCCACGGCCAGCTCACCGACGAGGGCCTGGAGCAGGTCATGGTCGGCTTCATGGAGGGCCGCATCGACGTGCTGGTGGCCACCACCATCGTGGAGAACGGCCTGGACGTGCCCAACGCCAACACCCTCATCGTCCACCGCGCCGACGCCTTCGGCCTCAGCCAGCTCTACCAGCTGCGGGGCCGGGTGGGCCGCAGCGACGTGCCCGCCTACGCCTACCTCATGATTCCGCCCAGGCACGAGATCAGCGAGGACGCCCGCAAGCGCCTCCAGGCCCTGGAGGACTTCTCGGAGCTGGGCTCGGGCTTTCGCGTGGCGGCCATGGACCTGGAGCTGAGGGGGGCCGGCAACCTGCTGGGGGGCGAGCAGAGCGGCCACATCCACGACATCGGCTTCGAGCTCTACGTGAAGCTGCTGGAGGAGACCCTCCAGGAGCTGCAGGGCCAGCCCAGCGGCAGCTTCGACGTGAAGCTGGACGGCCTCGCGCCGGGCGCCCAGCTCAGCCGCCGCTGGATCGACCAGGCCGCCGAGCGCCTGGTGGCCTACAAGCGCATCTCGCGGCTGCGCGAGGAAAAGGACCTGGAACTCTACCGCCTGGATCTCGAGGACCGCTTCGGGCATGTGCCGGAGGACGACGCCGACACGCAGCGCTTCTTCGAACTGCTCAAGGTGAAGCTGCGGGCCCAGCTGCTGGCGGTCTCCGAGGTGGCCGTGGACAAGGGCCAGCTGAAGCTGCGCCTGAGCCCCCAGACGCCCGTCGACGGCGCGAAGCTGATGACCTGGGTGGGCCGGACCCGGGGCGCCAGCCTCAGCCCCGATGGCACCCTGCGCCTGCCCCTGCAAGGCACCGCCGATGGCCCCATCCTCCAGGCCCAGCGCGTGCTGGCGGAATGGGCCGCCCTGGGCTGAGCTCCGGGAGGGATATGGCCCAAGGGAGCCTGGGCCCTGCGGCGTGACGGCCTATGGGGTGAAGCGGGCATCATGCCCCGCTGGGACCGCCGCCCTGATCAGGAGGTTCTAGATTGAACTCGGCCACGCAGCTGGGGCAGATCCCGTGGGTGAACTGGGCCTGGGAGTGAGCCTGGATGTATTGCTCCAATTGCGTCCA
>JARLGO010000481.1 GCA_031292655.1 Geothrix sp.
CGGTGTCGTTCTGGCCGGTCATCCGCTCGGAGGCGACGCCGCCCGAGAGGCCCAGCCACTGGCGGTTGAAGGGGAATTCGGCGGCGATGGCGAGGGTGGATTTCGCGCTGGTCTTGAAGGTGTACTGGACGATGGGCATGCGCTCGAGGCAGGCCGAGGGCACGGCGTTGAAGTCGACGGTGTCAGGCAGGGAGTCGCCGTCGAAGAAGGTGGACCAGGTCTGGCCGACGAGCAGGCCGCCCACCTGCCCGTAGGCCTTGCGGACGCGGAAGGTGTTGCCGTTGGTGGTGGCCGGGGAGGAGAAGTTGTTGGGCGAGGGGCTGTTGAAGTCGCCTTCCAGCACCATGGTGATCGGACCGTAGTCGCTGGGGGTGGTGGTGGTGAACCCGAGCCGCGAGGTCCGGCCGGTCATGTAGAGGGAGTCCTTCTTCTGCGCGTAGTTCTGGTACCCCGGGACCGGCTTGTCGAAGGGCAGGGTCATGAGGCAGGACGCCCAGTCGTAGTCGTCGATATCGGTGTTGTGGGCACCCATGTCGTAGGCCGCGTTCATTTCGGCGAACCCGTAGATCTTCATGGTGGTATCGGTCCCGGGGACCTTGAACACGCCAGGCGCATCGCCCGCCACCAGGGTGAACGGCAGCATCATGAGGGACGCTGTCAGCACGTTTTTCGTGAGGTTGCTTTTGTTCATGAGGGCTAGCTCCTGCGCAGATGGCCACCCTTGCGTGTGGCTTTGGTTGAGGGAAATTAGCTCACTCGAGACGAGTGGCCTGGGGGGAGAGTCGATGCCTATTTCAAACCGGCGATGAGTGTGGGTAATTCTCGGGGGGAAGTGTAGGACCTCCTAGTCATCATTACAAATGAAAGATTCCGCCTCGAATCCAAGGCGCAAATCCCGCCACGGCGGGGGCTGGCGCCGTCCGGACCGCCATGACCGATCAATTAATTCGTTATATGACATTCCCCTAAACCTGGCGCCAGGGGCCGCGCCCGGTGGAAGATCGGGTGAATCCCCTTCGGTGGATGCGAAGGGATGGGAAGAAGAGGGCATGGATGGACGGGCCTCGGATCCCCGGAACCTGGCGCGGCGGGCGATCCCCGGGAGGCCGCCTTTGCAGTCCTCCGGCGGCCGGGCCTTGGGCGCGGAGCGAAAGAAGGGCGCAGGCCTTCACCGGGCGGGAAGCCGCCTCAAATTCAATTTGAGGTCAAGAATTCAAGCGGGCTGCCGCCTCATCCACCGGCCGGTTCCTGGACGCGAGGCGGGGTGATGGTATCGGAGCAGTTCTTGTACAGCAGCTTCCCATCGGGACCGAAGGTGAGCTGGATGACCGTGGCGGACCCGCCCCCGGTGTACACATGCGTCGTGGATTCCCACCGGAGCACTGTGGATCCATTCTCGCCAAGACTCCGGCTGGTGGGCTGGCCCAGCAGCGCGTTGGCATCCTGAACGGTGGACGTGCCCACATTCAGCTCGCTCACGGTGTTGCAGTCGATGGGTTTGACACATCCGGCAAGCGCCAGGCAGCAGATGATCGGGAAGACCCTCGTCCGAATCCGGTCCATGCAATCTCCATTGAACAAGGTCGCCATGCGGCGGAGGTGGGTGAGGTGCTCGTTTCTAGCCGGACCCCAATATAACCCTGTTGCCCGGGAAGAGGGCCGACGAAGAAAGATCCTAGCGTCCCGACTCGGGAGCCCAGATCTTCAGGACATCCAGATACAGTTCGATCCCTTCCGGATCTTCTGCTTCTGCCGGAGGAATCCAGGCCGTGCTGAGGATGGTCCCGCCCCCGGGCGACATCATCGAAGGGTCACTGGAGAGGACTTCCCCGTCCTCCTTGACCGCCTTGGTCCGCCGGGCCCGGGCCGCGAGGAGGACGCTTTTGAGCCAGACGGAGAATTTCCGCTTATCCAGGAAAACCGCCTGGTATTCCCGGCAGAGGGCCGGGCTCGGCTGAACGAATTGGAGCAGCGCCTGTTTGATCTGACTGGGAAACCGGTAGGTCGGTTCCAGCAATTGGAACCCCGGGGGCGTTTCGTAGGTCCAGGCTACGGCGGGTGTCGGAGCCTTCGCCTTCTGCGCGAAGACAGACAGTGCCGTGACGAGGAGGGCAGTCATGCGCATGGATCCTCCGACCCTTTCTTGAACATGCGCCGACGGCCTCGAAGGGTTCAAGCCCTTCATCCGCCCATCGAGATCCCTCAGGCTCCCGTCAGAAATTACTGCTGATGTTCAAGGGGGCGGCGTTCAGGCCCAGCCTCGCGGGGAGGTCCTGGTGGAGAGGCAGGCAGATCTTGAAGGAGCTGCCCTTGCCGGGCTCGCTGAAGACCTGCAGGTTTCCCCCATGTCCTTGGATGATGTCATTCACGACCGATAGGCCCAGACCCGTCCCGAGGCCCGCCTCCTTGGTGGTGAAGAAGGGCTCGAAGATCCGCTCCAGGGTTTCCGGACCCATGCCGCAGCCCGTGTCCTCGATGGTGAGCAGGACGCAGGGCTCCGGAGCGGGGCGATCGTGCGCCTTCTGGCGGGTTTCCACGGGCTGCAGCCGGATGGACAAAATGCCCCCTCCAGGCTGCATGGCCTGGCTCCCGTTGATTCCCAGGTTCATGATCGCCTGGTGCACCTGGGAGGGATCCCCGAGGATCCGGATCCCTTTGGCCAGATCACCCCGCACTTCCACGTTCCTTGGGAGCGTGGTCTGAAGGAAGGTCATCACCTCCGTGAGGAGTTCCGTGAGGTCGAAGGGGGTCCAGGTGTCGTCGGAGCGACGGCTGAAGTTCAGGATCTGTTTGCTCAGATCCCTGGCGCGGCCCCCCACCCGCTGGATGACCTCCAGCCTTTTCTGGATGGGACTATCCGGCTCGATCTGCATTTCAATGAGCTCGGCCGCGCTAAGAATGGCGCCGATCAGGTTGTTGAAATCGTGGGCCATGCCTCCGGCCAGGGCTCCGAGGGCGTTCATCTTCTGGATCTGGCGGAGGTGACGGTCCTTTTCCGCCTCGAGGGTGATGTCCCTGAGCCGCACCACCAGCGACTCGACGCGGCCTTCGCCATCGCGCACCGGGGCGACGGCGCCCTCAAACGCGATGCTCCTGCCCGCAGGGGTCCTCAAGGAGGCCCGGCCCGTCCAGGTCTGGCCCAGGCGCGCCTGCTCCAGGGCGGCGGCCAGGGGTCGGCACTCGAACAGGTCCGCGAACCGATGCCCTGGCACCCGCTGGCCGGGACTCCCGAACAGCTGCGAAAAAGGGGAATTCGCATAGAGGAGGGTGCCGCTCCCGGCCTCCAGGATGGCGATGACATCCACGACCTGATCGAGCGCAGAGGAGAGGCGCTTGTTCGTTTCCTCCAACCGCTTCATTTCTGCTACAGCTCTGGTCACTGCCGAGGTCTCCCGGTACTTGGAATCGCCGAGGCTTGTGAGTTTCCACTGCCGGAACGTCATAGGGGGGTGAAGGGGTCTGGAGTGTCGGGAAGAAGGGAACATCCGATGGTTACCCATGTGCATCTCCCGGATCTCGAAGGTTCCTGGACAAGCTGGGCGAGTGAGATCCCAGGAGGTTCCAGATCATAGATCCCGCCCCGCCGCCGGGGACCGAATTCCGCCGAATGGTGCATTCTCCGCCGCCGAACGGATAAATCCGGGCCCTTGGCGTCCACCGGGGGGAGCGCTTACACGGTTCTAGCCCGGATGCATTCCCTCGTGCGGGGGGTCATGGCGCGGCTCACGGTCAGTTCCACCTTAGGCGCGATCATCACCTTGATCCGCCCCACCGTGGTGGGACGGACACCCTTGACCATCTGGGGCCGGAGCAGCAGGTGGCGCTGAATCCGCAGCATGCCATCGTCAGGGAAGGCCTCTTCCACTTCCGACAGGGTGGTCCAGCGGGTCACGTAGCGGTTGAGGCCGCGGCAGGCCCACACCCGCTCGTGCTCCAGCTCGAAATGGGTGACCAGGTCCAGCTCCATGAAGATCTCCCCGTCCCCGGCCCGGATGGGAAAGCGCACCGGGGGCGGCAGCAGGGTCCTCAATTCGGTGGGACTGAGGGGCCGGATCAACTGGTTGCGCAGCCGCTGCAGGCACTTGGCCAGCCGGTCCTCGAACACCGGCTTCAGCAGGTAGTCCACGGCGGCCAGCTCGAAGGCGCGAACCGCGTAGGTGGAGTGGGCGGTCACGAAAACCACCGGGGGACAGGCCGGAGCCTCCGCCAGGATCTCCATCCCGTTGGGCCCGGGCATCTGGATGTCCAGGAAGATGACGTCCACCTCGTGCGGCTGGTTCAGCCATTGGAGGAGGGCCAGGCCGTCCCCGAGCTCACCGGCAACCGTGCACCCCGCTTCCTGGAGCAACCGGGACAACCGTTCCCTTGCCAGGGGTTCGTCGTCGACCACCAAGGCGCTGAGAGGTTTCATGGGCGTATTCTACTTGAATCGCCTCCAGCTTAATGCAGGCCAACGTGCCCTGGCCCGAGGGCCCGATCGAAAAGCTGGCCCCGGCGCCGAAATGCAGCGACAGCCGCGAACGCAGGTTCCTCACGCCAAGGCCCCTTCCGGCCTCGCTGTCATGGAAGGGCGCGCCGGAATTCCAGACCTCCAGGAAGATCGCCCCGCCCTGGGCCCGGGCCCGGAGGACCAGGTCCCCGCCGGGAATGCTGGGCGCGATCCCGTGCTTGATGGCATTTTCCACCAGGGGCTGCAGGAGGAGGGGGGGCACCTCGATGGAATCCAGGGCCTCGTCCCATTCCCAGACCACCCGGAGCCGGTTCTCCAGCCGGATGGCCTCCAGGGCCAGGAAATCCGAAATGATCTTGCGCTCTTCCCCGAGGGGCAGCCGCATGTACTCGGAGGCCCGCATGATGCGCCGGAGCAGGTCGGAAAGGTGCTGGATGGCGCGCTCGGCGGCCTTGGGGTTCTTGTAGACGAGCTCCGCCAGGCCGTTGAGGGCGTTGAAGAGCACGTGCGGGTGGATCTGGCTCTGGAGCAGGCGGTTCTTGGCCACCTGGGCCTCCGCTTGAAAGGCTTCCCGGAGCTCCTCGGACTGAGCCCGGGCCGCGACGAGTCCCCCCACGATCATCATGGCTGGACCCACCAGCGAGGTGTAGAG
>JARLGO010000482.1 GCA_031292655.1 Geothrix sp.
GAGAAGTCTGGCTGCTGGGCGGCGCCCTGCCCTCGACCCTGGGCTGGAGCGGCCTGGCCCTCACCCTCGCGGGGCTGCTGCTCTACCTGGGGGCGCAGCGGTAGCTTCAGGGCTTCGCGTGTCCCACGGGAAGCAGGGTCAAGACCCGGGTTCCCTTAGGGAGCTTCAGGGTCCGGGCCACGGCTTCCAGGTCCACCCCCGCGGCGGTCCCGGCCCCGAGGCCCAGGGCCGAAGCCTGGAGGAGCAGGCCCTGGGCCGCGGCGCCCCCTTCGTAGTAGGTCAGGTGGAGCGCCAGGGCGCCGTCCCCGATGCGGCTGGGATCCCCGGCCATCACGAAGACCGCCGGAGCCTCCTGGATCCAGGCCTGCATGCCCTTGATGGCCCCCAGGAGGGTTGCGGGCGTGCCGTCGGCCATCCGGGTCAGTTGGTGGCCCGGCGGAAGGTAGTGATAGAGGCCCGGGCCCAGATCGGCGGAGCCGGAGGTGATCAGGTAGAGCTCCAGTGGATGCTTGGCGTGGGCCGAAGGCGCGACCCGCTTGCCGGGGCGGTTCTCGCCCTGGGCCGCCCACAGGAGCTGGCCGGCCTCGGCGAGGGTCGGTGCGGGGCCGACGAGGGCCCTGGCCGTGGCCCGGCCCCTGAGGGCGGTGTTCAGCGAGGCGCCCTCCGACGGGGCCCCGGGCAGTTTCAAGGGAGCCGGGGCCTGGGCCCCCAGCAGGAGGGCGGCAAAGCAGGCGAGGGAGGGGCGGAGCAGGCGCATGGGAACTCCTCGGCTTTCAACGTTCAATAGGACCGGGCGCTCAAACTCCCCATTTTGACCCGGGTCCTTCAGGAGAGCACAAGGTAGCCTATACTTTCTTTCCCAGGAGCGAATCCGCAGACCGAAACCGGCAGGCCTCCGGGCCGGGGGACCTTGAAGGCCTATCTTGAAGGTGGGGTGGTTGGACGCCCTGGAGTGACCATGTTCAAGTTGACCCCCCGAGCCTGGCTCAACACCCTCTTCCTGGTGGGAACGCTGGTGTTGGCGCTGGTGCTGGTGCCCTGGAAGCTCGCGACCCAGGGCCTGCGCCTGAGCGAGGTTCTGGTCTTCCTGGTGATGTACTCGCTCATCGGCCTCGCCATCACCGTGGGCTACCACCGCCTCTTCAGCCACCGGGCCTTTCAGGCCTCCTGGATCATGCGGCTCCTGGCCCTGCTCCTGGGGGCCGCAGCCTTCGAGAACTCGGCCCTGGCCTGGTCCAGCGACCACCGCCACCACCACCGCTTCGTCGATGACGTCGAACGGGATCCCTACCCGGTCCGCCGGGGCTTTTGGTACGCGCACTGGCTCTGGGTGATGGAGGCCAAGGACCGCCCCCGGGACTCCGTGGGGGACCTGGAGCAGGATCCCCTCATCCGCTGGCAGCACCGCTACCACTTCTGGATCGGCGCCGCCGTTTCGGCCCTGCCCATCCTCGCCGTGGGCCTGCTGACCCAGGATCTCGTCGGCCAGCTCATCATCGGCCTCCTGCTCCGGATCGTGGCCACCCACCACAGCACCTTCCTCATCAACTCCGCAGCCCACTGGTTCGGCACCCAGCCCTACACGGACCTCAACAGCGCCCGCGACAACGCCCTCCTGGCGCCCTTCACCTTCGGGGAGGGGTACCACAACTACCACCACATGTGGCAGTGGGACTACCGCAACGGCCCACGCTGGTACCAGTGGGACCCCGCCAAGTGGATCATCGCCGCCGCCGCCTGGATGGGCCTCGCCCGGGGCCTGCGCCGGGTCCCGGCCACGGAGATCCAGCGGGCCCGGGTCGGCATGGAGGCCCGCCGTCTGAACAGGGTGCTCGCCGCGGACGCCCTCCAGGCCAAGAGCGTTTTGGAAGCGGCCCACCTCCGCGTGGATGCGGCCCTCACGGCCTTCCAGACCCGGCTCGAAGCCTGGCAGGCCAAGAAGGCCGAGTGGAAAGCCAAGGGCTCCACGAACGCCAAGAGCCAGGCTGCCCTCCGCGGGGAATGGAAGGCCCAGCGATCCCAGCTCCGCCGGGACCTGCAGGCCGCCTGGGCCGACTGGAATCGGGCCCGGCAGCTGGTGAAACGCCAGGCCCTGGCCTGAGGTCCATCAGGTGAAGCAACTCACTCGAACCGGTACTCCTTGGGCACCACGATGATGCCCTTGTCCGAGCAGGTGAAGCGCTGGGCGTCCTTCTCCGGATCGAAGCCGATGGTCTCCCCGGGGGGGATGCGCACATCCTTGTCGACGATGCAGCGGCGCAGCCTGGCGCCCCGGCCCACGGTGACCTGATCGAAGAGGATGGCGTCCTCCACCACCGCTTCCTCGTGGATGTAGACCCGGGAGGCCAGGATGGAATGGCGCACGATGCCACCGACAATCACCGTGCCGGCGCCCATGATGGAGTTGGCCATGAGCCCGTCCTTGCCGCCCTCGCCGGGCACCATCCGCGCCGGCGGGTTCTGGCCGTGGTAGGTGCGGATGGCCCAGTCCCGCTGGTAGAGGTCCAGGGGCGGGACGGGCTTGAGGAGGTCCATGTTCGCCTCGTAATAGGCGTCGATGCTGCCCACGTCGCGCCAGTAGCGATCTTGTGTGACCCGGCCCCGGGGGCCGCCGAACTCATAGGCATGGACCTTGTGCGTGCCGATCAGGCGCGGGATCAGGTCCTTTCCGAAGTCGTGGCTGGAATCCTCCCGGGGGGCGTCCGCCCGCAGCGCCTCCATCAGCAGCTCCTTCGGGAAGACGTAGATGCCCATGGATACCAGGGCGGTGCCGGGCTCGCCCAGGATGGGCCGCGGCCGCTCGGGCTTTTCCTGGAAGTCCATGATGCGGTTGTCCCCGTCGATGGCCATGACGCCGAAGGCATGGGCCTCCCCGAGGGGCACCTTCATGCAGGCCACGGTCAGGTCCGCGGCCTTTTCGTCGTGGGCCTTGATCATGGCGGCGTAGTCCATCCGGTAGATGTGGTCGGCGGCGAGGATCAGCACCTTCTCCGCCGTGCTCCGCTCCAGCAGGAACAGATTCTGGTAGATGGCATCCGCCGTGCCCGCGTACCAGGAGGCGCCCGTCCGCATCTGTGGAGGCACGACCGTGATGTATTCGCCGCACTCGGGGTTGAAGATGGACCAGCCGTCGCGGAGGTGCTTGTGCAGGGAATGGGATTTGTACTGGGTCAGCACCAGGACCCGGCGCAGGCCGGAGTGCAGGCAGTTGGAGAGGGGGAAGTCGATGACCCGGTACTTGCCGCCGAAGGGCACGGCCGGCTTGGCGCGGTCGGCGGTGAGCGGCTGCAGGCGCGACCCGCTGCCGCCGGCGAGGAGGATGGTCAAGGTTTGGTCTGGCATGGGGCACCTTCAATGCGGCATCGGCAAATCAATGGAAAGCGATCTTCCTAATCCTCTAGGAACCGCGCGAACTCGGATACGGCGGCACGCTCGGTGACCAGGCTGTTCTCCACCGCCGCCGGGTCCGCATGGCCCAGCGCCATGCCGCAGACCAGCATCTGCTCAGGTCTGAAGGCCAGCTCATCGGCAATGACGCGGTGGAACTCCGTGAAGGCCGCCTGGGGGCAGGTGTGGAGCCCCCGGGCCCGGGCGGCCACCATGATGTTTTGCAGGAACATGCCGTAGTCCAGCCAGCTGCCCTGCTGCAGCACGCGGTCGATGCTGAAGATCAGGCCCACCGGCGCGTCGAAGAAGCGGTAGTTGCGGCCGTGCTGGCGGTGCATGCCCGCCCTGTCGGTCTTGGCGAGGCCCAGGAGCCCGTACAGATCCCAGCCGACCTTGCGGCGGCGGTCGAGGTAGGGCGAGGTCCATTCCTTGGGGTAGTAGTCGTACTCCCGCTCATGCTTCGCCAGCTCGGCGGGGTCCTCGTAGATGGCGCAGATGCGGTCGGAGAGCCGCCGCTTGGCGGCGCCCGTCAGCACATGGACCTGCCAGGGCTGGGTGTTGGTGCCGGAGGGCGCCCGCGCCGCCACGCGCAGGATCGCCTCCACCGTCTCGCGGGGCACCGGGGTGGGCAGGAAGGCCCGCATGGAGCGGCGGCTGGTGATGGCGGCGTCGACCGCCGCCGTTTGCGCCTCGGTGGGCTGGTCGAACAAGTTCACGGGATCAGTCCTTTCAAGCTTGGTTGCCTGCGGAAGAGGTCGAGAGAGCCCACAACGGCCCCCAGCACGATCAGGCCCATGGCGGCCGTGGATATTCCAGAGAGGCGCTTCCCCCCCCAAAGGACGAGGTTGAGGGTCGACAGCAGGGGTGTGAGGTAGGCGAGGGCCCCGATGACGCGGGAGTCCCCCCGCTTCAAGGCCGCATCCCAGGTGTAGAAGGCCGCGCCCATGGGGCCGAGGCCCAGCAGAAGGAGGAAGATCCCGTCCCTGGCGGTGAGGACCGGAACGGGCGCACCGGAGATCCCGACATCCAGGACAAAGAGCCCCAGCGAGAGGAGGCCCGAGGCCAGGCAGAATCCCCCGACGGCGCCCGTGGGAAAGGGTCGGACCCGCTTGGTGAGCAGCGAGTAGCTGGACCAGGTGAGGGCCGCGCCCAGGGCCAGCAGGTAGCCGGGCAGGTTTGCCGATTCGAGGCTCAGCTTCCCGCCCGAGATGACAAGCGCCGCCCCGGCCAGGCCGAGGATGGAGCCGGCCACGTGATGGAAGGTCAGCCGGTAACCCGGCAGGTAGAGGGGCGAGAGGACGACGATGAGCAGGGGCCAGAGGTACTGCAGGAGGTTGACCTCCACCGCCGGGGCGAACCGGAAGGCCGTGAAGAGGAGCGCGTGGTAGCCGAAGATGCCGCCGACGCCGATGAGCAGGGTGCCAAAGGGCACCTTCCAGTCCTTCACGCGAACGAGCCCCACCAGGCCGCCCACCACCAGGGCCAGGCCCACGGAAAGGAAGGGTGGCAGGTGCCCCATGCGCGAGCCCAGCACCGCCAGGGTGCTCCAGATGAGGATGCTGATCAGCGAGAGGACCACGGCAGGCATGGGGAACTATAAACGATC
>JARLGO010000104.1 GCA_031292655.1 Geothrix sp.
AGATGTCGTTTCAAGGCAAAAAGGGACCCCGATTCTTTGGTCCCAGGTTGTCCTCAGACCGCCCCTAGAATGAAATGCCCCATCCAACCGGAGGTTTCCCCATGCTGCCCCCTCTTGGAAGGATCCTCGCCACCATCCTGACGCCTTGCGCCCTGCTGCTTGGCCAGGCCGCCACCGCCCCGCCAAAGGTCGGCCGCACCCTGCGTCCCCAGCAGGCGTCCGCCGCGGCCGGCGAGGCCCGGGTGGCCCTGGTCATCGGCAACGGGGCCTACGCGGACTCGCCCCTGAAGAATCCGGTCCACGACGCCAGGGCCATGGCGAAGATGCTGGGTGGGTGCGGCTTCGGCGTCACGAAGCTGGAGGATGCCAGCCAGCAGCGCATGGAGGAGGCCATCCGGGCCTTCAGGTCCAAGCTGGGAGCGGGCCGGGGGGCCGGCATCTTCTTTTTCGCGGGGCACGGCGTCAGTGTGGGCGGGAGGAACTACCTGCTGCCCGTCGGGCAGGTCTTCGAATCGGAATCGGACGTCAAGTTCAAGGCCACCGACGCGGGCTACGTGCTCTCGGCCATGGAGGACGCCGGCGCACGCGTGAGCCTCATGATCCTGGACGCCTGCCGGAACAACCCCTTCGGCGCTCGCAGCCTCTTTCGCGGCGCCGCCAAAGGCCTGTCCGGCATGGAGGCCCCCAAGGGCAGCTTCGTGGCCTTTGCCACGGCGCCCGGCAGCACGGCGGCGGACGGCGCCGGGGAGAACGGGCTCTTCACCGGGGAGCTCATCAAGAGCATCCAGGAGATGCCCAACCTGGAGGTGGAGCAGCTCATGAAGAAGGTGAGCGCCCGCGTCCAGGCCCGCTCCGGTGGCAACCAGGTGCCCTTCCGCTCCAGCAGCCTCACGGGAGAGTTCTATTTCAAGCCCGAACCGGTGGCCGGAAATGCGGCCCATTCCCAGCCTGCCCTGACCGATGCGCCCGCCATGGCCGCCCTGGTCGGCGGCTTGCAGGTGGGCGTGAACGCCCCCGACGCGAAGGTGTACGTCGACGGCGAACTGAAGGGCCGCGCCTCGCCCCAGCAGGCCCTGGCCATCAGGGACCTGCCGGTGGGCAGCGCGACCCTTCGAGTGGAGGCGCCGGGACATCAGCCCCGGGAGCAGCCCGTCGAAATCCTGCAGGGCCAGTGGACCCAGGCCAAGCTGGTGCTGGCCAGGACCGCCACCCCGGCACCCGCTCAGGGACCAGGCCCGTTCGCCCTGCTCGGCTCATGTACCTACCGGGGGGCCGGAGGCACGGACCTGGCCGTCGATCCCACCACACAGCGGGTCTACATCGCGGGCGGAATGGGACAACAGGGCCTCATCCGGATCGATGCATCGAATCCTGACCGCATGTCCCAGAGCACCCTCGCCTACGGCGGCGGCATCGCCGTCGACCCGACGACGGGCCGCTACGCGACCACCGACGGCTACGGCGGCACGCTGTTCATCTTCGATCCGAACGACCGTCCCTACGACCGCGCCCAGCTCAGCGGCTGCGGCGGCAGTCTGGACGTGGATCCGGCCTCCGGCCGGTTCTTCATCAGCACCCAGTGCAACGACCATGTCGCCGTGTACAGCCAAACCTCGAAGTCCCTTCTGGCCAACCTCCCGGATCAGGGGGTCGGCTCGCGCGTGCTGTTCGATCCGGGCAGTGGCCGGATTTTCGAGAACCTCACGCCCAACCACGCCCGTGGCGGCGCCACCGCGCCGCTGGTGGTCGACGCCGCCACCTTCGGGACGAGCCTCCCGGTCACCGGTTTTGTCCAGGCGGTGGACGGCACCCTCAAGCGCCTCTACGTCACCGCCAGCAACGGCGATCTCAGCGTGCTGGACAGCACGACCTTCGCCGTCCTGCACACCTTCAGGGGCCTGAGCCACTCCGCCGTCATCGCCGATACGGCCCTGGGCCGGTTCTATGTGGCCTCGGGCAACAGCCGTGCGGTCGGGATCTACGATGCCGCCAGCTTTGCCCAGGTCGCCACGTTCACCCTCCCCGCCATCCCGTCGAGCCTCCGCATGGCCCCCGGGGACAACCGCCTGTACGTCATCGATGGGAACCAGCTTTACGTGTTGCAGCGGTGACGGCGCACCCGGGGTGAGCGCGCCGGACCTCGATCCACTGGCGGGACCAAACGCAGAGCCTTCGCACCGGTCATACTGGCTCCTGGAGGATGCCCATGCCTTACCGGAAGCCCTGCAGCAGCGTCGTGGAGGCCATCGGCAACACGCCCCTGGTCCGGCTCCGCCGCGTGGTCGAGCATCTGCCGGTGGAGGCCTTCGCCAAGCTGGAGTTCATGAACCCCATGGGCAGCAGCAAGGACCGCATCTCGAAGTACATGATCGAGGCCGCCGAGCGCGACGGCCGCCTGAAGCCCGGCGACCTCATCATCGAGAACTCCTCGGGCAACACGGCCATGGGGCTGGCCCTCATGGCCATCCAGAAGGGCTACCGGATCAAGGTCGTGGTGCGGGACACCATCTCCCAGGAGAAGCTGAACCAGCTGCTGGCCCTGGGGGCTGAGGTGCACAAGGCCGACACCAGCCTGCCCCCGGAGCACCCCGACAGCTACAACAACATCACGCCGCGCCTGGCCCGGGAGACGCCGAACAGCTTCTTCCCGGACCAGCACGGCAACCGCGAGAACAACGCCGCGCACTACCACGGCACGGGCCCCGAGATCTGGGAGCAGATGGAGGGCCGCATCGACTACCTGGTGGCGGGCGCCGGCACCGGCGGCACCATCGGCGGCGCGGGGCGCTACCTGAAGGAGAAGGACCCGTCGATCCAGGTCATCGCCGTGGATCCGGTGGGTTCGGTCTTCTTCGACCACTTCCACGGCAAGCAGGACCTGAAGGCGGGCCCCTACCGGCTCGAGGGATTGGGCGACGAGTTCCTCATCCACACCATGGAGTTCGACGTCATCGACGACATGATCCAGGTCACCGACCGGCAGGCCTTCCACCACGCGCGCAGGCTCGTGAAGGAAGAGGGCATCCTCGGCGGAGGCTCCAGCGGGGCCGCCCTCTGGGCCGTGCTGCAGGTGGCCCGGCGGCTCCCGCCCAGGGACCGCCCGGCCCGCATCGTGACCGTGTTCCCGGACGGCGCCGGGCGATACCTCAGCAGCATCTTCAACGACGCGTGGCTGGCTGAGCGGGGCCTCCTGGAGCCGGAGGCATGACAAGCTTCTCCGGCACCTACGTCGAGGCGGTCCGCCAGGCGCTCTCCGACGCCATGGAGGCCGATCCCCGCGTCTGCTGCCTGGGCGAGGACATCGGCGCCTACGGCGGCGCCTTTCGCGCCACGGAGGGCCTGCAGGAGCGCTTCGGACCCGACCGGGTGATCGACACGCCCATCGCCGAGCAGGCCATCGCGGGCGCGGCCATCGGCGCCGCCCTCATGGGACAAAGGCCCGTGGCGGAGTTCCAGTTCATGGACTTCGCGCTGCTGGCCTCGGACCTCATGGTGAATTTCGCCGCCAAGGCCCACTGGCGCTGGGGCGCCTCCGTGCCGGTCGTGTTCCGCGGCCCCAGCGGGGGCGGCAACGGCGGCGGTCCCTTCCACAGCCAGAACCCCGAGGGGCACTTCCTGGGCAGCCCCGGCCTGAAGGTGGTGGCGCCGGGCACGGTGCGGGACGCCTACGCCCTCCTTCGGGCCGCCATCGAGGACCCGGATCCCGTGCTGGTCTTCGAGCCCAAGCACCTCTACCGCCGGCTCAAGGACCAGTGGGACGAGGCGCCCAGGGCCCGGCTCGGCGAGGCCGCCCTGCGCAAGGATGGCGCCTCGGCCTGCATCCTCACCTACGGCGCGGCCCAGCACGTGGCCCTGGAGGCCGTGGCGGAGCTCGATGTCGCGGTCCTGGACCTGCGCACCCTCTGGCCATTGGACGACGAAGCCATCGCCTCCTTGGCCCGGCGCACCCACCGGGTCCTCGTGCTCACGGAGGCCCCCCGCACCTACGGCCCCGGCGCGGAACTGGCCGCCCGCATCGGCGAGACCTGCTTCCCCTGGCTCGACGCGCCGGTCCTGCGGGTGGGCGCGGCGGACACCCCCACTCCCGCCAGCCCGCCCCTGGAGGCGGCCTGCCTGCCCTCCGCGGCCGCGGTGAGATCAGAGCTCCAGCGCCTCCTGGCCTGGTAGGCCCCATGGCGCCCATCACTCATGAGGGCCCCTGGGGCGGACCCGCCTGCAGGTTCCACCGCCCGCCGAGGATCCCGGAATGAAACGCCGCCACCTGTCGATCATCCTGTGCGTGCCCCTGGCCCTTGCTCTGGCCCGGGCGGGTCAACTCCCCCGGGACAAGGCCCTTGCCCCGCCCGGACCCATCGAGGCCTCGCGCCTCCTGCCCGACCTCAACACGCCCTGCTCCGTCTACGCCGAGGGCGAGGCATCCCGGATGGCCCTGCTCATCACGGACCCCGACAGCCGGTGGCTCCCCCTCGTGCATGGCCTGAAAGCGATCGGCGTCCCCATCCAAGTGGTCCGCGACCTGGCCTCGGCCCTGAAGCACCGGGTCGTCCTGGTCTATCCGAACCTGTCTCCCGCGGCCCTTTATGAGGTTCCGGACTTCGTGGAAGGGGGCGGGACGCTGATCGTGCTGGGCGAGTTCCACCGGCTGTTCCGGCCGCTGCTCGGGGTGGAGGGAGGCCAGCTCGCCCATCGCCGGAAGCTGGACTTCGACCCGGCCGGGATCGGCTACATCGGTCTGGTGGATCCGGCCGAGCGCCACCTCCGCCTGGGCCTTTCCGAGGAATCCTCCCTTTCCGGCCTGGGCTGGACCCGCTTGGCCCCCGGGGCGGAGCGGCTGGCCTCCTACGAGGACGGCAGCGCCGCCATCGTCCGGCAGCACAAGGGGCTCGGCCGGACCTACGTGTTCGGATTCAACGTGCCGACCATCCTCTACCGCGGCCAGAGCGGACGCGACGAGTGGTTCGCCCGGGCCTACGCCAACGACTTCGAGCCCACGGGCGACGTCTTCCTGCGCCTCCTGGCCCGGATCTACACCGAGGCCAATCCCGCGGCCGTCACCCTCGGGACGGTGCCCCAGGGGAAGCCGCTGGCCATGCTCGTCACCCACGACGTGGACTTCATGAAGTCCGTGGGTTACTCGTCCACCTTTGCGGAGTTCGAGCGCTCGCTGGGCATCCCGGCCACCTATTTCCTTCAGACGAAGTACGTAAAGGATTATGAGGACGCCGCCTTCTTCGATGCCCGCGCCATGGCCACCATGCAAAAGATCGCCGCGATGGGCCATGAGGTGGCCAGCCATTCCGTCTGCCACACGCCGGTCTTCGCCTCCCTGCCCTTGGGAGATGGCCTCGAGCGGTTCCCGGACTACCACCCCTTCGTCCAGGACCGGGCCCGCACCACGGGGGCATCCATCTTCGGGGAGCTGCGCGTCAGCAAGTACCTCATCGAATCCATGCTGCCGGATCGGCCGGTGGTGGCCTTCCGGCCCGGCTACCTGGCCAATCCCGTGGCCCTGCCCCAGGCCCTGCAGGCCTGTGGCTACCGCTACGTGTCCTCCCTCACGGCGGCCAATGTGCTGACCCATTTCCCCTACCAGCAGAACCGGGACCGGCGGGGCGCCCAGGAGCTTCCAATCTACGAATTCCCCGTCACCATGAGCGACATCGACGTGGGGGACTTCACCTTGCGCCTGCCCGCCGCGCAGGCCCTCGCGGAAAAGATTGCGCGCTATGGGGGCGCCTATGTGCTGCTCATCCACCCGAACAACCTGGAGGACAAGCTCCGCTTCGAACAGTCCTTCGTGAAGCCCTGGGTCGGCCGGGCCTGGTTCGGGACGCTCGGGGGGTTCGGCCAGTGGTGGGAGGCCCGGGACCGCGCCGGCGTGGATGTATCCCTGAGCCCGGAGGCCGCCACCATCCGGCTGACCCTGCCCCTGCCCATTGCGGACCTTCCGTTATGCGTTCCTCCAGAATGGACCGAGCCCAGGATCTCCCAGGGCTCGGCCACCTCCCTCGAGCCCGGGGCGGTGTTGGTCTCGGCCCCCAAGGGGATCGTGACGATTTCCATGAAGCGGCCCTGAGGAGCCCTTGAAGGACCGCGCGAGGGATCAGGAAGGCGAGATTCCCTTGCGCTGCATGTGGCCCCAGCCCTCCTTGCCCCGGTACCAGTCGAGAATGCCCTTGAGCCGCCAAAGCAGGGTCCGCTGGTGGAAGCCGAAGTTCTCCAGCACCCCGCAGATCAGCAGCATGGCCCAGTCGCGGGCCCGCTGGTAGGGATGGTTGGCGATCTGCTCCAGCAGGACCGCCACCTGGCTGTTGACGACGCCCAGGAGCAGGGCCACGCAAAAGAAGGCCGCCGCGAAGGGAGCGTGGACCTTGCCTTCGAAGAGCGCATAGAAGAAGAACCCGTAGCCCGTGATCTCGATGATCGGCGACGCGGCCTCGAAGATCAGGAAGTAGGGCATGGAGAAGAGCCCGATGCGGCCGAACTCGGCGTTGAACCACATCTCCCGGTGGATCCACAGCGAATCCAGCAGGCCCCGCTGCCAGCGGTTCCGCTGGCGC
>JARLGO010000483.1 GCA_031292655.1 Geothrix sp.
AAGGGCCTGCGCGGGGGTGGGTTCGCCTTCATGGCCCTGGGCTTCATCATGCTGGGTAGCTATGGCGTGGTGGTCAACCTCGTCCCTTGGGATTTCTCCAAGCTGCTGGGGGTCTACGTCGCCGTCTTCGCCGCCGTCAGCGTCCTGGCCGGTCGGTTCCTCTTTCATGAGGCCGTGCCTGCCTCCACCTGGGTCGGCATCGCCATCATCATCTTGGGGGGACTCGTCGTGCAGTTCGGCGGGGCAGCCAGGGCCTGAGGGGGGAACCTTCGCCCGCTCTGACCGGCCGGGCGGCACCCCGGAAACCAGCTGCCGATTCGCCCTTTCCCGTGGGTGAGCATCGGCGAATGCCGCGGGCCGAAGGCGCTTCTGCTACACCTGCGGCCGGGCGGTTTTTGGGCTGAACGGGGCGGGTGGTTTCAAGATGGATAATACAAAAAAGTAATAAATATGAATATTCATTACAAAATCGTTCAATCATAAATCATCGATTTCATCTTTAAACACGAATTTAAAACAAATAATAATAACATTTAAGAAAATTATCGACCCTTTATCTACTCCGGGCACGCTTCCTGCTCTTCAGTCTGGCAAGCGGGGCCGATGGCCGGCCCCCCGGATTCGCGGAGGGGAGGGGACCATGGCAGGCCGATCACAGCAGACACCCAGGACCGTGGCCTTCAGCGACCCCCTGGAAGAGGAATGGTATCCCGTGAAGGGGCGAGCCCTGCCCAGGGCCTTCGCGGTGGCGGTGGCCCTCGCGGCCATCTCCCCGCTCTTTGCCGCCGATCCCAAGGGTTGCGCCAGCGGGGCCGCCTCGAGCCAGTCGACCCCTCAGATCCAGTCTCCGCGGGCCTTGGGACACTTCCACCCCTGAGTCCATGAGGCTGCCCTCCCCCCTTTTTCTGGAGCATGACATGCCCTTTCCCAAGGCCCTCTTTCTGGCGGCGGCGCTGACCGCCCACCTGCTGGCCCAGAGCCCGGCCGCGCCGGCGCCCGCGCCGCCCTCACCGCCTTCGATCCTTGGGTTCGCCTTGACCGGTTCGACCACCATCGGTTCCCAGTACATCTTCCGCGGGCTCACCCAGACGGACGGCAGGCCCACGGTCCAGGCGGAACTGGATCTGGTGCATCCCACCGGCTTCTACCTGAGCACGAGTTTTAGCAACATCACCTGGATCACGGATACGCCGGGATTTTCCGGACCCGTTTCCGCGGGCGTGGAAGCGGACGTGTTCGGAGGTTACAAGTGGGCCTTCGCCAAGGACTGGACCCTGGACCTCGGCCTCTACCGCTACCTCTATCCCGGTGACTACAGGGGCGCCGGGGGCTTCAACCCCAACACCACGGAGGCCTACCTCGGTCTTGGGTACAGCTGGGCGAGCCTCAAGTACTCGCGGGTGATCAGCGGAGGCGACTTCGGGATCGCCGATGCCGAGGGCTCCAGCTACGTGGATCTCAGCCTAGCCATCCCCCTGGGGGAAAGTGGCTGGACCGTGCTGGCCCATGGCGGCAAGACCACCTTCAACACCAGCTCCTCAGCGACCAACTCCCTGCTCGGCTACACGGACTACAAGCTGGGCCTCGCGGTCGCGCTCAAGGATTGGACCTTGACCCTGGCGGGCACGAACGCGGACACCAAGGATCTCGGCTATGACAACGCCATGGGTCGGAACATCGGCAAGGGCCGCCTGACCTTCACCATCGCCAAGGCCTTCTGATCCCTCATCCGTCCGAAAACACGATCCGTAAACACGAAAGGACACCGCCAAGGCACCAGTTCACCAAGGCCCCAGGACAACCCGAAGCCACCTGCGATCCAAACATGATGGTCAGGGTTGTCCTGGGGCTCTATTGATGGAGGGCCTGTTCCATCGGGCCCTCCATTTTTGCTGACTGGCGGCGGCTGACACCTGCTAGCTTTTTCCCATGCCCCTCGATCCCCGCCTTCTCGAGATCCTCTGCTGTCCAGCCTGCCATGGCGATGTGGTGGAGCAGGCCGATGGGCTTCGATGCCAGGCCTGTGGCCTCCTGTACCCCATCGAAGACGGCATCCCCGTCATGCTGGTGGACGCGGCGACGAAGGTGGAGAAGTGAGCCCGAAGCATGAGCGGAGGGCCACGGAATGGGCGAAGGCCATTGCCGCCCGAAGGGTGGCCGCACATGAGGCGCGGCCATGAGACTGGATCGTTCCCAGGCCGAGTCTCTGCTCCGGCGCATGGAAGGCCGCAAGGTGGCCGTGCTGGGCGATGTGATGCTGGACGAGTACCTCTTTGGCGAGGTGAATCGCATCTCTCCAGAGGCCCCGGTCCCCATCGTGAGGGTCACCCGTGAACAGGCGGTGCTGGGCGGCGCGGCCAACGTGGCGTCCAACCTCAAGGCCCTGGGGGCCGAGCCGCTGCTGGTCGGCACCCTCCAGAAGGACTCGGCGGGGGACCGGGTCCTGGGGCTGCTGACGGGCCTCGGTGTCTCCATTTCGGGGCTGGTGCTGGACACCTCCCGGCCCACCATCATCAAGACCCGGGTCATCGGCCAGCAGCAGCAGATGCTCCGCATCGACCGGGAGGAGTCTGGCCCCCCGGACGCGGCCGTCCTGCTGGGCCTGAAGGACCGGCTGGAACGGGCAATCGGCACGGCTTCGGCTCTCATCGTGTCCGACTACGCCAAGGGCACGGTCAGCGAGCCCGTCATGGACGCCGTGCGCGCCCTCTGCGCGGCCCGGGGCCTGCCTTGGATCGTGGATCCGAAGCCCGCCCACAAGGCCCTGTACCGGGGCGCCACCCTGATGACGCCCAACACCAAGGAGACCTCGGAGCTGACCTCCCGCCCCGCGAAGTCCGATATGGAAGTGACCATCGCCGGCCGGGCCCTCATGGCCGAGGTGGGCTTGAAGGGGCTGCTGGTGACCCGCAGCGAGCGGGGCATGGCCCTCTTCGGCCCGGATTCCGACCATGCGGCCCCCTGGATGATCCCCACGGAGGCCCGGGAAGTGTTCGACGTGAGCGGGGCCGGGGACACCGTCATCGCCGCCTTCAGCGCCGCCATCGCGGCGGGGGCCGACTGGCGCGACGCCGCCATGCTGGCCAATGCCGCCGCCGGGGTGGTGGTGGCCAAGGTCGGCACGGCCACGGCCACACCGGCAGAGATCCTGGCCCACTTCCATGGGCAGGAGGCCAATTAATCCCTCAGCTCGATGGCCAGGAGGAACTTGTCGCCCGAGGCGAGGCGCTCCTTCACTTGCGTGAAGTTCAGGTCGAAGGTCTCCGTCTCCCCGGGCGCGACGGTGCCGAATTTGGTGCCACCGGAAGCCACGCCGAGGAGGCGCCCATCCTTGTCCAGGACGGCCACGGCAAAGCCGGGCACCTTGGGAACCTGGGCCGTGTTGGTGACTTCGATCTGGGCCCTGGTGCCGAATTCGGCGCCCTTCATGAGGTTGAAGAACCCCGACTCGAGGACGCGCTTGTTGAAGAAGATGCGGGTCACTTTCAGGCCGTCCAGGTTGATGGACAGGGGGATGGTGCGATCCCAGGCGTAGGCGAAACGCTCGGAATAGAAGGCGAGTGGGGCCGCCGGGACCGGGTGGGCGGCCGCCCCGGGGGGCGGGGCCTGGACCTTGGGAGGCTCGGCGGGGGCCGGGGGTTGGGCTGGGGCCTGGGCGGGAGCTTCCCTGGGGGGGGGTGGGATCTGGACCGGTGGTTCCTGGGCCAGGCCCAGGGCGGCGGCGAGAAGGAGGATCTGCATGTCAGTTCTTTCCGAACAGTCCGCCGAAGAGGCTCTTCTTGGGGGACGGATCTCCGGGCCCTGAATCCGGACTGGGTGCCACGACGCTCCGTTCCCGACGGAGGCGCTCGAAGGCGGGACGCAACCCGGGCACCTTGTGGGCCTCCAGCCAGTTCTCGCTGTGCTGCCTTGCCACCAGGTGGTTCTCGAGGATGCGGCCTTCCTCCACCCAGTCGATCAACTGCCCCATCGTGAGGCCTGTGTAGATGTCCTCGCCGATTTTCAGGCGCAGCATCTCCTCGCTGGTCTCTGGAGAATCGGGAAGGGAGGCGAAGGACCGGGGGACCGTCGGCCGGGGGCCCGCGGGGGGGCGCTCTTCCGTGGCCATGGGGGAGGTCCGAAGGGGCGCGGCAGGCTCGGCCGGAGTGGGCGCCGCCGCAGCCGGGGAGTGGGCCGGCGAGGCCGCGAGGGCGGCCTGGATATCCGCCTGCGAAAGGCTCATGGTGGAATTCGACGCGCCGAGGGTGTCCTCGAAGGCCGACAGGGTCGCCTCCAGATCCATGGGGCTCGCCTCGGGATGGAGCTTCAGGGCCAGGTCGGTCCGAGGGGCCGCCCCAAACAGCTTGTCGATGGCGTCCCGGGCGGAGGTGTAGCCCGAAAGCGTGGTTTCAGTGATCTCGGGGGGGTAGGTACCGGCCGCTTCGGCCTTGGCCTCGGGCAGGGAGTCCGGAGCCGCCACGAGCGTCTTCTCCAGGAGCCCCGGGTCCGTGATCTCCAGATCCATCAGGGTGAGGGGCGGCGTGGAAGCCATCGCCGTTTCCTGCTGCGGGGCCACGTCTACCCCATCCATCGGATCCGGCGGGGAGATCCGGGGGGTCTCCTCGGCGGGGGGGGCCAGCAGCCGCCGCACGATATCCTCCACGGGGAACACGCTGCCGCAGCTGAAACATTTTGCCCGGCGGGTGGCCGGCTTCAGCCGCTCGGGGCGAAGGCGGTAGCGGGTGGTGCAGCTCGGGCAATGGATCGCTTCGGCCACCGGTCACTCCTGGCGTTTCGAGCAGGATAGCACCGTGTCCTGGCTCTGTCGCCCGGCCCCTGCACTTCACTGGGGCCGGGTATCCTCGAACCAGGGAGGTCCTGTGCAGGGCGTGTTCATCACCATCGAGGGGGTGGAGGGCTCGGGTAAGTCCACCCAGCTGTTGCGCCTGTCGGAGCGCCTGCGGCGTCTCGGTCTGCCCCTGGTGGTGTCGAAGGAACCCGGGGGCACCACCCTGGGGCGCGAGCTGCGCCGCCTCCTGCTCGAACAGCATGCCAGCGGCGAGACCTGGTGCCCGGAAGCCGAGCTGCTGCTGTTCTATGCCGACCGGGCCCAGCACCTCGAAACCGTGATCCGGCCCTCCCTGGCCGCGGGAAAGATCGTCCTGGTGGACCGGTTCGAGGATTCCACTCGGGCCTATCAGGGCGCCAACGGCGTGCCCGAGGCCTCGCTGGATCGCCTCAGCGAGCTGGTGCTGCGAGGGCTCAAGCCGCGCCTGACCCTGCTGCTGGACATGGATCCCAAAGCCTCCCTCCAGCGCGTCGAGGTGCGCAACCTGGCCCTGGGCAGCGGGTTCGCGGAGACGCGGTTCGACGAGGCCGAGTTGGAGTTCCACCGGCGGGTGCGGAACCGCTTCCTCGTCATCGCCCAGAACCATCCCAACCGGGTGGCCCTCATCCCGGCTCGCGACCCCGTGGACCAGGTGGAGGCGTCCGTCTGGTCCCGGGTGGCGCCCCTGCTGCGCACGGCCGGGTTCGAGGTGGACTGATGTACTCCCCGGACATCGTGGGCCACCAGGCCATCCGCCAGCGCCTCCTGGAGCGCCTGCAGGACGGCCGCATCCGGGGCTCCCTGCTCTTCACGGGGCCCGACGGCATCGGCAAGCGCCGGGTGGCCCTGGAGCTGGCCCAGCGGGAGCTCTGCTTCCGGAGGTCCGCCTGCGGCCGCTGCGAAGGCTGCCTGCTGTTCGCGGGCGACGACCTGCCCTTTGAGCTGCCGAACCTGTTGCGGACCACGCCGGAAGGCAAGTCCGGCGTGATCCGCATCGACCAGATCCGGGAGGGCCTGGACTCGAACCACCAGCCCCGCTTCAGCCGGGGCGTCATCGAGTGGGCGGCCCTGGCGCCGCCCATGGGCTGCCACCGCTGGATCCTGGTGGAGGAGGCGCACCGCCTCAACGAATCCAGCGGCAACATCCTGCTCAAGACCCTCGAGGAGCCGCCGCCGGACACCCACTTCATCCTGGTCACCCACCGCCCCGAGGCCCTGCTGCAGACCATCCGCAGCCGCTGCGAGCGCCTCTCCTTCGCGCCCCTCGCCGCCCGGGAGGCCTGGGCCGTGGCCCAGCGGAACGGGTG
Organism: Geothrix sp.; assembly: GCA_031292655.1. GTDB lineage: Bacteria > Acidobacteriota > Holophagae > Holophagales > Holophagaceae > Geothrix. Next base: position 6,115 of record JARLGO010000483.1, read on the forward strand.
GCAGGACCCGGACCAGGACCGCTGGGCCGCGCTCGGCGAGGGCAGCCTGCGGTTCCTGGACGAGGCCGCCTTCCGCCGGGCCGAGGCCCAGGTGGAAGCCTGGATCGCCTTGATGGGGGGGCGTCCCTTCGGCGAGGCGGCCGGCCCCCTCCTGCCGGAAAAGGAATCCGTCCAGGCCCAGGGCGAGCAACTGCGGCAGCCCCTGGAACTGCTCCTCCGCCTGCTGGCGGATCTGGCCCGGGTGCGTGCAGGAGAGGCCCCGGCCCTGGCCCCCTGGCGGGCGGAACTGGACACCTTGGCCACCC
>JARLGO010000484.1 GCA_031292655.1 Geothrix sp.
CATAGGCGCTAACTTAACAACGCGGTAATCCCTGGCGTTGCAACCGCCTCCGCCTTGATCTTTCAGGCAGATGAGGAAGCGCAAGTTTCCACGCCTGGGCAACCGAACGCATGCGCACGATGCCGCGAACAGCCTGCTCCAGAATGGCCAGGATCCAGACGGTTTCATGCCACAGGCTGCGCTTGCCTTCGGATCGGGACCCCATAGCTACAGCGCCCAGCTAATCTGACCCGGGTCTGCTCTCCAGCATCGACCCACCCCCACCTCCTTCTTCCTGGTGTCGGAATTTGAGGGAGGACACCCTGGAGGCATTCATCCTCCAGGAGGCTGGCATGTTCAAACCCCGACCCTGCGGGATTTGCGGCAAGTAGTTCCGCCCCGACCGGATGGTTGGCGAGCGGCAGCACGTCTGTGGGAATCCAGCCTGCCAGAAGGAGCGGCATCGCCAGGCCTGCGCCCGGTTTCATGAGCGCGACCCTGACTACGATCCTCAGACCCGGTTCACCGCCAAGTTGGTGAAGGTCGACCCGTCTGCCAGGGACCAGGTGATCCCCCTGGAGACGATCGACTGGAGGTATGCCAGGAAGGTAGTCGGGCTGAAAGTGGCCACCCTGGTCCAGGAGACCGGGAAAGTCCTCCTGCGCCAGTCGCGAGACGTAGTTCTCGTGCAACCCAAATGAAATCACGAGGTATCGACAAAGTCCTCAATCCCGGGCCACGAGACGCAGGTTCCGCCCAACCCATAATGGAGTCAATGAATTAAAAACATACTAGTCCCCTTCTCCATGCGAGACGACCTTCCCCCCACCGCCCGGGGTTTTCTACCCTGTTGGCCGATTCCCCGGGCGGCTGCATGGACCTCGAACACCACCAGATCGAACTGCGCTACGAGGCCCTGCGGCAGCGGGACCCGCGCCGGGAGCGCCAGATCCTGGCCTCCCTGGCCGAACGGGGGCAACTCTGCCCGGTGGTGGTCCTGCCCGCCGAGCCCGGGGGCGCCTACGTCCTGCTGGACGGCTACAAGCGCCTGCGCGCGCTCAAACGGCTGAGGCGTGACCTCGCCCAGGCCACCGTATGGACCATGGGTGAGGCCGAGGCGCTGGTTCTGGAACGGCTGATGCGCACCTCCCGCCGGGAGAGTCCGTTCGAGCAGGGATGGCTTCTGCAGGAGCTGCGGGACCGGTTCGAGTTGTCCATGGGCGAACTGGGCCGGCGTTTCGACCGGACCACGGGCTGGGTGTCGCGGCGGCTGGCCCTGGTACGGGAGCTGCCGGCGGCGGTACAGGATCTGGTGCGGACTGGCCGGCTCGCTCCGGACACGGCCATGAAGGTGCTGGCCCCGTTGTCGCGCGGCAATGCCGCCGACCTCCAGAAGATCGCTGAGGCATTGGCCCAGGCCCAGCTTTCCACCCGGGAAGCGGCGGCGCTCCAGGTGGGATGGCTGAAGGGGAACGACCAGGTCCGGGCGCGGATCCTGGAGGATCCCCGGCTGTTCCTGCGGGTTCTCCAGGAGGATCCCGCAGCCCTGGGCGGCGACCTGAAGGCACTGTCGGCGGTGGCCCGCCGGGCCCTGGCCCGGGCCGGGGCGGAGGCCTCGCTTTCGATCCCGCCCCGGGTATTCCGCCAGGCCCAGTCCGATTGCCAGGCCCTGTTCATCCGCCTCGAGAAGGAGATCGACCATGCTTGACGAAGATCTGCGCACCGTCATCCTCAGGCTTCATGAGGAAGGCCTGTCCATCCGGGCCATCGCCAAGGCTTGCCAGAAGGCCCGGGGCAGCGTCAAAGCCGTGCTGCGCTCGGGAAGCCGGGCGGTCCCGGAACCGGACCGGCCAGAGAAGGCCGAACCCTGGCGGGAGGAGATCCTGCGCGAGTTCAAGGCCTGCCGGGGCAATTTGGTCCGGGTGCACGAGAAGCTCAGGGATCAGGGGGCGGACCTTTCCTACCAGGCCCTCACCGGCTTCTGCCGCCGCCACGGCATCGGCTCCAAGCCCAAGCCACCCGCAGGGCGCTACACCTTTGCTGAAGCGGAGGAAATGCAGCACGATACCAGCCCGCATCGGGTAAAGATCGGCGGCGCTGTCCGCCAGGTCCAGTGCGCCAGCCTCGTCCTGTGTTACTCACGGGTCCTGTTCATGCAGTACTACCCGACCTTCGACCGGTTCTGGTGCAAGGTGTTCCTCACCGAGGCCCTCCAGTATTTCGGCGGTGCCTGCGCGCGCTGCATGATCGACAACACCCACGTCGTGGTGTCCCAGGGCACGGGGGAGGCCATGATCCCCGCGCCGGAAATGGAGGCGTTCGCCTCGCGCCTGGGGTTCGTGTTCCGGGCCCATGAGAAGGGCGATGCCAACCGCAGCGCGAGAGTGGAACGAAATTTTGCGTACGTAGAGGGGAATTTCCTCGCGGGCCGCGAGTTCCAGGATTGGGAGGACTTGAACCGCCAGGCCCGGCAATGGTGCGAGATGGCCAACGCCAAGGAGAAGCGTGACCTCCACGCCCGCCCCATCGACCTGTTCGCCCGCGAGCAGCCGCTGCTCAAGCCGCTGCCCGCCTATGTCCCGGAGGTCTACCGGCTGCACCATCGGATCGTGGACGGGGAAGGCCATGTCAACGTGCACCGCAACGCCTTCTCGGTGCCCTACCCGCTGATCGGGCGGCAGGTGGAGATCCGGGAAAGTCAGCAGCGGATCGAGGTGTTCGATGGCCCCCGCCGGGTGGCCTCGCACCCCCGGCCTTGGGACGCGCACAACCAGCGGTTCACCCTGAAGGAGCACCGGCCAAGCCGGGGCGAGGGGCGGCCCAAGGCGGGTCCCCTCCCCGTGGAGGTGGCACTGCTGACATTGGAACCGCGTCTGGAGGCCTATGTGGTGGCGCTGAAGGTCCGGTTCCCCGGCAGAACCGTGCGCACGTTGAAGCGGCTGCTCAGCCTGCTGCGGGACTATCCCCGGGCGCCCTTCCTCGAGGCGGTGTTCGAGGCCATGCCTTACGGGATGCTCGATCTGGACCGGCTGGAGCGGATGGTGCTGCGCAACGTCCGGAAGGACTACTTCGTGCTGAGGGAGGAAGGCCATGAAGGATGACCTCGAACAACTGCTCGAAAACCTGCACCTGGGGCGCATCAAGGAGGTTCTCGCTGCGGAGGTGGCCAGGGCGCGCAAGGGCCAGGCCACCTACGAGGACTTCCTGGCCAGGCTTCTGCGGGAGCAGTACCACCATCGCCAGGAGAAGGCCCTGGCGACACGGATCCGGCAGGCCAGGATCCCGGAGAAGTGGAGCCTGGAGAGCTTCCCATTCAAGCGCCAGCCGGGCGTGAACCCGCGCCAGCTCAAGGAATTCGCCGAGCTGGACTTCATCCCCAAGGCCGAGAACATCGTGTTCATCGGCCCCACGGGTGTGGGCAAGACGGGGCTCGCCACCGGGATCCTGCTCAAGGCCCTCCAGAACGGCTACCGGGGCCTGTTCATCCGGGCCCAGGACCTGTTCGAGGAGATGTTCTCCTCCCTGGCGGACCGCTCCACCCGCAAGCTGCTGGACCACTACGCGCGCTTCCCGATCATCCTGATTGACGAACTGGGGTACCTGGTCACGCGGCCCGAACAGTCCAACGTCTTTTTCAAGCTCATGGAGGAGCGCTACCGGCGCTTTCCCACGATCATCAC
>JARLGO010000485.1 GCA_031292655.1 Geothrix sp.
AGCTTGGTGAGGTTGTTGGCGAAGGCGAAGTCCTTCTCGAAGACCCGGGCCACGTCCTTGATCACGGCCTTGGTCTTGAGCTGGTTGATGGTGATGATGTTGCAGACCTTGTCCTGGCCGTACTTCTCCGTCACGTAGTCGATGACCTTCTGGCGGCCATCCCGGCAGAAGTCGATGTCCACGTCGGGCATGGACACGCGCTCGGGATTGAGGAAGCGCTCGAAGAGCAGGTCGTACTGCATGGGGTCGATGTCGGTGATCTTCATGGACCAGGCCACGATGCTCCCGGCCGCCGATCCGCGGCCCGGTCCCACGGGCACGCCCATCTCCCGGGCCTTGGAGATGAAGTCCCAGACCAGCAGGAAGTAGCCGGGGAAGCCCATCTTGAGGATCATGTCCAGCTCGAAGGTCAGCCGCTCCCGGTACTTCTCCTCCGCGTGCTTCAGGGCGCCGGCCTGCCAGAGGGGGCGGCATTCGCCCATGCGCTGCTCGAAGGCCTCCTTGGCGACATGCAGGAAATAGGAGTCGAGGTCGTAGCCTGCGGGCACGGGGAAGCGCGGTGTGACGGGCCTTCGCGTGATGGGGAAGAGGTCCACCTTGGCGGCGATCTCCAGGGTGCGTTCCAGGTACTCCGGGTTTCCCGGGAACACGGCCCGCATCTCTTCGGGGGTCTTCACGAAGAACTGGTCCGTGGAAAAGCGCATGCGCTTCTCCTTGGCCTTGGTGGTCTTCGTGCCGATGCAAAGCAGCGTGTCGTGCAGGTCGGCGTCCTCGTGGTTGAGGTAGTGGGCGTCGTTGGTGGCCACCAGGGGGATGCCGAGCCGGGCGGCGAGCTCCTTCTGGAAGGGGATGATCTCCCGCTCCTTGTCGAAGCCCTGGTCCTGGATCTCCAGGTAGAAGTCCTCGCCGAAGATGTCCCGGAAGTCGCGGGACACGCGTTCCGCCTGGTCCAGCCGGTTCTGCAGGATGCGGGCCTGCACCTCGCCGCCCAGGCAGGCCGACAGGGCGATGAGGCCTTCGCTGTGCTGGCGGAGGAGGTCCTTGTCCACGCGCGGCTTGTAGTAGAAGCCCTCGGTGAAACCCGCGGACACCAGCTTGGAGAGGTTCGCGAAGCCCGCGGGATTCTTCGCCAGCAGCACCAGGTGGTAGCCGGCGTCGCGGGAGCCGCTGGGGTCCACGCAGTCCTCCAGGCCCTCCTCGCCGGTGGTGTTCTTCGCCTCGAGCTTCTTGTCGAAGCGGGTCTTGGGGGCCACGTAGACCTCGCAGCCCAGGATGGGCTTCACGGCCCAGTTCCCGTCGGCATCCTGGGTCTTCTCGCAGGCGTCGAAGAGCTTCATCATGCCGAACATGTTCCCGTGGTCCGTGACGGCCACGGCGGGCATGCCCGAGGCCCGGCACTTCTTCACGAGTTCGGGGATGCGGGTGAGCCCGTCCAGAAGGGAGTGCTCGGTGTGCAGGTGGAGATGGGCGAAGCTCA
>JARLGO010000486.1 GCA_031292655.1 Geothrix sp.
ATGACGGATTCCACTTCGACCCTTCCGAATTCCGGCATCGGCCTCGCGGGTCCGGCCGATCAGGCCCACGGCACGGCCTTCAAGGTCCTGGGCGCGATCAGTTTTTCGCATCTGCTGAACGACATGATCCAGTCCCTGATCCTGGCGATCTATCCGGTGCTCAAGGGGGGATTCCACCTCACCTTCGGGCAGATCGGCCTGATCACGCTGGTCTACCAGATCACCGCCTCCCTGCTGCAGCCCATGGTCGGCTTCTACACCGATCGCAGGCCGCAGCCGTATTCCCTGCCCTTCGGCATGGGCTTCACCCTGGCCGGCCTCCTGCTCCTGTCGGTGGCCGTGAACTTCGGGATGCTGCTCGTGGCCGCCGCCCTGGTCGGCACGGGCTCTGCGATTTTCCACCCGGAATCGTCCCGGGTGGCCCGGATGGCCTCCGGCGGCCGGCACGGTCTGGCCCAATCCCTGTTTCAAGTGGGCGGGAACCTGGGCAGTTCCTCGGGTCCGCTGCTGGCGGCCGCGATCATCGTGCCCTATGGCCAGGGCAGCATCGCCTGGTTCTCCCTGGTCGCCCTGCTGGCGATCCTGGTCCTGGTGCAGATCAGCAAGTGGTACGCCGTGCACCGGCTGGGCCAGCGGGGGAAGTCGACCCATGTGGGAGTCGCCCAGCCCCTGTCGCGGGGCCGGACCGGGTTTGCCATCGGCATCCTGCTGCTGCTGATCTTCTCCAAGTATTTCTACCTGGCCAGCATTGGCAGCTATTTCACGTTCTACCTGATGAGCAGGTTCCACCTGTCCGTGCAGCACGCCCAGGCCCACCTGTTCCTGTTCCTGTTCGCCGCCGCCATCGGAACGCTGATCGGGGGCCCCATCGGCGATCGCGTCGGACGGAAATACGTGATCTGGGCGTCGATTCTGGGCGTCGCTCCGTTCACGCTGGCCCTGCCGCACGCCAACCTGTTCTGGACCCGGGTGCTGGTGGTCATCATCGGGGTGGTGCTGGCTTCGGCCTTTTCCGCCATCCTGGTGTTCGCCCAGGAGTTGATCCCGGGCAAGATCGGCGCGGTCTCCGGCCTGTTCTTCGGCTTCGCATTCGGCATGGGCGGCATCGGCGCGGCGGCCCTGGGACGCCTGGCCGACCTGACCAGCATCGAATACGTCTACCGGGTCTGCGCCTTCCTCCCCCTCATCGGCTTGGTGGCCGTCTTCCTGCCCAACCTGAAGCAGTCCGGCGCGGGACCCGGATCCATCGAACGGACCCCGTGAAGATCGCCCCGATTCAGGGCGCGACGGGCCGGTTTTCCAGCTTGTCCAGAGCGAGCTTCCGGATGTCGGGATCGGGATCGCTCGTGGCGACCTGGTCGAGCACCGCCCGATCCGTGAGCCGGGTCACGGCGGCCCGGCGCACGCTCCAGACCTTGTCGCCCCTGGCGACCCGGGCCAGGGCGGCCTGGTCCGTCAACCGGCTCACCGCCAGCTTGCGGATGTCCGCGTCTTCATCGCCCAGGGCGACCCTCGCCAGGACACCCTGATCCTTCAGGAGGGCCACGGCCACCTGCCGCACGCTCCAATCCCTGTCGCCGGTGGCCACCTTGGCGGCGTCGGCGGCTGGGGTGGGCGGCGGCGGGGGTTCCGTCCCCCTTTCCCCGGCGGCCCCTTGTTCGCCCTTGGCGCCTTGGACGGCCTGCCTCGCCTTCACTTCCGCCGCGGGGACCTGGGCGAGGCCCGCGGGCTGCTCACCGGGGACAGGCTGGGGACCGCCCTTCTCGGGGGGCCGGCAGGCCAGGCCCAGGGCGCCGAGGGCAAGCACGGGGATGAACCACGGATAGGCCTTCCTGAGCATGGGACCCCTTGGGCTGGGAGGCCGGACCCGGTTCCTCCCCCGGGCGCGGCCGATGACGTCTTCCAGAAGCATAAGCCCACGGGGAAACGGGCCCCCGCCCGGCGGATGCCCAAATTCAAAGCCCTAGGCCTTCCGCTCGGCGCCGAACAGGTTGTAGAAGGCCGGGACGACGAACAGCGTGAACACGGTCCCGATGGAGAGCCCCGTGAAGATCACCAGGCCCATGGCCCGGCGCCCCGCGGCGCCGGCCCCGCCGGCGATGACCAGGGGGAACACCCCCAGCACCATGGCGGCGGTGGTCATGAGGATGGGGCGCAAACGGATGGCGGCGGCCTCGGTGACGGCCTCGAGGCGGGAGTGGCCCGCGGCTTGAAGCTCGTTGGCGAACTGCACGATGAGGATGCCGTGCTTGCTGATGAGGCCCATGAGCGTGACCAGGCCCACCTGGGTGTAGATGTTGAGGGTGGCCGCGCCGAGGTTGATGAAGATCATGGCGCCGAACAGGGCCATGGGCACAGACACCAGGATGATGAGGGGATCCCGCAGGCTGTTGAACTGGGCCGCCAGGGTCAGGAAGACGATGATGATGGCGAAGGCCAGGGTGATGAGGAAGCCGCCGGCCTCCTGCATGAACTGGCGGGACACGCCGGAGTAGTCGGACTGGTAGCCCGGAGGTGCGACCTCCTTGAGGGCCTTGCGGAAGAAGTCGAGCACCTGCTCCTGGGAGAAGGAGGGGCCGTAGACGCCGGAGATGGTGGCGGAATTCAGCTGCTGGAACCGGTTGATGGACTGCGGCACCACCGTGTTTTGAATGGAAGCCAGGGTGGACACCGGCAGCATGGTGCCGTCCGCCGTGCGGACGTAGTAGTCCAGCACCTGGCCGGAGTTCAGCCGGTCCACCTGGAGGACCTGGGGGATGACCCGGTAGGAACGCCCTCCGATGGAGAAGTAGTTCACGTAGCCGCCGCCCAGGGCATTGCCCATGGCCCCGCCCACGTCCTGCAGGGTGAGCCCCAGGGTGGCCACCAGGTCCCGGTCCAGGATCACGGTGCTCTGGGGCTTGTCGATCTTCAGGTCGGTGTCCACGAAGAAGAACATGCCGCTGGCGCGGGCCTTGTCCAGGACGGCCTTGGCCACCTCGTTGAGCCGCTCGAAGGGCTCGGTGGTCTTGATGACGAACTGCACCGGGAGGCCCGTGGCGCCCGGCAGGGAGGGCGGCTGGAAGGTCGCCACCGTCGCCCCCGCGATGCCCGCGCAGGACACCTGGAAGGCCGTCTGGACCGTTTCGGCGCTGCGCTTACGCTGATCCCAGGGTTTCAAGATGAGACCCGCGAAGCCGGTCCCGGCATTGGTGAACTGGAACATCTGCTGGTACTCGGGGTACGCCTTGGCGATGCCGAACACCTGATCGGAATAGGTCTGCATCTGCTGCACGGTGGCGCTGGGCGGCCCCTGGAGGGCGGCCATGATGAAGCCCTGGTCCTCCTGGGGCGCCAGCTCGGACTTGGAGGTGGAAAAGAGGAAGCCCGTGGCCAGGAGGATGAGCACGCCCATCACCACGGTCACCTTGGAGGTGGCGAGGGAACTGCGGAGGACGCGCAGGTAGTGCCCGTGGAACCACTCGAACTGGCCGTCGATGAAGCGGACGAACCGGCCCGCGTCCTGCTCGGCCTTGAAGAACCGCGAGCACATCATGGGCGAGAGGGTGAGGGCCACCACGGCCGACACCGCCACGGCCCCGGCCAGGGTGAAGGCGAATTCCGTGAAGAGGCTGCCCGTGAGGCCCCCCTGGAAGCCGATGGGGACATAGACCGCCACCAGCACCACGGTCATGGCCAGGATGGGCCCCCCCAGTTCCCGGGCGGCCTGGAGCGCGGCTTCCAGGGGCGTCTTCCCCTCCCGCATGTGCCGGTCGGCGTTTTCCACCACGATGATGGCGTCGTCCACCACCAGCCCGATGCCCAGCACCAGGGCCAGCAGCGTGAGCAGGTTGATGGAGTAGCCGAAGGCCAGCATGACGGCGAAGGTCCCCACCAGGGACAGGGGCATGGCGATCACCGGCACCACCACGGCCCGCAGGGTCCCCAGGAAGAGGTAGATCACCACGGTGACGATGAGCAGGGCCTCCGCCAGGGTCTTGATGACTTCGGCAATGGACGTGTTGATGAAGTCCGTGGCGTCGTAGACGATCTCCCCCGTGAGGCCCGTGGGCAGCTGGGACTGGATCTCCGGGAAGGCCCGGCGCACCCGCTTGGCCACGTCGAGGATGTTGGCCTCGGGGGCCACCTTGATCCCGATGAACACCGACTGCCGGCCGTTGAAGGAGACGTTGAAGGAGTAGTCGTCGGCCCCGAGGGTGACGGTGGCCACGTCCTCCAGGCGCACGATGGCGCCGCCGCTCTGGCGGATGGCCAGTTTCCTGAACTCCTCCACCGTGTGCAGCTCCGTGTCCGCCGTGAGGTCCACGCTCACCATCTGGCCCTTGGTGGCGCCCAGGGTGGACAGGACGTTGTTGTTCGCGAGCGCCGTGTTCACTTCGGTGGCGGTCACGCCGTGGGCCGCCATGCGCTGGGGATCCAGCCAGGCCCGGAGGGCGAAGTTGCGGGCGCCCAGGATCTCGGCGGTCTGCACGCCGGGGAGGGAATCCAGCCGGGGCTTCACCACCCGCACCAGGTAGTCCGTGATGTTGTTGGTGGGCAGGACATCGCTGTAGAAGCCCATGTACATGGCGTCGGTGTTGTCGCTCATCTGCACCGTGATCACCGGCTGCTGCGCCTGGGGCGGGAGCTGGTTCTTGACCGCGTTGACCTGGGTGGTGATCTCCGTGAGGGCCTTGTTGGCGCTGTAGTTCAGGCGCAGGGTGGCGGTGATGGTGGAGACGCTGTTGACGCTGGTGGAGGAGAGGTAGTCGATGCCCTGGGCCTGGGCGATGCTGGATTCCAGGGGCTGGGTGATGAAGCCCCCGACGGTGGTGGCGTCCGCCCCGTAGTAGACGGTGCTCACCGTCACCACCGCGTGCTCGGTCTTGGGGTACTGGTTCACGGGGAGGTTGAAGATGGACCGCAGGCCCAGCACGAGGATCAGCAGGCTCACCACCGTGGCGACCACGGGCTTGCGGATGAACAGGTCGGTGAAGTTCATGGACCAAAGGCCTCACTTTTCCTGGGGAGCCGGATGCGGGTCCGAGGCGGGCTGCACCTTGTTGTCCACCACGAGGGGCGTGCCGTTGCGCAGCTTCAGCCCACCGCTGGTCACCACCTGGGCGCCGGCTTCCAGCCCCTTCAGGATGGCCACCTGGTCGCCTCGGGTGGGGCCGGTGGTCACGAACACCTGCTGGGCGTGCAGGCCCCCGGGGCCCGGCACCGCCAGGAAGACCACGGAGCCGTAGGGGTTGTAGGTCACGGCGGTCTGAGGCAGGGTCAGGTAGGACTGGGGTGCCCCGGATTCCAGGCTGACGCTGGCGAACATGCCCGGCACGAGGGCCCGCTCCGGGTTGGCGAAGGTGGCCTCCACCTGGATGTTGCGGGTCGCGCCATCCACCCGGGGGTTCACCGCGGTGACCTTGCCCTTGAAGACGCGCCCGGCATAGGCGTCCAGGCTCAGGTCCACCCTCTGCCCGGGCTTCACATTGGCCACCTCCCGCTGGGGGAGGGCGAAGTCGACGTAGACCCGGTCCAGCTGCTGGACCGAGGCCACCGCGACGCCGGGGGTCACGTAGGCGCCCTCGCTGGTGGTGATGAGGCCCACCCGGCCGGCGAAGGGCGCGATGAGGTGCTTCTTGGCCGCCAGGGCCAGCTCGGCCTTGGCGGCGGCTTCCTTGGCCTTGAGGTCGGCCTCCAGGCCGTCGTAGTCCGCGGGGCTGATGGTCCGGGCCTCCAGCTGTTCCTTGGCGCGCCGGAAGGTCAATTTGGCCAGGTCCGCCGCGGCCTGGAGGGCGCGGTACTGGGCCTGTTCGGCATCGTCGTTGAGGGACACCAGGTTTTGTCCCGGGCGGACCTGGGCCCCCGCCACGGCCTCCACCTTCACCACCACGCCGGGCACTTCAAAGGCGAGGTCCGCCCCGTGGATGGCGCGCAAGGTGCCCACCGCCGCCAGGGTCGGCTGCCAGCGCTCCCCGTGGACCTGGGTGGTGGTGACGGTCTGGGGGGGCTCCTGGCCCCCTCGGAGGGCCCGCCCGATCATGATGTTCTTGAAGATGTTGAAGCCCGCCAGGAGCCCCAGGAGGAGCCCCACGGCCACGATCATGACGACCATGCGCTTCCGGGTGCTGGGCTGGGGATCGGGCAGGATCTCCGGTTCCATGGGGGCTCCTAGAATCCGCCGCCCAGGGCGGCGTAGAGGGCGGTGGTATCCGACAGGGAGGCGGCCCGGGCCCGGATGAGGCCCATGCGCGCCAGCTGCCAGGACCGGGTGGCGTCCAGCAGCTGGAGGTAGCTGGCGGCGCCGATGCGGTACTGGGCCCTGGCCAGTTCCAGGGACCGGGCCGCGGCCCGCTCGGATTCCACCTGGGCCTGCATGGACTGGGCGTCGAAGCGCACGGCGTTGAGGGCGTCCGAGACGTTGGCGAAGGCCACCAGCACAGTCTGGCGGTAATCGGCCAGGGCCTGGTCCAGCCCCGCCTCGGCCCCCCGCTTTTGCGCCCGCAGGGCCCCGCCGTGGAAGAGGGGCTGCAGCAGCCCGGCGGAAAGGCTCCAGGTCTCATTGCTCGGCTGGAACAGGTTCTGGTTCGACAACGCCTGGGGCCCGTAGGAGCCCCCCAGGGTGAGCTGGGGCAGGAGGGCCGCGGTGGCCACGCCCACCTGGGCGGTGGCGGCATGGAGCTGGGCCTGGGCGGCCTGGATGTCGGGGCGGCGCTGCACCACCTGGGAAGGCAGGCTCACGGGCAGGTCCTTGGGCAGCGTGAGCCCCCCCAGGGCCACGGGCTCGAGCTTCGTCTCCGAGGTATAGCCGCCAAGGTAGACCGCCAGCTGGTTGCGCACCGCCTCCAGCTGCTGGGCCAGGGGCGGCAGGGCGGCCCGGGCCGCGGCCAGCTGGGCCTGGAGGGCCAGGAGATCGCCCTGGCTCTTCACGCCGATCTCCACCTGCCGGCCCGTGAGGGCCGTCTGCTCCTCCAGGAGGGTCACGACCGCCTGGGCGGCCTGGAGCTGTTCCCCGAGGGAGGCCTCCTGGACCGTGGCGATGGTGACGTTGGAGGTGAGGCTCAGGTAGGTCCCCGTGAGCTGCCATTGGCGCAGGTCCGCCTGGGCCTGGAGCCCTTCGACCCGCCGGCGGGTGCCCCCGAAGAGGTCCAGGGTGTAGGAGACGTTCAAGGTGGCGGCATAGATGGTGAAGGGAGTAAAGAACCCCAGGGCGACCCCGGGCAGGGTCCGGCTCACGCCCACCTGGGCATCCAAGGAGGGATATTGGGCGCCCCCGGCCACCGCCACGTCCTCCCTCGCCCGCCGCACGGCCGCCTGGGCCGACGCCATGGTGGGGCTGTGGGCCAGGGCGAGCTCCACCCGGCGGTTGAGTTCCGGGGAACCGAAGGTGGTCCACCAGGCGGCGGGCACGGCCTGACCCTTGAGGAACCGCTGGGCGTCCCCTTCCGTGGCGCCGGGGAGGGGCGTCGCGCCGTACTCAGCCAGCTTGGGCGGCGCCGGGGGCGTGAAGGTGGGCCCCACCTTGCAGCCCAGGGCGACGAGGAGGGCGGCGATTCCGGTGAGGGCGCCTCGATGGGCGTTGAAGGGATGACCCATGAAATTTTCAAACCTGAATGAATGGAGCTGGAAGGAGGGGCCCAGGTCGACGGTGTGCTTCCCGGATCCAAGGCCTGGGGCCATTGTTAGTGAAAATGCCAGGAATTCACAAGGGCCAGATTACAGAAAGGATGGGATGGGTCGTGGATGGGCTGCTCCAGGCTCACTCCGGCTCAGGGGTCAGGGGCACCGGGACCCAGGCGCCGCTGCGCAGGGCCACGAGCCAGGCCTCCACGGGCTTTGCTTCCCGGGCCTTCAGGGCCTCCGCGTAGCGGGTGAGCTGGTTCACCGGTCTAAGAGTGCCTAACAAAACCCCCATCGGGCCGCGCCGGGGTTTTGTTAGGCACTCTAAAGAACCGGGACCGTGAAGTCCTCGCCGGGGTTGATGAACTGGTCCAGCTCCACGCCGTGCTGGCGGTCGTGGAGCTGCCGGTAGCGGCCGTTCAAGGTGATCAGTTCCCGGTGGGTTCCGCGCTCAACGATC
>JARLGO010000487.1 GCA_031292655.1 Geothrix sp.
ATGCCGCTTTCCCCCAATCCCTACGCCGCCCTCAAGGAAGCCTCCCAGTACGTGCGCCTCTTCCGCGGCAAGACCTTCGTCGTCAAGGTCGGCGGCGAGGTCCTGACGGAGCCCAAGATCCGCAGGGCCCTCTGCGAGCAGCTGGCCCTCCTGTGGTCCTTTTCCATCCGGGTGGTGCTGGTGCACGGGGGCGGCGCCGAGCTGGACGCCGTCTGCCAGGCCATGAACATCCCCGTCCAGAAGGTCGCGGGCCGGCGGGTGACGAGCCCCGAGGTCCTGGACGCCGCCAAGATGGTCTTCGCGGGCCAGGTGCACATGGACCTGCTGGCCGAGCTGCAGGCCGCCGGGGTGCCCGCCGTGGGCCTCACGGGCCTGGACGCCGGGCTGGTGAAGGCCCACCGGCGCCCTCCCGTGTCCGTCCTGCCGGACGGGGCCACGGAGCCCCAGCTGGTGGACTTCGGCCTGGTGGGCGACATCGACGCCGTGGATCCCCGGGTGCTCAGCCATCTCCTGGAGGGGGGCTTCATGCCCGTGATCGCCCCCCTCTCCGGCGGCGAGGACGGCGCCATCTACAACACCAACGCCGACACCATCGCCGCCGGCCTGGCCTCGGCCGTCGGGGCGGAAAAGCTGTTCTTCCTCCTCTCCGTGCCGGGCCTGCTCAAGGACGTCACCAAGACCTCCTCCCTCATCCCCCAGGCCACCCTGGAGGAGCTGGCGGGCTTCGAGGCCCAGGGCGTCATCAGTGGCGGCATGCGGCCCAAGATCGCCGCAGTGAAGGCCGCCATCGCAGGCGGCGTCTCCAGCGTCCACCTGGTGAGCGGCCTGGCCCCGGACGCCCTGCTGGCGGAGGTCTTCACCAACGAAGGCAGCGGCACCATGATCGTCGGCGCCCCGGCGGCGGTCGCCGGATGAGCCCCGCCGAGCTCCTCACCCTGCTGGTCGGCACCCCCAGCGTGTCCGGCCAGGAAGGCCCCCTGGCGGACCTCCTGCAGGATCTCCTGGCCGCGAAGGGCTTCGAGGTCCAGCGCCGGGGGGACAACCTCTGGTTCACCTTCGGCCGGAAGGGCGGCCCCCGGCTGCTGCTCAACTCCCACCTGGACACGGTCCCCCCCTGCGCGGGCTGGGAGGGCGATCCCTTCACGCCCGTCTGGCACGGGGCCCGGCTGCAGGGCCTCGGCGCCAACGACGCCAAGGGCTGCGTGGCGGCCATCCTCCTCGCGGCCTTCGAGCTGTCCCGCCAGGAACTGGAGGGCGAGGTGGTCGTGGCCCTCAGCGCCGAGGAGGAGACCGGGGGCCTGGGCATCACCACCCTGCTCGACGGCCTGGGGCCCCTCGACGGCGCCGCGGTGGGCGAGCCCACGGGCCTGCGCGTCTGCGCGGCCCAGCGGGGCCTGCTGGTGCTCAAGTGCACGGCCCGGGGCCGGAGCGGCCACGTGGCCAACGCCCAGATGCTCGGGGCCGAGAACGCCATCCACAAGGCCGCCCGGGACATCCTCCGGGTCGCCGCCATGGAGTTCCCCGTCCATCCCCTGCTGGGCTCCCAGAAGGCCCAGGCCACCCTGATCCAGGGCGGCCTGCGGCACAACCAGGTGCCGGACGCCTGCGAGTTCTACATCGACCTCCGCACGGGTCCCGAGCAGGACCATGACACCCTGGCCGTCGACTTCCAGCGGCAGCTGGAAAGCGAGGTGGCCATCCACTCCAAGCGCTACCTGCCGAAGCACACCGACCCGGCCCACCCCATCGTCCGGGCCGCCCTCCAGGCCGCGGGCAAGGTGGGCCCGGTGGGTTCCGCCACCACCTCGGACTGGGCCCTGCTGGGCGATATCCCGACCGTGAAGGTGGGCCCCGGCGACACCTTCCGCAGCCATTGTCCCAACGAGTACCTGACCCTCCCCGAACTCGAAGCGGGCGCGGCCTTCTACGCCCGGCTCGTCCCCGCCTTCTTCAAGCTGCAGGTGCCCCGATGAAGGCTGACCCTAGATCCCGGACGGCGTCGGCGCCGGCGGGGGAACCCTCGACGCTCTGGGCCAAGGACCTGCCCCTGGACGTGGCCATCCACCGGTTCACCGTGGGCGAGGACCCGGATACGGACCTGGCCCTGCTGCCCTTCGACGCCCTGGGCAGCGCGGCCCACGCCCGGATGCTCGCGGCCGCGGGGCTGCTGGAGGCCGCCGACGCCACCGCCCTGGTCCGCGGCCTCAAGCGCATCGCGAACCTGGCCCGCCAGAACGCCTTTCCCATTCCGGCCCACCTGGAGGACTGCCACACCGCCATCGAGGCCGATCTCACCCACAACCTGGGGGCCGTGGGCCAGCGCATCCACCTCGGCCGCTCGCG
>JARLGO010000105.1 GCA_031292655.1 Geothrix sp.
CATCACGGTCCGCGTCCTTCCGCGCGCCGGCCTCGATTACGACCTCTCGAACGAGGTGATCCTGCGGGGCCAGGTGGTCGCCCGGGAAAAGGACATCCTCGTGCTCCGCCTGAAGGCCGGCACGGTGCGAGTGGATACCGGGTCCTGGGTGGGTTCCGAGCTGGCCCAGCCAGGCACCGACATCGAGGTGGTGGCCGCCAAGCGGCAGGAGGACGGCCGCCAGCGGTTCATTGCGCGGGAGATCCGCCATGCCGGGGGTTCCGTGGTGCTCAGGGACGCCCAGGGCGTGCCGCTTTAGCCGCAGTCCCTTAGTTGTAGGCCACCGTCACGTTGAAGGTGCCGGAATAGGCCCCGGCCGGCTGGTTGGCCGCCACGTTGAGGGTGCCGCCGACGGCCAGGGTCTGCTGCCCGGTGCCGTCCAGGAGGCCCGTGGCGCTGGGCGTGCTCGCGACCGGGGATACGGTGAGGGTCGCACCGCCGGCTCCGTTGAGGGTGATGCTGGAGGGAAGGGTGATGGCATAGGTCGCTGCGGCATCGCCGGTCACGGTGAAGGTGGCGGGTCCCACCAGGCCTCCGGAGGCCAGCGTCACCCCGCCAGTGGCGCTTCGTGCGCCGGTGGGTGTGAGAACGACGGTGCCCGCGGTCCCGCTCATGATGGCGCTGCCGAAGTTCAAGTCCGTGACCTTGGAGAGGGAGATGGCCGTAAGAAAATTGGCCCGCACGATGAAGGTCGTCGTGCTGATTCGGCCCGTGGTGGTATTGGTCGCGTTCAAGGTGAAGCCGCCGGTATAGGTACCGGAGGGCGTGGCTCGGGCGCTCGCCGCCAGGGTGACGCCTACGGAAAATTCACTGGTGGTACCCGAGGCCGGGAAGGTACCCGTGGTGGGAGTGCTGGGATCGAAGTTCACCGCTGTGACCCGCAGGGTTCCGCCCTTGGGCCCGGTCAGGATGAAGGGGACGGCGCTGCCGGTGGCGAGGGACCATCCGTCGCCCTTCTTTCCGGTCAGGGTGAACCGGCCGAGGCTGACCCCGCCCTTGGCCATGGGTGAGCCCGAGGCCGAGTTGAGGACGATCACACCCGAGAACGGCCGGGCCACGACGGACCCCACGTTGATGTCGGTGTACTTGGTGATGCTCAGCGTGTTTTGGGGGCTCGGGATCGCCTGGATGACCTGCATGGTCTGCGGGGTTTGCGCGGCGACCCCCACGGCGATCCCGGCCAGCCCGGCGAATCGGCAGGGTCTCATGGCTTTCGGATAGAGGAGCGGGATCATGGCAGTTCCTTCTTGGGACCATCCATCGACAGGACGGGCGGGAGGGGGGAATCGGGTGTGAACACCCAGTCAAGACCGTCCAGAACGGTGCCCTCGGGGGTCATGATGACCGCCTTGGGTGGGATGGGCGCCAGGCCGAGGCGGCGCAGATCCGCCTCGGAGGGCCGGAGCTGGTAGGTTCCGGGCGGAATATCCGACAGGGAATAGAATCCGTCGAAGGAGGTTCGGACGCCCTTCACGGTCTTGCCCTTCGCATCCACCAGTTCCAGCAGGAGGCCAGCTAGTTCCTTGGAGACTCCCTCGCGCTTCTGGTAGGCCGTGCCGGTGATTTCGCCGAACAGCACCAGGGGCAGGTCCACTAGGACCACGTGACCCGGACGGGGCGTGATCCGCAATCCCGGCGTGCCGGCACGCATGAGCGGATCCTCCAAGGTGGAGGTGCTGACGGATAGGTTGGCGTCGAGGTCGGTGGGCAGGTTGGTGAGGAAGGCCACGCCCTCGGCATCGGTGGTCCGGGCCTGGGAGGCCCCGTTTGCCATGAATCCCACGCCGGAAACAGGCTTCTCGCCCGGGTCCCTCCGGCCGTTGCCGTTGGTGTCGAGGAAGGCCCGGGCCGAGACGGCACCCTGGCTGGCGAGGCCCTGGGCCTGGGTTCGGATCCGGCCACTCCGGGGCTCGCGGGCCAGGCCCATGCGCAAGGTGAGGTTCATGGCGAGGTGGTTGCGCTGGGAATAGGAAACATCCACACCGAGCCCATAGGCCCCTTGGGTCTTTTGCGCCCCCAGCTGGAGGATGGTGTCGTTGGGATTCAGCGATCGGGTGAGCCCCACCTGCAGGTTGAAGGGTTCGAAGCGAGCCGTTTCAGCGAAGACCGACAGCGTGTTCAGGCGCTGGGGGCCCTCAAACTGATAGTTGGCCTGGGTCCGCAGGGAAAAGTCCCGGAAGAACTTGCTGGCAAGGAAGTCCCCCAGGGTGATGGCCTGGGAGGAAGCCGTGCCGCGGCTCTCCGTGCGGATGACCGCGTTGGACAGGAAGTAGCCGAAGAACGAGGTGGAAAGGCGGCTGCGCAGGGTGTCGACGCTCCCCCCCGCCACCAGCTGGTCCCGGATCCCGCCCAGGTCGAAGGTCACGAGGCTGCGGGCCAGGCTCGGCAGCGAGGTGGAGGTCTCCAGGCTGGTGCGGCTTTGAATGAGGCCGTAGGTGGGCAGGAACACCTCACTGACAAAACCGTCCTTCAGCCCGGCGTAGCGGGCCGTGAGGCTGGTGGGCCCGAGGCGGCTGCTCAGGTCCAGCTCGGCCACCCGGCCCCCCAGCTGATCCTGGGCCGCCATGAGGGTGGCGGACATGGGCTTCCAGAAGCCCTGGAGGTTGGCCTGGGAGTAGGTGTGCCGCTGGCCATACAGATCCAGGTCCGACAGGGCGAAGCCGGCGGACACTTGTTTGGAAAGGCCGTACCGGCCCTCGATTTGCTCCCGGCTTCCGCCCACCGCACTCGCCTGGGGGCCGGCCCCCAACAGGGGGTCCGCACCCATCAGCCGGTATTGGAAGGCCCCCTCGGGGGTCTGGCTTTCGCTCACATTGAAGTGGGCCGCCTCTTCGTAGCGCTGGCCCTGGGGGCCGTAGAACACCATCCGGAAATCGTTCCAGCCGAAGTACAAGGGCACATTCAGGAATTCGTAGCGGCCATCGGCCCGGGAGGCCTGGAAGCCCACCAGGGCCTGATTCCGGTAGAGCTCCACCTGCCAGCCCGGCGGCAGGCTGCCCTGGAAGGAATGGCGGTCGAAGGCGTCTTGTTGCTGCAGGGGGTAGTTGGTCAGCAGGGCACCCCCGCCGGTCACCGGCAGCGTGAGCAGGGCCACGCCGGGATCGAGGACTTCCCCCAAGGCAAAGGCTGTGGCCTTCAAGGGGCCCAGCAGTTCGCCGCGGGGATCGCGGCGGCCCATGGTCATCTGGATATTTGACTGGCCGCTACCGGAATCGAGGTAGGTGTAAAGGGTCGTGGACAACCCCAAAAAATCCCCCGCCACGAGGGTCGTGCTCTGGGCCTGGAAGCGCCGGTCCACTCCTGGCGTGGTCTGCGCGAGCAGGCTGAGGGTCTCGTCCACCATGGGCACTTCCAGTAGGCGATAGGGGTCTGACCACGGATCGAAGGCCTTGGGTCCTTCAGGCGCGCGGAGGCGCCCGATCGTGCGCTCCCGCTGCCATCGCTCCTGCAGGGGCAGGGTGATGCGGGGTACCACGGTGAGGGTCGCGGTGCGGGGGTCCACCTGGAGGTCCAGGGGCAGCCAGGCCGCGATGAGACGGGTGTCCACATAGATGTCATCGTCGTGCAGCTCCACCTGGGCCCGGTCGAAATCCTGGCGGCGCCCCTCGATCGCCACGGTGCCCGCCAGCACATCCAGGCTGAAGCGACGCTTCTCATCGATGAAGAAGCCCTCCGCCCGGCCCCGGGCCGGGTCCGTCTGGATGGCCAGATCCAGCAGGCGGCACAGCTCTCCCAGGGGCACCAGGAACCCGTCCTTCACGGGGAACCCGGGGAAGGTGCTGCTGAGGGTGGCCTGGTCCAGCTGCAGGGCGAACAGGAAGACCTCCTCATCCTGGCGATTCACGCGCAGCGCCGTGAGGCTGGTGGCGCTGCCGGCCGGAACCCCGGCGCCGAGCAACGAACCAGCCGCCAGCACAAAGGCCAGGGGCCAGAGGTCCTTCCACGGGGAGGGCAGCAGCATTCAGGGAACAGTGAGAAAGGTTTCGGCCAATTGGATGCCCCCATCTTGCTGGGGAAGGGTGAAGGTGATGCGGATCCGGCTGCCCGAGGGCAGGGCCTTCGTCGGGGGCAGGGCCAATCTCACGTGACGACTGGTATTGGGCGGATACACCGCCAGGCCCGCGGTTTCCGCCAGGGCCTCCGGGGCACCCTGGGCAGGGATGAGGCTGGCCCGGACATCGCCGAAGATCGACTGGTTGCCGCTGCGATCCAGGCGGAATTGCAGGGTGTGGGCTGTCTGGTCCAGCACGGGCTCGGCGATGACTACTTTGGCGGAGGTCTCCCCTTGCCGGATGATGAGGGGGATGGCGACGCCAAAGATGGCCGTGAGCCTGATGGAAAGACCCTGCGAGGCCTCGGCAGGGGCGGGGGCTGAATCCGGCGGGGGCGGCACGGCCCGGAAGAGCATGTGCAGGCGGTACTCCCCGGCGGGCAGCTCCGCGGGCTTGCGCACCTGGATGCGCACCGTTTGGGACTCATGCGGATCCAAGGTCACTTCCCGGGGGGAGAACCGGAACAGGGACTGAAGGTTTTCGGAGCCGGGGTCCAGGGGCCGGTCCTTGATGCCGCCGCCCTCGTCCATTTCCATGCGCACCAGGGAGATCCGGTAAGTGGCACGAGCCTGCCCGGAGTTGGTCAGGCTCACTTCCGCCGCGCGCTTGCGGCCCTCGAACACCACCCGCGTGGGGGCCACGAGTAAATCGCCGGCTCCGCTGGTGGGTGGCGTCGGCCCCTGGGCGGGCAGCGCCAGTCCCAGGCCACAGGTGAACAAAATGACCAGAATCCTCGTACGGATGGGTCCCATGGGGCCTCGCGGATGTAAAAAGCCCAGGACGTTTGGGACGCCCTGGGCAGATCAAGGAATCGGGCGAGGGTCAGTTGTAGGCAACGGTCACGTTGAAGGTGCCGGTGTAGGAACCTGCCACTTGGCTGGCGCCCACATGCAGGGTGCCGCCCAAGGTGAAGGTCTGGGTGCCGCTGCTGAGGGTGCCGGCACCGGCGGAGGTGAGGAAGGTATCCACAGACATGGTGTGGGAGGCTCCATCCGAGAGCGTAGCGGAGCTGTCAGGGGTGATGGTGAAGGTCTGACTGCCGGTTCCGGTCGCGGTGAAGGATGCAGCACTGAATGTCCCGCTCGCCAGGGTCACATTCGTCGGCGTGCGAGTGCCCGTAGCGCTCATCACCACGGTGCCTGCGGAACCCGTCGGGGAGATGTTTCCGAACACTAGATCTGTGTTCTTTGCCAGGGAGATGGCGGTGAGGATGGTGGCGGTGGCGTTGGCCGTGGCCGACTGGGCGAAGGCGACAGGTGCGGCCAGCAACAGGGCGCCGGCGATGAGGCGAGAGGGGACATTCATGACGTTCTCCTATGAAGTTGGGGGGTGGTGAAAAGGCGGCAGGGCCTTGGTTTCAAAGGGACGTTCAAATTCAGTGCTGTGTGGATTATCATGCCGTTTTACACCTAGTCAAGCCTTTCGATTCCTTTTCGAATACCTCTAGCCATCCCGGGAGTCTTCCAGACCCCAGGTAGGCCCCATCAGCGTGTGAAGCCCCAGAAGCGGAGCCCTAAATGGAGCGGGCCGGGGCGATGGAAACGCCCCCGCCCGCTGGCTGGCTGGATGCTGTGATTTAGGTTAGGCCATGGCCTCGATGATGGCGTTGAAGGTGGGGCTGGGGCGCATGGCGGCGGTGGTCTTCGCCTTGTCCGGGTGGTAGTAGCCACCCATGTCCACGGGCTTGCCCTGAGCCGCGATGAGCTCCGCGTTGATCTTGGCTTCGTTCTCGGCCAGCTGCTTGGCGGTCGGGGCGAACCGGGCCTGCAGCTCCTTGTCCTTGGTCTGGGCCGCCAGGGCCTCGGCCCAGTAGAGGGCGAGGTAGAAGTGGCTGCCCCGGTTGTCGATCTGGCCCACCTTGCGGGCGGGGGACTTGTCATTGTCGAGGAACTTGGCGATGGCCTGGTCCAGGGTCTCGGCCATGATCCCGACCTTGGTGTTCTTGAAGGTGTTGGCCACGAACTCCAGGGAGGCGGCGAAGGCAGAAAACTCGCCGAGGGAGTCCCACCGCAGGTAGCCCTCCTTCTGGAACTGCTGGACGTGCTTGGGGGCCGAGCCGCCGGCACCGGTCTCGAAGAGGCCGCCGCCGCCCAGCAGGGGCACCACGGACAGCATCTTGGCGCTGGTGCCCAGCTCGATGATGGGGAAGAGGTCCGTGAGGTAGTCGCGGAGGACGTTGCCGGTGACGGAGATGGTGTCCAGGCCCTTCCGGATGCGCTCGCAGGAGAGCTTCATGGCGTCCACCGGGTGCAGGATGCGGATGTCCAGGCCCTTGGTGTCGTGCTGCTTCAGGTAGGTCTCCACCTTGGCGATGATCTGCGCGTCGTGGGCCCGGTTCTTGTCCAGCCAGAAGATGGCCGGGGCGCCGGTGATGCGGGCGCGGGAGACGGCCAGCTTCACCCAGTCCTGGATGGGCGCGTCCTTGGCCTGGCAGGCCCGGAAGATGTCGCCCTCCTCCACCTTCTGGGAGAGCAGGGTCGCGCCGGAGGCGTCCACCACCCGGATGGTCCCGGCGGCGGGGGCGAAGAAGGTCTTGTCGTGGGAGCCGTATTCCTCGGCCTTCTGGGCCATGAGGCCGACGTTCGGAACGCTGCCGATGGTGGCGGGATCGAAGGCGCCGTGCTTCTGGCAGTCCTCGATGATGGTCTTGTACATCGTGGCGTAGCAGCGGTCGGGGATCATGGCGAGGGTGTCGTGGAGCTTCCCGTCCTTGCCCCACATCTTCCCGGCGTCGCGGACGACCACGGGCATGGAGGCGTCCACGATGATGTCGTTGGGCACGTGCAGGTTCGTGATGCCCTTGTCGGAGTCCACCATGGCCAGCGAGGGCCGGGTGGCGTAGACCGCCTGGATGTCGGCCTCGATCTCAGCCTTCTTGGCGGCAGGCAGGCTCTGGATCTTGGCGTAGAGCTCGCCCAGGCCGTTGGCCACGTTGACGCCCAGCTCCTTGATGACCGCGGCATGCTTCTCGAACACGTCCTTGTAGAAGACGGTCACGGCATGGCCGAACATGACGGGATCGGAGATCTTCATCATGGTGGCCTTCAGGTGCAGGGAGAGCAGCAGGCCCTCCTTCTTAGCGGCCTCGATCTGCTCGGCGTAGAAGGCCCGCAGGGCCTGGACGTTCATCACCGAGGAGTCGATGACCTCGCCCGCCACCAGGGCGGTCTTGTCCTTCAGGATCTTCACGGTGCCGTCGTTGCCCACGAACTCGATCCGCATGGTGGTGGCGTTGGGGACCGTGGTGGAGGTCTCGCTGCCGTAGAAGTCGCCGTTGGCCATGTGCGCCACCCGGGCCTTGGAGTCCGGGGCCCAGGCGCCCATCTTGTGGGGGTGCTTCTTGGCGTAGTTCTTCACGGACAGAGGGGCCCGGCGATCCGAGTTGCCCTCGCGGAGCACCGGGTTGACGGCGCTGCCGAGGACCTTGGCGAAGCGCGCCTGGAGGGCCTTTTCGGCCTCATTCTTGGGCTGCTCGGGATAGTCCGGGATGTCGAAGCCCTGGGACTGCAGTTCCTTGATGGCGGAGATGAGCTGGGGAATCGAGGCGCTGATGTTGGGCAGCTTGATGATGTTAGCTTCGGGGGTCTGGGCGAGATCGCCCAGCTGGGTCAGGAAGTCGGGAATCCGCTGCTGCTCCGTGAGGTTGTCGGGGAAATTGGCCAGGATGCGGCCCGCCAGGGAGATGTCGCGGGTCTCCACGGCCACACCCGTGCCCTTGGTGAAGGCCTGGATGATGGGCAGGAGGGAGTACGTGGCCAGAGCAGGCGCCTCGTCGATCTCGGTCCAGATGATCGTGTGCGGGGACATGGTCTCTCCTTTAGATTCACGCGTCGCCAGGGTTCGGGTATCCGGCGGATTGGGCGTGTCCACAAATGGGTGAACAAGCAGATTCCCACGGGGTAAGCCAGGCATCAAGCGCTCAAGCCCCGGACCAGGGGAGGTTGGGACTTAGGTCACGCCGCTGGATTATCCCAGCACTGGCATGGAAGTTCCCGAGGCCGACCGGAGGCCCCCGCGGGCCATGGCGAAATCCATGCGTCCAAGGTTCACCCCGCCGAAACCCACCTGGAAGACGAGCGTTTCCCCCCGTCCCTGAGGCACCCGGGTGGGGGCTTCCAGGAAGGTGTGGCTGTGGCCGCCGATGATGGCGTCGATGCCGGCCACCTGGCCGGGCATCTGCAGATCGTCCGGGGCGGCCCCCTTCATGTCGTAGCCCAGGTGGGAGAGCACCACCACCAGGTCGGCTTTTTCAACTTCCCGAAGGCGCTGGACCACAGGCCTCAGACATTCATAGGGGTCCCGCCAGCCGATCCCCTCGTGGTTCTTCGGGGCCACCAGGCCGGCGAAGGCCACCCCCACCCCCGTGATGCCCACGCGGAGGCCCGGGAACTCCCGGATCAGGTAGGGCCGGACCCGCCGCCCCAGGGCCGGGGCGCCCTTGAGGTCGAAGTTGCAGTTCACGAAGGCGAAGGGTGGATGGGCGTGCTGGAGCTGTTCCATGGATTCCATGGCCTCCACCAGCGGCCCCACGCCGTTGTCGAAGTCGTGGTTGCCCAGGGTCCCCGCGTCGTAGCCCAGCATGCGCATGAGCTGGTAGTCCAGTCGCCCCTTGTAGCGGTTGAAATAGGGTGTCCCCTGGAAGGTGTCCCCGGCATCCAGCAGCAGCACCGGACCCAGTTCCCGCCGCAGCTGGTGCAGCAGGGTGGCGCGCCGGGCGACCCCGCCCATCCCGCTGATGGGGCCGTTGCCCGGTTCGAAGGGCTCGATGTGGGAATGGGTGTCGTTGGTGTGCAGCAGGGTGATGCGGCCGCTGGAGACGGGGGGCGCCGCGGCCCCCAGGGGCAGGTGCGCGGCGACCGTGGCGGCACCAAGGGAGGCGAGGAAATCACGGCGGTCCATGCGTCACCTACAGCTTGAGCTTCTTATCCCGGATGGCTTCCTGGATGGGGACCGGGATGGTGTAGCGGCCCGGGGCAGGGGCCTCCAGGTCCTTCTTCGCCTTTGCCAGGCGGGCGCACTCGTCGAGCAGGATCTGGCGGAGGGTGAGGCCCGTGGTGAAGGGCTTCCGCCCCTGCTTCAGCGTGGGGATGGAATCGCCGCCCCCATAGAGGTAGTCCGAGGTGGCCACCTTCACCGTGGCCGCGGGATCGATGGCGCTGCCGTCCGCCCAGGTGACCCGCAGGGTCGCCGCATCCGGGGCACCCTGGACCACCGCCTTCACGCCGGAGCAGGGTTCCCCGCCGCGCCGAACGATGCTTTCCTTCACCACCTGGATGACCTCGGCGCCGGTCAGCTCGATCACCACGAGTTCGTTCTCGAAGGGCATCAGCTCGAAGATGTCGGCCACCTTGAGCAGCCCCGGATGCAGGTTGGATCGCAGCCCGCCGGCATTGGTGATGGCCAGGCGCACGGGGCTTCCAGTCGCGGCTTCGGCCGCCTTCCGCATGACATCGGCGACCCAGTAGCCGAGGAGGTTCTCCTCCCCCCGGCGACCGCGGAACAGGCCCTGGGGGGCCTGCACCAGGGGCAGGTCGAAGCTGGCCCTGATCTCGGCGGCAAGGGGGGCGATGACCTTCTGGATCTCGGCGTCGTCGGGGAGCGAAGCCGTGATAGGGATGGCCTCGGCCTTGGTGAGCGGAGCCTGGGCCGCCAGGGGCAGCGACAGCAAGGCAGCGAGGAGGCGGGCGCTAGCTGAGTTCGGCTTCACGGAGGGATGCCTGGAGGGCGGCGCGGGTTTCCCGCACCACGGTGTCTTGGCGCCAGAAGGAGGCCGCCGTGCGAAGCAGCCAGCCCATGAGCCACCCGTTGACCGCGGTGGCGAGAAGCTGGAGCAGGAGGAACAGCCAGACCCGGAAGGTGGTGCCGCCGCCCATTCTCCAGGCCAGGAGCAGCACCAGGAAGGGCAGCAGGGAGCGGAGCGCGGCTCCCCCCAGCGAGAGGGCTCCCCATTGGATGGGGTGCGACCAGAGTCCCGTGAAGCAGTCCTGCAGATGGACGAGGTAGCCGCGGGAGGGACCCGCGGCCCGTCCCAGCCGGCAGAGCCACCACTGGAGGTTCAAGGCGGCGACCAGGGCCATCCACACCAGGGGGCGGCCGAAGAGGGCGGCCCATCCCAGGACATCCAGCCCGGAACCGCCCAGCCAGGCCAACAGCAGGTCCGCCAGCCAGGCCACGGTCCCCAGGGGCAGGAAGCCGATCAGGACCGTGTCCAGGGCGCCGAGAAGCCAGGGACCCAGGCGGGCCTTCAGGCCCGCGCTTTCAGCCTGCATGCGCCACCCGCACCAGAGGACGAGGATCAGGCCGAGCCCGAGGAGGTGCACGGTGGGGGAGTTCACCAGGCGGTGCCGGAGGCCGCCGTTTTCCCACAGCTCCCAGGCGTCGCGGGCACTGAGGCTCTCCCCCCAGTGGCTGGGGAGGGCGCTCCAGCCGGCGGCCCTTCGGAGGTGGCCGGCCCAGCCCAGGGCGGGCCCCAGCAGGACCAGCATCCAGCCGGTCATGAGGCCCCAGCCCCAGCGGGTGAACCCGCCGGGAGCGGCCGGTGCCAGGAAGGACCAGGGCGGCCTGGGGGACAGGGCTTCCTCGGTGTGGATGGTGGTGGGGCGTTCCATGGCTGTCCGTACGCGATGTCCCATCAAACCACACTTGACAGGACGCGGGCGGATGGGGTTTCATCGGTCTCATGCCGCTGTCCTTCCCGATCCCCTGCCAGGGCCTCAATCACGAGGCTTGGCGGTGGCGCATGGGCTTGGACGGCTCCCCGAGCGAGGCCTAGCGGCCCACGCCATTCCGGACCCTCCAAGCCCGACCCCCAGGTCGGGCTTTTTCGTTGTGGAATGAACCCATGTCCCACCCACCCAGACACCTGATCCGGCACCCGCTTCCCGCGGACCTCCTGACCCCCCTCGCCGCCTACCTCGCCCTCCGGCCGGCGGGCGCCAGCCTCCTGCTGGAATCCTGCGACCAGGGGGAACGGGTGGGGCGCCACAGCTTCGTCCTGCTGGAAGGAGCCGCCGAGTGCCGCCTGGAGGCCCCGGCCCGGGGCTGGGTGGAGGCGGTGCGCGACCTGGCGGGGGCCGGTCCGGTGGACACCCTTCACGATCCGAATTCAGCCCTGCCGGCCCTCCGCGAGGAGCTGCCCATCGGGGTGGGCTGCGCCGGCTACCTGGGCTTCGAAGCCATGGGCGCCCTGGAGCCCACCCTTCCGCTGCCCGCGCGGAACAGCCTCGGCCTGCCCGGGTTGTGGGTGCGCCGTTTCGACACGGCCCTCGTCTTCGACCACCTGCACCAGGTGGCGGAGCTGCAAACGCTGGACAGCGACTTCAACGCCGGTTGCGCCCGACTGGCGGCCCTCCGCGCGCGGCTCCGGTCGGGTGCCAAGGATCCCGGTCCGGGCCAGGCCCAGCCCACGGCCCGGGCCCAGATGACGCGGCAGGCCTACGAGCAGGCCGTGTCCACCGCCCAGGAGCTCATCCTCGACGGTGACATCTACCAGCTGGTGCCCAGCCAGCGCTTCCACATCGAGGATCCGCCCCCGCCCCTGGAGGCCTACCGCCGCCTGCGCCGCCTGAACCCCAGCCCCTATGGCTACCTGCTCGAATGGGGGGATTTCGCCCTGGTGGGGGCCTCGCCGGAAATGCTGGTGCGGGTGCAGGACGGCGAGGCGGAGACCCTGCCCATCGCGGGGACCGTGCCCAGGGGCGCCAACGCCGAGGAGGATGCGGCGCGGTTCGAGGCCCTGAAGCGCGATCCCAAGGAGCTGGCCGAGCACCAAATGCTGGTGGACCTGGCCCGCAATGACCTGGGTCGCGTGGCGGTGCCCGGCGGCGTGCGCGTGGAACTGCCCCTGGCCCTCCTGCGCACCAGCCATGTGCTGCACCTGACCACCACGGTCAAGGCCAGGCTCAAACCCGGACTGGACGCCCTGGACGTGCTGGCGGCGGCCTTCCCCGCGGGGACCGTGAGCGGCGCCCCCAAGCTGCGCGCCTGCCAGCGCATCGCCGAGCTGGAGGGGGAGGTCCGCGGCCCCTACGGCGGGGTGCTGCTGCGGCTGGGCGTCGACGGCGTGCTCGACACCGCCCTCATCTTGCGCACGGCGGTCTACGCCGGCGGCATCGCCCACATCCAGGCCGGCGCGGGCGTGGTGCGGGCCTCCCGGCCCGAGGCCGAGTACTTCGAGACCCTGCACAAGCTCGGCGCCGTCGCCCAGGCCCTGGGCGTGCAGTTGGAAGGGGGTGTCCGGTGATCCTCCTCATCGACGCCCTGGATTCCTTCACCTACAACCTGGTGCAGGCCTTCGAAACGCTGGGCAGGGACGTCCGCGTCGTCCGCCACGACGCCATCACCCTCGACGAGGCCAGGGCCCTCCGTCCCGAGGCCGTGGTCCTGTCGCCGGGCCCGGGCCACCCCACGGAAAGCCCCGCCCACATGGCGCTGGGCGCCTCGGACTGGGCCGTTCCCCTGCTGGGGGTCTGCCTGGGCCACCAGGCCCTGGCCGCCGCCACGGGAGGCCGGGTGATCCGCGCCCTCGAACCCCTGCACGGCGAGGCCACGCCGCTGGAACACGACGGCACGGGCCTGTTCCTGAACCTGCCCGTGGGCCTGCCCGTGGGGCGCTACCACAGCCTCATCGCGGACTCCGCCTCGCTGCCCGCCTGCTGGCGCGTCACGGCCCGCAGCTCGGGGGGCGAGATCATGGCCATGGAGCACCGCCAGCTGCCCCGCTGGGGCGTGCAGTTCCACCCCGAAAGCATCCTCACGCCGGACGGTCCGGCGATGCTCGCCAATTTTCTTCAACTCGCCAAGAGATACGACCCATGACCCTGCTCACGACCCACAACCCCATCCGTCCCCTGCCCGAGGCCACGGCCTCGGAGCTCATGCGCATCTTCATCGACCAGGACACGGATGCCCTGCTGGTGGGGGCCTGCCTGGCCCTCCTGGCCCAGCGGGTGCCCGAGGCCCACGAGCTGGCGGCCTTCGCGGAGGCCCTGTCCGAAGTCGCCATGCCCTTCCCGACGGTGCCCGCCGGGGCCCTGGACGTGGTCGGCACCGGCGGGGACGGGGCCTCCACGGCCAACCACAGCACCCTGTCGGCCCTGCTCGAGGGCCAGCACGGCGAGACGGAGGTCAAGCACGGCAACCGGGCCGCCACCAGCGTCTGCGGCAGCGCGGACCTGATGGAGGCCCTGGGCTATGATCTCTCCCGCGCCACCTCGGATCTCGCCCGGGATCTCGAAGCCCGGAACTTCGCCTTCCTCTTCGCCCCGGCCTTCCACCCCCTGCTGGGCCGCCTACGAGAGATCCGCCGGCGCCTGGGCATTCCCACGATCTTCAACCTCCTGGGTCCGCTCCTGAACCCGGGCCGTCCGCCCCTGCAGGTGCTGGGCGTGGCGCGGGAGGACCTGCTCGCGCCCATGGCTGGGGCCCTGGCGCGGCGGAAGACCCTGCGGCGCGCCTTCGTGATCCACGGCAAGGACGCGGAAGGGAAGGGACTCGACGAGGCTTCCATCGAGGGACCGACCCTCGTGGTGGACGTGTCCGAAGGGCAGGCGGGCAAGCCCGAGGTGCTGGTGCCCCGGGAGCTGGGGCTCGTCCCGCCGCCCCGTCACGCCCTGCGGGTGGCCGACCGCGCCGAGGCCCTCACCGTGGCGCGGGGCATCTTCGGGGGCGCATCCCATGCGGACTTCCGCCCGGCGGTGGCCGACGCCGTGGCCCTGCAGGCGGCCCTGGGCC
>JARLGO010000488.1 GCA_031292655.1 Geothrix sp.
CCCCCAGACCCTGCCGCAACTGGTGGAAGCGCTCAAGCACGGCAACCCCCAGCTCGAACAGGCCCGCCAGGCCTACCTGGCCGCCAGGCAACTGGTGCCACAGGTCAGCAGCCTGCCGGCGCCCCAGTTCAGCCTGCTCGAACAGGCCAACACCGGCGGCCCGTTCGACTTCAACCGCAACTCCGGCTTTTACGCCTATCCGACCTTCACCCAGCCCTTCCTGTGGCCGGGCAAGCTCGGCCTGGCCGGCGACGTCGCCAAGGCCCAGGCCGAAGTGGTCGGCCGGCAATACGACAGCCTGCTGCTGCAACTCGTCGCCCAGCTCAAGCTCGGCTACTACCAGCTGATCGCCCTGCAGGACCAGCACCGCTTCATGGACGAAGACCTCAAGCGCCTGGAACAGATCAAGGAAGTCGCCAAAGTCCGCTACGCCAACAACGCCGCCGGCTACGTCGACTTCCTCAACGCCCAGGTCGACGCCAGCAGCCTGGAAAACGACCGCTACGCCCTCGACAAACAGATCCAGTCCGCCCGCGAACAGATCAACGTCCTGCTCGGCCGTGACAGCCAGACCCCGCTGGAACTGCAGGAACAGCACGACACCCCCCACAGCCCGAGCCGGCCCCTGGCCGAACTGATCGAACTGGCCCAGCAGAACAACCCCCTCATCGCCGGCGGCCAGGCCCAGCTCGACGCCGCCGGCAAAAGCCTGGCCCTCGCCCACAAAGCCTTCTGGCCCGACTTCGCCGTGAGCGTCGGCGGCTACACCGACCCCAGCCTGGTCCGCCCCGAACGCTCGCGCATGTACGCCCTGGGCGTCAGCCTCAACCTGCCCAGCTGGGGCTTCCGCAAGGAACAGGCCGGCCTCGACCAGGCCCAGGCCCAGCTCGCCGCCGCCGAAGCCGGCCAGGCCTCCAACCGCCAGCAGGTCGACCTGGGTGTGGCCAGCGCCTACCACGGCCTGGAAACCGCCCTGAAGCAGGTCGGCTTCACCCGCGAACGGCTGCTGCCGCAGGCCCAGATGGCCTACCGCCTGGCCCTCACCGGCTACTCCAACAACGGCGGTACCCAGTTCTCCGACCTGCTCACCGCCCAGAGCAGCCTGCGCAGCACCGAACTGGCCCTGATCCAGGCCGAGAACGCCGCCGTCCAGGCCTACGTCAGCCTGGCTGCGGCCATCGGCAAAGA
>JARLGO010000489.1 GCA_031292655.1 Geothrix sp.
GGACGGGGACCTGGAATTCCTGGGGCGCATGGATGCCCAGGTGAAGCTGCGGGGGTTCCGCATCGAACTCGAGGAGATCGAGGCCGTTCTCCGGCTGGATCCTGCGGTGCAGGCCGCCGCCGTGACCCTGTGGAAGGAGGACGGCCCCGACCGCCTCGTGGCCCATGTGGTCCCGCGGCCCGGTGCCGCCGTGGATGAGGCCGCCCTGCTGCAGAGACTGCGGGAGCGCCTGCCGGGCTACATGGTCCCGGCCAGCATCGACGGCCTGGACGCCCTGCCGACCCTCTCCAGCGGGAAGCTGGACCGGAAGCGCCTCCCGGCACCCCGGAAGCGGGCCGCCCCCGTTCCAGTGGACGGGCACCTGACGGATCGCCAGCGGCGCCTGACGGACAGCTGGACCCGGTGGTTCCAGGGCCGGGCCCCGGGGCTGGATGAAGACTTCTTCCTGGACCTGGGGGGGCATTCCCTCCTGGCCGCGGCCATGGTCTCGGAACTCCGAACGGAGCCCCCCTTCGAAGGTCTCTCCGTGCCCGACGTCTATGCCTTTCCGACCATCCGGGCCCTCGCGGCCGAGATGGACGCGCGGGAGGCCCGCAGGCCCCCCCGGCTGGCCCCGCCTCCCCAGGCCCGCGCCGTGCCCCCCTGGCGCTACCGGCTGTGCGCCCTCGCCCAGGCCCTCTCCCTCTATCCGCTCCTGGGCTTTTACGCCCTCCAGTGGCTCAGCCCCTACCTGGTCTACAGCTGGAGCCAGGACCACGACTTCCCGCGCCTGGTGGGGATCGCGGCGGCCCTCGCCTCCCTGACCCTGATCTACCCCGCGATGTACGCCCTTTCCATCGCCGTGAAGTGGCTCCTGCTGGGACGGATCAGGCCGGGCCGCCATCCCATCTGGGGCTTCTACTACTGGCGCTGGTGGCTCACCCAGCGCGTGATCGCCGCCACCCCCCTCGACTACCTCGTGGAGTCCCCCTGGCTGCCCTGGTACTTCCGCCTCATGGGGGCCCGCATCGGCCGAGACGTGCATCTGGGGACCACGTCGCTGGCGGCCTTCGACCTCGTGGACATCGGGGACGACGCCAGCATCGGCCTGGATGCCCGGTTGAGCGGCTATTCGCTGGAAGGCGGATATCTGGAGATCGGCCCCATCGGGATCGGAGCCCGCTGCTACGTGGGCAATCGCGCCATTCTTTCCCCCGGAAGCCTCCTGGAGGATGGTGCCGTCCTCGAGGACCTGAGCCTGCTCCCCGCCGGGGCACGGATCGCGACGGGTCAGCACTGGACCGGCTCTCCGGCCCGCCCCCTGCCGCCCACCGAAGCGGATCGGCAGCGCAC
>JARLGO010000490.1 GCA_031292655.1 Geothrix sp.
CATCGTTCGTCTCAGCGTGCGCGTCGTCCGGGAGGTCAGGAACAATGCCCTGGAGAGCGAGGCCTTCGGGATCGATCCGCTGGAGTCGAACGCCAGGCTGCTGGTCCGCACCCTGCTGAAGACGGGGTTGCGGGACCATGACGGAAACAGCGGCGAGTACCATTTCCGCTACCAGGAGCCCGGGGGCTCGGCCATCGTGGGCGCCCCGATCAGCCCGCTGAAGAAGCAGACCATCCTGGAGCGGATCCTGAAGCGGAAGGGACGCGGCTAGGGTCTGCTTTCAACGTGGGATTCAGGGCTGGGGCTCCTGCTCCGGGCGCGGCGCCGGAGCCACGGGCTTGCGCTTGAAGATCGCGGAGGCACTGCGCCGGCCGTCCATGACGATATGGACGGGGTCCTCCAGCCGGCTGTGGACGAGGCAGCCCGAACGCCAGATTTCCGGCTGCTGCCGCAGCCAGTCCCAGTCGAGGCGGCTGCTGCCCCGGGGGTAGGGCACGGTGAAGTAGCCGATGTTCAGGGACGTCACGTTGTGGAAGAAGTGGGAACCCAAGGACGCATCGGCCTGGAAGTTCTCCATGGCGTACTCCACGATCACCTGGGCGCAGGAGATCATCGACCAGGTGATGGGGATGCCCAGGTGGTGGTCGTTGCTCCCCCAGCGGCCGGGGCCCAGCAGCACGTACTTCCCCCCTTCGGTGCGGAAGCGGTCGTTGACCTGCTCGATCTGGGCGGCCAGGGCCGGTGTCTCGAACTTGTCGAAGCCCTCGGGATCCACCCATACGATGTTGCGCAATCCCTCCACCACGCCGTTGCCCACGCATTTCTCGGAGAAGAGGAAGAGCTCCGCGGGATCCAGGTCCGCGAGCGAGAGGTTCACCTCGCCGCTGTCGAGGAGCTGGTGCTTGATCTGGAGCAGGGTGAAGGTGGGCTTGCCGTTTCCGGGGTCCTTGTCCAGGTCCACGGCGAACTCGATCTCCACGGGCGTCTCCATGGCCTCGCGGATGAGCTCCAGGAGGGTCTGGAGGATCTTCGGGAGGGGGAACTGGTCGTATTTCAGGATGTTCCGGAAGTTCACGACGCGGGGGCCGGGGCTGTCCAGGCCATCGCGAATCCGGTCGTCGTTGGCATCCCAGACCGAAGCGCAATGCCAGAGGGCGCCGTCCTTCTCGGCCTGGTCGATGTCCAGGCTGACCAGCGTCGCGTCCTCGCCGCTGTAGAGGTCCACGGAGGTGCGGCTCATGTCCAGGGCGTAGAACTGCTTTTGCGTGGTGCGCAGCTGCTCCCGGGGCGGGAGCATGTCCATCTCGGGATAGGGGGGCGCGAACCGGTAGGTCTTCCCCCCTTCGACCACGTACTTTCCCAGGCCCACGGCGATGTTGGCGATGCCGTCCTGGGGCTGGGTGTAGGCCACAGGATAGTAGTTGAAGGACTGGGCCACGCCGGAGATGTGGGGGTAGAAGCGGTCCCCGAAGCGGCGCCCCGAGACCTCCTGGATGAGGATGGCCATCTGCTCCTCTTCGATCTTGTAGTCGATGGCCTGGAAGTAGGAACGCGAGGCCTTCGAGTAGACCGAGGCGTAGACCAGCCGGATGGCCTCGGTGAGCTGGGCCTCGCGCACGGAAGGATCCGGGTCGTTGTTGGGCAGGAAGAAGGTGCTGTAGAGGCCCGCGAAGGGATGGGAGAGGCTGTCCTCCAGCAGGCCGGAGGACCGCACGGCCAGGGGCACCCGCGCGTGCTTGGCGAGGAAGAGGCGCAGCTTGGCCATCAGCTCCGGGGACAGGGAACCCATGAGGAAGCGGCGCTTGATGGCGTCGTCGTCCACGTCGTTCTGAAGCATCTGCCGCAGGCCGTTCCGGCTGATGAAGGCGTTGAATTCCTCGGTGCCGATGATGGCGGACCGGGGGATGCGGATGTTCGCCTCGGGCAGCAGGTTGTCCAGGTCCAGGCGGGAGAGCAGGGAATGGATGAAGGCGACGCCCCGGCCCTTGCCGCCCATGGACCCCGGGGCCAGGCGCAGGATGTTGGGCTCGTCCTTCGGGGTGGATTCGGTGAGGGGAATCACCTTCCCCAGGGTCTTCATGCGCTGCACGTAGTCGCCCACGTTGATGAGGAAGGTGCGCATCTCCTCGGGGTCCCGGTAGTCGGAGAGGCGGAACTTCCCCAGCACCTTGGCCACCTGGACCTCCCCGCGGGCCATGATCCAGGCGGAGAAGTGGTTGCGGGAGGCGTGGTAGACCAGGGATTCCACGGGGACGGTGCGCAGCTTGGCCTGCAGGTCCTCCATGTCGACGGCGCGGGCGATCTCGGCGCCCCGCTCGTCGCGGAAGATGAAGTCGCCGAAGCCCAGGCTCTCGTGGAAGAAGTTGGAGAGCTCGGCGCCCAGCGTGAAGGAGTTCTTGTTGAGGAAGCCGCTGCTGATGGCTGTGGCCCAGGACTCCTTGAAGGGGTCGGAGGACTGCAGCAGGGTCGGGAGATGGGGGTTGCGGTCCTTCACGGCCTTGATGATCTTGATGCCGGCCTCCCGGTCCAGCGCCCCGTCCTTGGGGAACTTGCGGTCGGTGATGACGCAGAGGAGGAAATCCTGGTACTTGTCGCAGAAGGCGATGGCCTCCTCGTAGGTGGTGGCCAGGAGCACCTTGGGCCGGACGCGCATGGACAGGGTGCGCGTCATGCCGTCCATGCTCTGGTCCTTGGCCAGCCGCGTGGTCTGCTTGAGAATCTCGGCGTAGAGGATGGGCAGGTACCGCGAGTAGTAGCGGATGCTGTCCTCGACGAGCAGGATGACGCGGGTGAGGCCGACCTTGGTGTCGTTCTCGACGTTGGCGCGGTCCTCCATCAGCTTCACCATGGCCATGAAGATCTCGGGATTCCCGTTCCAGACGAAGATCTGGTCGTAGTGGCGCTGGAGTTCCTGCCGCCGCCGGTCCATGGCGCCGACTTCCACGTTGTCGTTGAGCAGCAGGTAGATCGGGATCCGCGGGGCGGCCTTCCGGAGCGCCTTGGACAGCTCCACATGGCCGCCCTGGCCCAGACGGCTCATGACGATGATCATGTCGAAGTGGCGGGTGGCGCACTTCTCCAGGGCCTCATCCAGGGTGGACACGTTGATCAGCCGGGGCGGGTTGCTCATGTTGAGCTGGTAGTAGCCTTCGAAGAGGATCTCGGTCAGCAGGCCGTCCTGCTCCAGGGTGAAGGCGTCGAAGGCCGGCGCCACCAGCAGGATCTCTCGGGTGCGCAGCGGCATGAGGTCGTGGAAGATCTCCTTGTCCGAGGTGTACTTCCGGAAGATCTCGTTGAATTCCCTGCTGATCATCGTGGAGGCCTCGTCTCCATCGCAGTTTACTTGTCTGGGCACAAAAAGGGGGGCCGCTCGCGGCCCCCCTTTTTGTGCCCTGGTGAAAAGCCAGGACTAGACGAGCCCTTGGTCGATCATCGAGTCGGCCACCTTGATGAAGCCGGCGATGTTGGCGCCATTCACGTAGTTGCCGGGCGTGCCGAAGCGGGCGGCGGCGTCCACGCAGGACTTGTGGATGTTGATCATGATCTGGTGCAGGCGGGCGTCCACCTCCTCGGCGGTCCAGCCCAGGCGCATGGAGTTCTGGCTCATCTCGAGACCCGAGGTGGCCACGCCGCCGGCGTTGGAGGCCTTGCCGGGGGAGAACAGGATCTTGTCGCCGTTGGCCTGGAAGAACTCCACCGCCTCGAGGGTGCTGGGCATGTTGGCGCCCTCGACCACGGCCTTGCAGCCGTTGGCGAGCAGGGTCTTGGCCTCGTCCAGGTTCAGTTCGTTCTGGATGGCGCAGGGCAGGGCCACGTCCACCACCTGCTCCCAGGGGCGCTTGCCCGCGTGGAACTGGGCGGTCTTGAACTTCTGGACGTAGGGAGCCACCGACATGCGGTCGATGCGCAGCATCTCCTCCATGTGGACGATCTTCTCGCCGGAGATGCCGTCGGGATCGTAGATGTAGCCGTCGGGACCGGAAATCGTCACGACCTTGGCCCCCAGCTGGGTGGCCTTGGTGACGGCGCCCCAGGCCACGTTGCCGAAGCCGGACACGGCGACCTTCTTGCCCTTCATGCTGTCGCCCTTGGTCTTCAGCATCTCCTCGGCGAAGTAGACGACGCCGTAGCCCGTGGCCTCGGGACGCACGAGGCTGCCGCCCCAATACTGGCCCTTGCCCGTGAGCACGCCGGTGAACTCATTGGCCAGCTTCTTGTACATCCCGAACAGGTAACCCACTTCGCGGCCGCCCACCCCGATGTCGCCGGCGGGCACATCCGTGTCGGGGCCGATGTGGCGGAACAGCTCCATCATGAAGGACTGGCAGAACCGCATGATCTCGCCATCGGACTTGCCGTTGGGATCGAAGGCCGAACCGCCCTTGCCGCC
>JARLGO010000491.1 GCA_031292655.1 Geothrix sp.
GGGCCACGCCGGCGCCATCATCTCCGGCGGCCATGGCACCGCCGCCGAGAAGATGAAGGCCCTCCAGGCCGCCGGCATCCGGGTCGTCCAGAGCCCCGCCGACATGGGCAAGGCCCTGGCCGAGAGGCTGGGCCAGAAAGCCTGAAACAGCAGACTTTCATCCAGAAAAAGGGCACCGGAGCCATTCCGGTGCCCTTTTTGCTGTTGCGGACCCGAGTCCATGCTGTACTCGAAGCATGTTGATCTCCCGCGAAATGGTTCTGGACCAGGACATCGGCCTCAACGCCACCCTCTTCGGCGGGGACATGATGGCGCGCATGGACAAGGTGGCGGGCATCACGGCCTCGCTCCTGTCCCGCAACCGGCGCTTCCTCACGGTGAAGGTGTCCGAGCTGCTCTTCCACAGCCCTGTGCGGGCCGGCGAGATCATCGAGTTCCACATCGCCATCGCCCGCCAGGGGACGACCAGCTTGACCATCAAGCTGGAGGTCCAGGTCTACGAGCCCGTCTCGGACACCCGGCGGGATGTCACCAGCGGCGAGTTCGTGATGGTGGCCGTGGACGAGCACCTGCAGCCCGAACCCATCCTCTGGAAGCCGGAGATGGTGCAGGCCGCCTCCGAGGCCCAGCTGGCGCGGCGGGGATTGCGGGCGGACCGGGGCTGACCCGCGTATCCTGATCCCATGACGGAACTCATCAAGGCCCACCTGGATCACCGGCGCATGTGGCGGGAGTTCGACTACTGCTACCCGGTGATCTCCCGCCGCAGCCGCGGGGTGAGCCTGGGGGTGAACCTGAACCCGGACAAGGTCTGCAACTTCGACTGCGTCTACTGCGAGGTGGACCGCCACGCGCCGCCCAGGCGCAAGGACCTGGACCTGGACTCGCTTGAACGCGAACTGGGCGTGCTGCTGGACCTGACCACCAGCGGCGAGCTCTACCAGGTGCCCCCCTTCGACTCGGCCCAGCCCGAGCAGCGGCGGCTCAACGACATCGCCTTCAGCGGGGATGGCGAACCCACGACGGCCCGCGAGTTTGCCGAGGTGGTGGCCCGGGTCGCCCGCCTCAAGGCCCAGCGGGGTATGGACCCGGTGAAGCTCGTGCTCATCACGGATTCCAGCCGCCTCCAGGCCCCCGAGGTGGTGAAGGGGCTGGAGACCCTGATGGCAAACCAGGGCGAGGTCTGGGCCAAGCTCGATGCGGGCACGGAGGCCTTCTACCGCGAGATCTGCCGCAGCCAGGTGCCCTTCGAGCGCATCCTGGACAACCTGCTGGCCACCGCCCGCCGCTGGCCGATCCTCATCCAGACGCTCTTTCTCGAGTGGAGAGGGCAGGGGCCCAGCGCGGCCGAACTGGAAGCCTACTGCGGACGGCTGGAGCACATCCTGGCCCAGGGCGGACAGCTTCAGGCCATCCAGCTCTACACGGTGGCGCGGCCCACCCCAGAGCCCGAAGCGCGGCCCCTGCGCCGCCTCGAACTGGACGCCATCGCGGCGAGCCTGCGGGGCCGCCTTCCCGGCCTGCCGGTGGAGGTCTACTACGGTCCGGAGGAATGGGCCTGATGGGTCGGTCCATCCCGGCGCTGGCGCTCCTGCTGGTGCTTGGCCTCGGCGCCTGCCGCACCCGGGCTTCCAAACCGGCGCCCTCGGCGCCCGTCAGCCTCAGCCTGGTTGCCGTGGGCGACATCCTGATGCATCAGGACGTCAAGCGTGCCGCCGAGATGGACCCCGCCGGTCTCCCGGCCCTGTGGGCGGATCTGGTCCCGCTGTTCCAGGGGGCCGATCTGGCCTTCGGCAACCTGGAGACCCCCGTGGCGCCCCGCACCGGCCGGCCCGGGGTGCCCTTCCAGTTCAACGCGCCGGAGGCCCTGCCCGCGGCCCTCCGGGCCAGCGGCTTCACGGTCCTGTCCACGGCCAACAACCATGCCTTCGACCAGGGCGCCGAGGGGGTGCGCGAGACCCTGGACCGCCTGCACGCGGAGCAGCTCGTGACCATCGGCAGCGGCGAGGACCGGCCTCAGGCCGAGGCCCTCCAGATCGTCCAGCGGCGGGGGCTCCGGGTCGCCTTCCTGGGCTTCACGGACGTCTTCAACCTCGACCTGAACCGGCGGGCCACGGAACCCTGGGTGCGCCCCCTGGATCTGGAACCGGCCCTGGAAGCCGTGCGCGAGGCCCGGGGCCGGGCCGACCTGGTGGTGGTGAGCCTCCACTGGGGCAACGAGTACCAGCATCAGCCCACGAAGCGGCAGAGGGACGTGGCCCGGGCCCTGGTGGAGGCGGGCTGTGACGTGGTCCTGGGCCACCACCCCCACGTGCTCCAGCCCGTCGAGCTGCTGGAGACCCATGGCCGCAAAGCCCTGGTGGCCTACTCGCTGGGCAACTTCATCAGCAACCAGGACCGGATGTACCGCGCGGACCTCTTTCCCGTGGCCGGGGGCGACAACCGGGACGGCGCCGCCCTGAAGGTCCGCTTCGAGCAGAGGCGCGGGCCCGACGGCCAGGACCACCTGGCGCTGGCCGAAGCCGCGGTCGAGCCGCTCTGGACCGAAAACAACTGGGGCGCCTCCGCGGACCGCCGGGAAATCCGCGTCATCCGCGTGGCGGCCGCCGAGGCCAGGGTCCGCGCGGAACTGGATCGCCTTTCGGATCTGGCCGGAGGGCCCGGAACCACCCC
>JARLGO010000492.1 GCA_031292655.1 Geothrix sp.
AGACATTTCCCCGCGAGGCTTGCTCGCCCATTCAAAAGGAGTCCCCATGCTCATCGAAGTCTTCGGTCCCGGCTGCGCCAAGTGCCAGACCATGGAAAAGCACGCCAAGGAGGCGGTGGAGAAGTCCGGCGGAAACCACCAGGTGGTCAAGGTCTCCGACTACGCCGCCATGGCCGCCCGTGGCGTCATGAGCACCCCCGCCCTCGCCCTGGACGGTCAGATCAAGGTCCAGGGCCGGGTGGCCAGCACGGACGACATCCTGACGCTGCTGCGGGGCTGAGCTCGCCTCCACCCCTTTTCAAGGAGTCGTCATGTCCCCCCTGAAACCGCTCTGCCTCTGCCTTGCCCTGCCCGCGCTTGGCCTCCAGGCCCAAGGCCCCGTGCCCGCCCTGGATCCCGCGGGCCTCAGCCAGATCCTGGCCTCCCGCCAGTGGACCGTCATCGAGTTCGGCGGCCCCACCTGTGTACCCTGCACGCGGATGCAGCCCGTCCTGGGCGAACTCCAGCAGAAGTTCGAGGGCCGTGCCCAGATCCGCAACTTCTACGTCACCCAGTACCCCAGGGAGGCCCAGTTCCACAAGGTCATGGTCATGCCCACCCAGGTGGTCTTCGACCCCAGCGGTAAGGAAGTGACCCGCCACATCGGCTACTGGCCCAAGGACGAATTCCTCGCCGCCCTGGCCAAAGCCGGACTGAAGTGATGGACGGCTGGCTCGGGGGCCTGGCGGATCTGGTCGCCCAGGCCCCCGCCTACCAGCAGCTGGGCCTGGTGTTCCTGGGCGGTCTGCTCACCTCGGCCAACCCCTGCGTCCTGGTGGCGGCGCCGCTGGTGGTGGGGTTCACCGGCGGCACGAAGGAAGGCCGGCATCACCCCATGGTGCTGTCCGCCGTGTTCGTGCTGGGCCTCGCCGCGACCTTCACCCTCCTGGGGCTCATCGCCGCCCTGACCGGCAGCCTCATGGGCGATGTGGGCTGGGGCTGGAAGGCCCTGCTGGGGCTCGTCCTGCTGGTGGTGGGGCTGCACCTGCTGGGGCTGTTCCCGCTCCCGGCGCCTTCCCACACCCACCTGGCGCGCTTCCATGGGGCGGGCCTGCTGGGGGCCCTCGCCCTGGGCGGCCTCACGGGAACCCTTCCCGCCCCCTGCGCCACGCCGGCGCTGGCGGCGGTGCTCACCCTCGTGGCCCTCCAAAAGAAGGTGCTGTGGGGCGGCGTGCTGCTCTTCGCCTATGCCCTGGGCCATGTGCTGCTGCTGTTCCTGGCGGGAGCTTCATCCGGCTGGGCCGGCAAGTATGCCGAAAGCCACTTCTCGAGGTTCCTGGGCCGCTGGCTGCCCAAGGGCATGGGCCTGCTGCTGACGGGCTGCGCCCTCTGGGTGCTGCTCCTGGCCTGGAAGACCCTCTTCCCGACCTGAGGAAGCGGGCATGACGACGTTTCCCCGGACCGCGACCATCGCCATCAAACATTCACCTCGTTGACCAGAGTGAACCCGTTGCTGCGGGCCAGGTCCCGCAGGCTGGGCAGGAAGGCCTGGATGTCTTCCTGCTGGGTGGAGGTGACCTCGAAGCTCATGAAGGCGGGGGTCCTCTCCATCAGTCCCTTCACGGTGGGCACCTGGAGCTGGAGGTTCACCAGGTCCACCGGATGGTCGGCGATGAGCTGCTCCAGCTGGACCAGGAACCGCTTGTCGCCGAACTCGCCGGCGAGCTCCATGTGCGTGCGGGACGTGAGGCCGGCCTGGGCCGCTTCTGCCGCGGCCCGGGCCTTCAGCGCATCCTGCCGGCCCCGCTTGGCCCTGGCCTCCTCCTTCACGATGCGCAGGATCTTGTACTCGCGCTCGACCCGGCGCACGACCTCGCGGTTGGGGAAGTGGATGGCGTCCGTGGGGCACACCATGGCGCAAGTGGTGCAGCCCACCATGCAGGCGTAGGGCCTGGTGGCGACGGCCTTCCGGTCCCGGATGTCATAGACGGCCCGGCCGCAGGTGACGTAGCAGAGCTCGCAGCCGATGCAGGCCTGCGCGTCCACGGTGGGGTACCACGGGACCTCCTGGCGGGGGATCCCATGCCAGCGTTCGGGGGTGGATGCGGACATGCGGCGCCTCCTTTCAGACGGGATCGTGCAGCGCGGCCGGCTCGGCCCTGGGGCGGCGGAAACGGTCGGCGAGGCGATCGAAGATCTCGTAGAACATGGGCACATAGATGAGCGTCAGCAGCGTGGACACCATGAGGCCGCCGATGGCCACCACGGCCAGGGGCGACAGGCGCTCCAGGCCGATGGCCCATTCCAGGGCGATGGGCAGCATGCCCACCGCCGTACCCACGGCGGTCATCAGGATGGGCCGGGTGCGGGTGCGGACGGACTCGATCAGGGCCTCGTCGAGGCCCATGCCCTGGGCCCGGGCCTCCTCGATGAAGTCCAGCAGCAGGATGCTGTTCTTCACCACGATGCCCGCCAGCAGGATCATGCCCATGAAGCTGGGCATGCAGCTGTGCTTGCCCATCAGCAGCATGGCCCAGGCCGCGCCGATGATGCCCAGGGGGATGGCCACCATGATGGTGAGGGGATGGATCCAGGACTTGAAGGCCGGCACCAGGGAGAAGTAGAGCAGAACCAGGCCCAGGACCAGGGCGGCCATGAGGGAGGTGAAGGCCTCGTCCATGGTCTTCTGCTCGCCCTCTTCGGTGATCGTGTAGCCCGGCGGCAGCTTGAGTCCTTGCATGGCCTTTTGCACATTGGCCTCGATGTGGGACACGGCCCCCGTGGCGCGGTAGCCCAGCACATCCACCGTCTCCTGCAGGTTCTGGCGGGTGTGGAGGGTGGGGACCGGGGCGGGCTCGATGCGCCCTAGGGCCGACAGCGGCACCGGCCCGCGGGGCGTCAGCACCGGCAGCGTGGCCAGCCCCAGGTCGCTGGCGCGCCGCTCGCCCTGAGCCTGCACCCACACGGCGAAGGAATCCTGGCCGGGGATGCGGAACAGCGTGGCGGGCATGCCCTTCACCTGGGCACTGATCTGGGCGCTCACGGCGTCGGCGCTGAGGCCGTGGATGGCCAGCCGATCCCGGTCCGGCAGGAAGCGGTACTCCGTGCGGTCCAGCGTCCAGGTGGGCACCACGGCCGTGAGGCCCCCCACCTGCTGCAGGCGGTTCTGCACCTCCTGCCGGAGGCCGTCCAGCACCTTGGGATCTGGCCCGGAGATCATCAGATCCACGGTGGAACGGATGGTGGAAAGGGGGGTGGCGCCGTAATCGAACACGGCGGGGAACCGCACGCCCGGGAGGGTCTGGAGCTCCTTCAGCACCCGGCCTTCCAGCTCCCAGAGGGAAGCCTTCCGGTGGAACCGGTCCACCAGGTGCACGGTGAGGAAGGCCTGCTGGGGATTGCGGCCCGAGCCAAAGGAGAGGATGCCCGGCTCGGAGCCCAGGGTGGAGGAGGTCATGGTGACTTCCGGCATTTTCCACAGGGCCGCTTCCGCGCGGGCCAGCAGGTCCTCCGTCTGCGGCAGGGAGGTGTTGGGATAGGTCTCGAAGGTGACGCGGAAGATGCCCGTGTCCATGGGGGGCATCAGGTCGCGGCCCACCAGGGGCATGACCACGCGCCCCGCCAGGATCAGCATCATCACGGCGGGCAGCAGGAACAGCCCCTTGTGGCGCAGGGCGAACTGCAGGGTGCGGACGAAGAATTCCTGGATGGGATGGAGGATCCGGCCCATCACGACCTGATCTAGCTTCATTTCCCAGGAGCGGCGCTCCATGCGCCCGCCCAGGCGCAGGAGGAACGGCGCGAAGATCGGGATGATGGTGACCGACACCACGTAGGACGCGAGCAGCGCGATGGTGAGGGTGAGGCTCAGGGGCCGCAGCACCGTCTGCACGAAGCCGCCGATCCAGATGATGGGGATGAGCACCGCCACCGTGGCGTAGGTGCCCGACAGGATGGCGACCATGACCTCCTCGGTGCCGCCGATGGTGGCGCCCTCCAGGCCTTTGCCCAGCTTGTGGTAGTGGCGCTCGATGTTCTCCAGCACCACGATGGCGTCATCCAGCAGCATGCCGACGCCGAGGATCACACCCGTGAGGGTCACCATGTCGAACTGGAAGCCGAAGATCCACATGAACGAGAAGGTGATGAGGTAGGTGAAGGGGATCGAGATCCCCGCCAGCAGCATGCCCCGCAGATCCGCCAGGAACAGGAAGATGATGATGACGGTCATGATGATGGCGTCGCGGAGGGCGTCCACCATGTTCGACACGCTGGCGTGGATCAGCTCGCCCTGGGTGTCCGCGATGGAAAAGGCGAGGCCGGGGTACTGGCGCTCCAGGCCGG
The DNA here is from genome assembly GCA_031292655.1 of Geothrix sp. Lineage (GTDB taxonomy): Bacteria > Acidobacteriota > Holophagae > Holophagales > Holophagaceae > Geothrix. The sequence continues at coordinate 4,324 of JARLGO010000492.1, forward strand.
GGAGGGCCTTGGTGACGCTTTCGATGGTGGGCAGGGCGAAGCCCGAATTGGACCGCTGGATGTTGATACCGATGGCGGGCCTGCCATTCCCGTGGAAGGCGGACATGCGTTCCTGCACATCCATGCGCACCGAGGCCACGTCCCGCAGGTAGACCGGGGGCCCGGCGGCGGCGCTCACCACCACGCCACCCACCTCTTCGGGGCGGATGAATTCGCCCTGGTTCTTGAGGAGGATCTGTCCTTCCTTGGAGAGCACCAGGCCTTCCGGGGTGTTGCGGTTCCAGGCGTTCAACGCCAGGGTCACCTGGCCCGGCGTGAGCCGGTAGGCCTGGAGCTTGTTGGGGTCGAGGTCCACCCGCAGGACGCTCTGGTAGCCGCCGAAGATCTCCACATTGGCCACATCCGGAAGCCGCATGAGGGCCTCCTTGATGGGGTTCTCCGCCAGGCGGCGGACCATCGCCAGGTCCAGCTGGGAGCCCTCTTTCGCCCTCAGGGACAGGGTCAGCACCGCCGGGGTGGCCGAGGAGACCTTGAACACCTGGAAGGGCCGGATGTCCGGGGGCAGCTGGGACCGGATCTTGTTGAGGGCGTTGGAGACGTCCGTCGCCGCCGAATCGAGCCCCTTGCTGTACTCGAACTCGGCCATCACCACGGAGGATTCATCGTTGGACGTGGACGTGACCCGCCGGGTGAGCTCGATGGACTTCAGCTCCTTCTCGACCACGCGGCTCACATCGTTGGCCACATCATCGGCGGAGGCACCGGGCCACACCGTGACCACGGCGATCTGGGGGCGCTCGCTGTCCGGGAAGAGGTTGACGGGCAGCTTGAAGAAGCCCACCAGCCCCACCACCGCCAGCAGGAAGACCAGCGAAAGCAGCAGGTGGGGCTTTCGCATGTAGCCTTGGACGAAATTCATCGGGAGCCTCCGACGGGCTGGACCCGGGTGCCCGCGGTGAGGGCCATGAGCTCGCTGGGCAGGCCCAGGACGACCTGCTCGCCGGCCCGGAGGCCCCCGCTCACGGCCGCGGTCTGCTCGCCGCGCAGGAGCACGGTCACGGTCGTGGGCACCGCCTTGCCATCCACCACCTTCACCACCAGGATCTGGTTCAGGCCCTCCAGCAGCGCGGCGACGGGCACCACCACGCCTTGCACGGGCAGGGTCCGGTACTCCGCCTGCAGGGTGGCGCCCGCCGGCAACCCGAAGGGCGCGGCGGGGAGGTCCGTCTCCACCACCCCCAGATGGGTGGCATCCAAGGCCGGGTGGATGCGGCTGGTCTTCCGCTGCTGCACTTGCGTCCCGCTGCGGAAGATGGCTTCGCCGCCCTGGGACAGGATCGCCAGGCTCTCCTGGCTGAGCTTGCTGATGAGCTTCACGGGGCCGGGGACCTGCATGGCGAAGAGAGGCTTACCCGGCAGGGCGAGATCGCCGGGATTGACGAGTTTCTGGGTGATGACGCCGGAATAGGGCGCCGGCACCGAGGCGAAGCTGCGCTGGGTTCGAACCGAGGCCAGGGCGCGCTCGGCGCTGACCTCTCCCGCCTTGACGGCGGCGAACTGGGCCTCGGACAGCTCGAAGGCCTGGCGGCTGATGGCCCCGGCCTCCACCAGGGTCTTGTCCCGGTTGAGGATGGCCTGCTGCTTCGCCCTGTCCTGGCGGGCCGCGGCCAGGCGGGCCTCGGCGGACTGCACCGCGTCATCCAGGGTGCGGGAATCGATGACGGCGAGGGTCTGCCCCTTGTGGACCGCATCTCCTTCCTGGACCTTCACCTCGAAGATCGTGCCGGAAACCTGGGCCGCCACGGTGGCCGAGGTGGTGGCTTCGACCAGGGCCACCGTTTGGAGGGTGCCTCCGGCCTGCCCCTGCTGGGCCTGGGCCGTGCGCACGGGCACCGCGACCTGGGCCGGTGGCGCCATGCGGGCGATGGCCCGCTTCCTGGCGGCGATGGCAAGGGCCATGGCCACCAGGACGAGGCCGGCAACGAGGATGGCGAGGTTCCGTCTAGTCATGAGGTTCTCCCTGGGCGCATACGAAGTCGCGATAGTCCACGGCGCTCTGCAGGGCGTAGAGGCCCTGCCAGTAGCCGGTGATCCCCTGCAGTTCCTGGGCCTTCGCCGCGAGGTAGTCCTCCATGCGGCCGGCCCCCTGCTCGAGTTTCAGATGCTCCACCCGGGCCACCTCGGCCCCCAGGTCCTTCTGGGCCTTGCCCGCGGACAGCTGGGCCTGGGCGGCCCGGATGCGCTCGACGGCTTCCGTCACCTGGCCCTGGATCTCCAGTTCCTTGGCCTTCTGCTTCTCCAGGGCCTGCTGCAGATCCGCCTGGGCGGCATGGTAGGCCTGGCTGCGCTGGCGACCCGAGAACAGCGTCCACTTGAGGTTCAGGTTGATCTCGTTGGAGGGGTAGTTGTCCAGCCCCGGGCCGTAGTTCCGCAGGGAGGCGCCCGTGAGGCCCACCTGGGGCAGGTAGGATTCCAGGGCCAGGGCCTTCTTCCGGTCGAAGATGGCCGTTCCGGCCTGGGTCGCCCGCAGGTCCAGGCGGCCGGCCAGGGCCGCGGTGTAGGTCCCGCTGACATCCGCCTCGGGCACCACCGGTTCCTGGGGGATGTCCTGCAGCTCCAACGGCTCGGCGGGAGGCGGGTCGCCCATGAGGGCCGCCAGCAGGGCCTGGGTGCTCCGCTCCTGGGCCGCCACGCTGTCGCGCTGGGCCCTGGCGGATTCCAGCGCGAAATGGACCTTGGCGCCCTCCACGGAGGCCCAGCTGCCCACCTGGACCTTCAGGTCGGCATCGGCCGCGTCCTTGCCCAGGGCCGCCGTGAGGGACTCCAGGGCGACCAGGGCATGGTGGAGGGTGAGGGCCTGACGGAAGGTGGCCCGCGTGTTGTAGCGGATCTCCTGCCGGGTGTGCAGGGCCATGGCTTCGGCGGCCTTTTCCGACAGGCGGGCGATGCGCTCCCCTTCCATGATCTGGCCCGACGCCAGGATGGGCACCGTCCAGGCGATGCCGTAGTGGAACTGGCTGGCCGCCCAGGGCAGCCCGTAGAAGCCCTTGGGTCCGAGGTAGTCCAGGGCGATCGGCGCGATGGGGCGCTCGGTGTTGTAGTGGTTGTAAGAACCCACCAGGTTCAGCTCGCCGAAGTGCCTGCCCACGGCGGCCTGGGTCCGGTTCCCCGAGGCGGTGGCCTCCAGCTGGGCCGCGCGCAGCCTCGGATTGGCCGCCAGGGCCCTCTCCGTGGCCTGCTCGAGCGTGAGGGGCGCCCCGGCGGCCACCAGGGGCCAGACCAGGGCGGGGAGCAGCAGATAGGGGTGCTTCATGGGGGACGCCTCGAAGGGACCGGCTAGGCCGTTGAGACGAGGTTCCTTCCATCGGGCCGGGGAGGCGTTGCGTCAGATCAAGTACGGTCGGATTCCACCCCGGCGGCGAGCCGGCGGAGCCGGTCCAGGCTGGTCACCTGGTATCTCCTGGGCCCCAGTTTGTGCAGCACGCCGTGGAGCACCAGCAGCGCCAGGGCCCGGGACAGGGAGGCCGGCGTCAAGCCGATGGACTCGGCGAAGGCCCGGGCCGTCCCCGGAAGCACCAGGACGGGATAGGGGCCGCCGGGGACCAGGGGCAGCACCGCCGAGGCCACCCGATTCAGCGCCCCCCGGATGGAGAGCTGCTCGATGGTGTCGAAGGCCTTGCGGAGGCGGCGGGCCAGCACGGACAAAAGGGCCATGCCCACCTGCGGATCCCGCAGCGCGGATTCCAGGCCCTGGCGATGGACCACCAGCACGCGCGCGGGCTCCAGGGCCTCCACGCTGGCCGGATAACCGGCTCCGTCGAAGAAGGGCGAGAACCCCAGCACATCCCCCGCGCCGAAGCGCAACAGGGTGGTGGTGCGGCCATCCTCGAAGGTGCGGAAGGCCCGGAGGAGCCCGTGTTCCACCCGCACCAGCCGGTCCGCCGGGTCCCCTTCCTGCCAGAGGAAGCCGCCCTTGGGCAAGGTCCTGGTTTGAGCCTGTTCCTCCAGGAGCCTCATCACGGCCTGGGCGCCATCCAGGGCCGCGGACCCGGTCAGCGTCCCCCGCTGAATCGTGGGTCGGGTCCGGAGGCGGGCCCGGCCCTGCTCCGTCAGGCGCACCGACCGGGCGCGGCCCGGTTCCAGGCGCAGCAGGCCCTTGGCCTGGAGCCGTCCCAGGTACTCCCGGACGGCAGCCACGGACCGCCACCCGAGCTCCGAGGCCAGGTCCCGGAGCGTGGGGGGGAGGCGCCCTTCGTCCCAGTTCCCCACGGCGAGGAGAAGCCGGGATTCAGTGGCCGTGAGAGCGGGCTGGCGAGGGACCATACATAAGTATGGTCTCACGGGAGCGGATCATCAGAACCGCTCGCCCTTCAGCTGCTCCAGCCGGCGCCGGATCTCGTCCCGCCCCGCCCTGAACCGCTCCCGCAACAGGTCCGGCCTCAGCGTGGGGTCCTCGCTGGCGGGATCGGGGATGGGCCAGTGCAGGCGCTCAGCCCTGCCCAGGAAGAGCGGGCAGACCTCCTCGGCGCACAGGGTGATCACCAGGTCCACGGTGGCGGGATCGATGTCCTGGACACTCTTGGAGGTGTGGGTCGAGGCGTCGATGCCCTGCTCGGCGAGAACCTCGATGGCGTAGGGATTCACACGGCTGGGGCGGCTGCCCGCACTCTGGACCCGGAGATCCGGGAAAAGCTGCCGGGCGATGCCTTCAGCCATCTGGGACCGGGCACTGTTGGCGACGCAAAGGAAGAGCAGGCTGGTGGGTTTCATGAATGGATCCCTCAGCGGTGGCTCGGCGGCTCGGGCGCCGTCGCGCAGCAGCCGGCGTCCGCGAGGGTTTCCGGGCTATCCGGGTACCAGCGCCGCTTCA
>JARLGO010000493.1 GCA_031292655.1 Geothrix sp.
CCGTGGCGCAGGGCTTCGAGGGGATTCGCCCGGGGAGCGTCCCGCCCCGGCACCTCTCCAAGGGCAACTACTACAGCCTGTCTGGCGCCGCCCCGTTCTCCCGCCTGGTCTACCCCATCCCCGCCCAAGGGGCCCTGGGCGTGCACCTGACCCTGGACCTGGGGGGGCAGGCCCGCTTCGGTCCCGACGTGGAATGGATCGACCGGGAGTCCTACGACGTGGACCCCCGCCGGGCCGACAGCTTCTACGCCGAGGTCCGCAAGTACTGGCCGGGGCTGCCGGAGGGCGCCCTCCAGCCCGCCTATGCGGGCATCCGGCCCAAGCTCCACGGCCCCGGCGAGACGGCGCCGGACTTTCTCATCCAGCGCGAGGCCGACCACGGCCTGCCCGGCCTGGTGAACCTCTTCGGCATCGAGTCCCCGGGGCTGACGGCCTGCCTGGCCTTGGCGGAGGAAGCGGCGCTCTGAAAAGGGTCGCCCGGGATTCCAAGGCGCAGCGCCCCAAATGAAAGCGGCGGCTCCCGGAGGAGCCGCCGCGCCAGGGTCGAGATCCGGTGCTACTTCCGGGGCAGCATGGATCCGGTCTGCAGGTACCGGGTGTGGAAGGAGAAGGCCTCCTCGAACATGTGGGGGGAGTGGAGGCCGGCGCTGGGGTTCTTCATGGCGCGCTTCACGTAGTCCCAGAGGAAGGGGCGGAATTCCGGCGCCGCGGCCTTGTCGATGATCTCCCGGGCCTTTTCCTTGGGGCTCTTGCCGCGCAGGTCGGCGAACCCGTACTCGGTGACGATGCCGTTCACCTCATGCTCGGTGTGGTCGATGTGCGAGGCGAAGGGCACGATGGCGGAGATCTTGCCGTCCTTCGCCGTGGCCGGGGACATGAAGATGGTGTAGGCCGAGTTGCGGGCGAAGTCGCCGGACCCGCCGATGCCGTTCTCGATGCCCTTGCCCACGATGTGGGTGGAGTTGACGTGGCCGTAGATGTCGGCCTCGACGAACCCGTTCATGGCGATGCAGCCCAGGCGGCGGATCACCTCGGGGCTGTTGGAGATCTCCTGGGGGCGCAGGATGATCTGCTTGCGGTAGCGGTCGATGTCCTTGTTGAAGCGGATCTGTCCCTCGGGCGAGACCGAGAAGGCCGTGGCAGAGGCCGCCACGAGCTTGCCCGAGTCCAGCATGTCGAGCATGCCGTCCTGGATCACTTCCGTGTAGGAGATCATCTGGTCGAAGGGGCCCTCGTTGAGGCCCACCAGCACGGCGTTGGCGATGTTGCCCACACCCGACTGGAGCGGCGTGAGGTGCTTGGAGAGCCGGCCGGCCTTCACCTCGCCGTCGAAGAAGTCGAGGATGTGCTGGGCGATCCGCTTGTGCATCTCCTCGGGGGCCTTGAAGGGCGCGTTGCGGTCCGGGTGGGCGGACTCGACGACAGCCACGACCTTGCTGAGGTCGATGCTCCAGTACTTGGAGCCCTTGCGGTCATCGGCAGCCAGGATGGGGATGGGCTGGCGGCTGCCATGGACGGCGCTCACGGACAGGATGTCGTGCATGCCTTCCAGGCGCTCGTCCTGCCAGCTGTTCACCTCGAGGATGATCTTGTCGGCGTGCTCGAAGTAGACGTTGTTGGCACCGCAGGAGGAGGAGGGGACCAGGGTGCCGTCCTCATTGATCTTGGTCACCTCGATGACTGCGAAGTCGAGGTTGTTCTTGCCCTTGCCGTAGTAGCCGTAGCGGACCATGGAGCCCACGTGGCTCAGGTGCATGTCCTGGTACTCGATGATCCCCGCGTTGATCTTCTCGCGAGTGACCGCGTCGCCCTGGTAGGGGAAGCGGAAGCGCTGGGACTCGACGAGGCTCATCACGGAGTCCTGCTCCGGGCCTGTCGAAGCACCGGTGAGGATGTCGAGCTTGAGGGGCTTGCCCTTGAGCCGTTCGTCGATGGCCCGCTTGGCGAGAGCGATGGGAACCGCCTTGGGGTAGCCGGCGCCGGTGAAGCCCGACATGCCGACGACGGCGCCGTTGGGGATGAGCGCGGCGGCCGCTTCGGCGGACATCACCTTGGCCTGAAGGCCTTTATGGAGAATACGGTTCGACATCTGGCGAGCCTCCTAGATGATCCTCAATTTTGGGGAATTAAGGAGATCATACGCATTCTTTTGATTCGTCGGTAGTGAATAGAATCACGAGTCACCGGGCGAGATCGAATCGATTGATATGCCGTGGTTTGGCCGACATCCAGCTGAAACCTGGCCCTGGACTGTCTGCCTACTCGAGCCTCGCGCTCGCCGCCAGGACACTTTCGCGGGCCAGGAGGACCACGGCGCCCACGATGAGCGCCCCGCCAAGCGCCCGCGTCAGCGTGACCTTTTCGCCCAGCACCGCCGCCGCCAGCAGCACCGTGAACACGGGCTCGACGGTGGAAAACACGGAGGCCCGCACCGGGCCCACCCGCTCCAGCCCTTCGAAGAAGAACAGGATCGCCAGCACCGTGCAGATGACCGCGATGGCCAGGACCGCCACCCAGCCCTGCCCTGTCGCGGGGGGGTGGAAGCCCTTCACCGCCACCACCGCCGCGTAGGTGAGGGCGGCGGAGCTCGTGATCACCGCAGTGGAGGCCGTGGGCGTGACCTCCTTCGGGAATCGGCTGCCCGCCAGGATGTAGACGGAATAGATCAGGGCGGCCAGCAGGCCGAAGAAGATCCCGAGGGGCTTCCCGTCCCCCGCCTTGCCGATGATGAAGACCGTGCCGGCCAGGGCGACGGCCAGGGCCGTGATCTGGGTGCCCGTGAAGGGATGCTTGAACACCAGGCGCGAGAGGAGGGCCACGATGGCCGGGTAGGTGTAGAGGAGCAGGGCCACCAGGCCCGCCGAGGCATAGGTCAGGGCCGAGAAGTAGGAGAAGGCCTGGCCCGCATAGCCGACGGCCCCCATGGCCACCAGCAGGGCCAGGCCCCTGCCCCCCGGGAGCTTCATCCCTTTCGAGAAGAGGACTCCCCACATCAGGACCGAGGCGATGGAGAAGCGCAGCAGCAGGAGGGTGGGGATGTCCACCCCGGAGGCATAGGCCATGCGCGCGAAGATGGCCATGCTCCCGAAACACAGGGCGGAAGCCAGGATGTAGAAGGTCCCGACCACGTGATCGCGGCGCACCTTCTGGGCCTCGGCCTCACCGCGCGTGTCCACGATCGCATCTCCCGTCCACCTGTGTATCAGGCACCTCCTAGCAAGTGCCATCCAGTCACGCTTTTTGTGAATAACTAAAATTTTCGAAGAAAATTTTAGTGCATATCAATCAAGTTTGAGACATCCTGGATGCGAGGTGCTCCATGTCCCTCCTTCCCTTCACGCAAAAAGCCAATGACGCCCTCGTGGCCGCCCGGGAGCGGGCCACGCAGGATCAGCATCCCGAGCTGGTGCCCCAGCACCTGTTCGGGGCCCTGCTCTCCCCGGAGGCCGGGCTGCACCCCCTGCTGGAGCGGACCGGCCTGACGCCGGAGTCCATCCAGGGCCTGACCGAGGCCGCCGACGCCCTCATCTCGAAGCTGCCCCGGGCCGTGGGCGGCTCAGAGCCCCAGGTGGGCGCCGCCTTCCGCCACTTCCTGGAGGTGGCCAGCGACACCGGGCGGGGCCTGGGGGACCGCTTCCTGGCCACGGACGCCCTCCTGCTGGCCCTCACCAACGCCCATACGGACGCCAAGAAAGCACTGGAGCGCTTCGGCCTGGACCGGAAGAAGCTGGAGGCGGCCATCCGCGAAGTCCGCAAGGGCTCGAAGGTCGAGGACGAGAAGGCCGAGGAGAAGTTCGCCGCCCTGGAGAAGTACTCGAAGGACTACACGGCCCTGGCCGCCGCCGGGAAGCTGGATCCGGTCATCGGCCGCGACGAGGAGATCCGCCGGGTGCTGCAGGTGCTGTCCCGCCGCACCAAGAACAACCCCGTGCTCATCGGCGAGCCCGGCGTGGGCAAGACCGCCATCGTGGAAGGGCTGGCCCAGCGCATCCACAAGCGCGATGTCCCGGAAAGCTTGAAAGGCTTGCGTGTCATGGGCCTGGACATGGGCTCCCTGGTGGCCGGGACCCAGTACCGCGGCCAGTTCGAGGAGCGGCTGAAGGGCGTCATCCAGGAGGTCGAGAAGGCCGAAGGCCAGGTCGTCCTCTTCATCGACGAGCTGCACCTGCTGGTGGGCGCCGGGGCCGTGTCGGGCGGCATGGACGCGGCCAACCTGCTGAAGCCGGCCCTGGCCCGCGGGGAGCTGCGCTGCATCGGGGCCACCACCCTGGACGAGTACCGGAAGTACATCGAGAAGGATGC
>JARLGO010000494.1 GCA_031292655.1 Geothrix sp.
AGCAGCTCCAGCGGGGTGTCCTCGTCGAAGCGCACCACCGCGTCCACGCTGCGCAGGCCCAGCAGCACGGCGGCGCGGGCGGCCTCGTCCTGGAGGGGGCGGGAAGCGCCCTTGAGCCGCGCCACGGAGGCGTCGCTGTTGAGGCCCACCACCAGGAAGTCGCCCAGGGCCCGGGCGTCGGCCAGGTACTGGACATGGCCCGGGTGGATCAGGTCGAAGCAGCCGTTGGTGAAGCAGAGGGTCTTCGGCCGGGGGACGGCGGCCAAAAAGGCTTCAGGGCTCTGGAAGAATCGGGTCGGTGACGGCATCAGATGTACCTGGATAAACTAATTGGTTCGGGGATGACCCCCGGGAGAAGTCTGCCATGCCCCTCTACGAATACCGCTGCGAAGCTTGCGGCCAGTCCGAAGAAAAGCTGGAAAGCCTTTCGGCGCCAGAGATCCATGCCTGCCCGGCCTGTGGGGCGGGCGAGGGGATGAAGCGGCAGGTTTCCGTGGCCGCCTTCACCCTGGCGGGCGGCGGCTGGTACAAGGGCGCGGCCTCCGAACCCGCCTCCTCCGCGCCGAAGGCCGAGGCGCCCAAGAGCGGCCATGGCTGCGCGGCGGGCGGGTGCGGATGCCCCTTCGCCGGATGAAGCCCGGGCGCCCTTTGCTTCATTTCACCGTTGATGCGTTGACTTTCCGGGCCATTCCGATAGCCTAGATGGTTCCGGCCCTGTGGGTCGGCGCAGGATTTCATCCGTCCGACGTTCCCCCATGTCTCGTGTTTTGGCGGAACCTCTCGGGCCCAGGCCCGGATCCACCGGTGCCTTCCTAGGAGGATGGTGTGCCTACCATCAATCAGCTGATCCGCCACGGGCGGAAGACCTTCCAGAACAAGACCAAGAGCCCCGCGCTCGACGCCTGCCCGCAGAAGCGCGGCGTGTGCACCCGCGTGTTCACCACCACCCCGAAGAAGCCGAACTCGGCCCTTCGCAAGGTGGCCCGCGTGCGCCTCACCAACGGCATCGAGTGCACGACCTACATCCCGGGCGTGGGCCACAACCTGCAGGAGCACAGCATCGTGCTCATCCGCGGCGGCCGCGTGAAGGATCTGCCGGGCGTGCGCTATCACGTGGTGCGCGGAACCCTGGACGCCACCGGCGTTGCGGGCCGCAACCAGTCCCGTTCCAAGTACGGCGCCAAGCGCCCCAAGGCTGGCGCCGCGCCGGCCAAGAAGAAGTAGGGGAGGTAGCCCATGGCCCGTCGTTCCGCACCCGCCAAGCGTGAGATCCTCCCGGATCCCGTCTACAACAGCCTCACCGTCTCCAAGTTCGTGAACATCCTCATGGAGCGCGGCAAGAAGGCCACCGCCGAGCGCATCCTCTACGGAGCACTCGAAATCGTCGCCAAGAAGTCCGGCGAGGAGGCCCTCGAGGCCTTCCAGAAGGCCCTGAACAACATCAAGCCCTCGGTGGAAGTCAAGTCCCGCCGCGTGGGCGGCGCCACCTACCAGGTGCCCGTGGAGGTTCCCCAGAACCGCCGCCAGTCCCTGGCCATGCGCTGGCTGAAGACCTACTCCGCCTCCCGCGGCGAGCGCACCATGCGCGACAAGCTGGCGGGCGAGATCCTGGACGCCATGAACTTCCGCGGCGCCGCCATCAAGAAGAAGGACGACGTCCACAAGATGGCCGAGGCCAACAAGGCGTTTGCCCATTTCCGTTGGTAGTAACTTCGCTAGAAACGGGGCGCCACAGGCGCCCCGTTTCTAGCGCTGCTGAACTGCTTGGTTGAATCCTCAATACCCCTAGGAGGCCGCTGTGGCCCGCCAGACCCCCCTCGAGCGCTACCGGAACATCGGCATCATGGCGCACATCGATGCCGGCAAGACCACCACGACGGAGCGCATCCTTTACTACACCGGCAAGATCCACAAGATCGGCGAGGTGCATGAAGGCGCCGCCACCACCGACTGGATGGTGCAGGAGCAGGAGCGGGGCATCACCATCACCTCCGCCGCCATCACCGCCGCCTGGATCCCCCAGACGGGCCAG
>JARLGO010000106.1 GCA_031292655.1 Geothrix sp.
CCCCTGGGGCTGCGGGGCTGCGGGTTCTTCCACGTGGTGGAGGGGCGCATCGTGTTCCAGCGCGGCTACTGGGACAAGCTGACCTTCCTCCGGCAGCATGGCCTGCCCATCCCGCAGGGCTAGGGCCTGTTCACGTAGAAGGCGTAGGTGGCCCTGTAGGGCACCCGGACCTCCTGGCCCACCTGCGCCGGGCTGGCGCTGGCCGGGGCCGCACCCCCCACGGTGTCCAGGCGCTGGATGCTCCGGACAGGACCGAACCGGCCCGGGCCCGCGTTGGACTTGGCCCCCAGCAGCAGCCAGGGGATGGAGCCGCTGGAGCGGCTCGTGTCCTTGGCCTTCACCTCGCCCACCACCTTGCTGCCATCCTGGCCCTCCCAGGTGGGCCCGCCGTAGTGCCGGCCCACGCGCTGGCCCGAGGCATCGAAGAGGTCGGCCTCCGGCGCCCGGAAGACCCATTCGAACCGGGCCGGATCGTCTTGGCGGGCCCGGCATTCATAGATCTGAACGCCGGAGGCCTGCAGTTCGAAGGCCAGCACCTGGTCCGCGGGGGCCTTCAGCGCCTCAGGCACGGACCTGGCGCCCTTCATGGACTGCCCCCCGGCCAGGGAGGAAAGGCCCAGGAAAACGACACCCACGGAACGTAAACGGTCCTGACGAAACATACCGGCCTCCTGTCCTCCCGGCGGGATGGGGGTGAAGGTAAGGCCATAAAGTTGTTAAGACAAGGATAAAGTCCATCCAGACGTTGATGAAAGGACACGGACCGGCCACGGATGAACGCGGATGGCGGGCGGGACCCGAGTTCATCCGTGTTCTCCTGTAACGAAATGCCCTTTCTGTCCTGGCGTTTTCGCGACTACAGCGTCTTCATGTCCAGCACGAAGCGGTAGCGCACATCGTTCTTCAGCATGCGCTCGTAGGCTTCGTTCACCTTCTGCACGGGGATGAGCTCGATCTCGGAGACGATGTTGTGCTCGGCGCAGAAATCGAGCATCTCCTGGGTCTCCTGGATGCCGCCGATGAGCGAGCCCGTCAGCACCTTGTGCCCGAAGATCAGCGAGCCGGCGGCCACGGGGGTGGGTTCCGGCGGCACGCCCAGCAGCACCATGGCGCCCTCCAGCCGGAGCAGGCCCAGGTACTTGTTGTAGTCGTGGGGGGCTGAGATGGTGTCGATGAGGAGGTCGAAGCGGCCCGCCAGCTGCTTGAAGGTGGCGTCTTCCGAGGTGAGGCCGAAGTGGTGGGCGCCCAGCTTGCGGGCATCGGCCTCCTTCGACTTCGAGGTGCTGAGCATGGTCACTTCCGCGCCCATGGCGGCGGCGAGCTTCACGGCCATGTGCCCCAGGCCGCCCAGGCCCACC
>JARLGO010000107.1 GCA_031292655.1 Geothrix sp.
GAATTGAAGGCCAGGTTGGCGAGCTTGTGGCCCGCCGTGGCGCAGTGGATGATCAGGTCCTCCCCCACCACCGCGTGGTTCACGGGCACGGCGTAGGGCCAGCCGGCCTCGTCCACCGTGGCCAGCACGCCCCACTCGGCCTCCTGGAGAATCTCCAGGGCCTCGGCCTCGCTCAGGGCCCGGTCTCTTCGGCGGATGGGATGGTTCGGCGCGCTCATGTCCGCCTCGCTGCAAGCCAGTTCAATGCTTCGAGGGGGGTCATGCGATTGAGGTCCAGGGCCTCCAGCTCGGCGCGGAGGGGATCCGCTTCCACCTCGAACATGGGAAGGGCCGGCTGCCCATAGATCCCGGGATGCGCCTGCGCAGACCGGGGAGACGGCATGGGTGCCCGAGGGGGGGCTTCCGGGGTCTGGGCCAGCAGGCGCTGGGCCTTTTGAATGACGGATTTCGGCAGGCCCGCCAGGCGCGCCACCTGGATGCCGTAGCTGCGGTCCGCGGGGCCCGGGGCCACGCGGTGGAGGAAGTGCAACTGCTCCTCCCACTCCTGCACCTCCACGTGGAGGTTCTGGATGCGGGCGTCGTCGGCCAGCTTCGTCATCTCGAAGTAGTGGGTGGCAAACAGGGTCCGCGGGGCGCCGCCTTTCAGGTCGCGGAGGAACAGGGCGATGGCCTCGGCCAGGGCCAGCCCGTCTCGCGTGGAGGTGCCCCGGCCGATCTCGTCCAGGATCACCAGGCTGGCGGCCGTGGCCTGGTTGAGGATTCGCGCGGTCTCGGTCATCTCCACCATGAAGGTGGACTGGCCCTTGGCCAGCTGGTCCGAGGCGCCGATGCGCGTGAAGATGCGATCCACCAGCCCGAAGCGCATGAGCTCCGCGGGCACGAAGGAACCGCACTGGGCCAGCACCACCAGCAGGGCCGCCGTGCGCAGGAAGGTGGACTTGCCGCCCATGTTGGGGCCCGTCACCACGGCCATGGGCTGGGCGGCCGTGAACTGCAGGTCATTGGGGATGCACTCCCGGCCCAGGCGCGCCTCCAGCATGGGGTGGCGGGCGGAAGCCAGCACCAGCTCCCGGTCCTCGCCCAGCTCGGGCCGGGACCAGCCGGACAGCCGCGCCCGCTCCGCCAGGGCCGCCAGCACGTCCAGCGTGGCCACGGCCCGGGCCAGGCCCGTGAGGTCCGCGCGATGCTCCAGCACCAGGGCCAGCAGGCGCTGGAACTGGGCGGCCTCCAGCCGGGCCTGGTCGCTTTCGGCGCTGAGCAGCCGCTGCTCGAAGGCCACCAGCTTTCCCGTGGTGAAGCGCTCGGCGTTGGCCAGGGTCTGCTTTCTCAGAAAATGAGCAGGGACCGAGGCGAGGTTGGACTTCGTGATCTCGAAGTAGTAGCCGAACACCCGGTTGTACTTGATCTTCAGGCTGTTGATGCCGGAGGCGGCCCGCTCCTCCTCCTCCAGCTCCAGCATCACCTGCTTGGCATCCCGGGCCAGGCGGCGCACGGCATCCAGCTCCGCGTCCACGCCGGCGCCAATGACGCCGCCCTTCTCCAGGTCCAGCGGCGGCGCCTCGGCCAAACTGCGCTGAAGCTCCGTGAGGAGGGGGGTGCAAAGGGGCGTGCCGGCCGGCCACAGTTCCAGTTCCGCCACCTCGGAGGCCCAGCCCTCGTCTTGGATTCGCGCCGGCAGCTTCTGGAGCACGGCCAATCCCTCCCGCAGCTGGGCCAGCTCCGGGGGGTTGGCCAGCCCCAGGGCCACGCGGCCCAGCAGGCGGTCCAGGTCCGGCACCTGGGAAAGCAGGGTCTGGATGGGGGTGCGGCGGCGGTCCTCCGTCAGCCAGGCCACCTGGGACCAGCGGCGCTCCAGCAGGGGGCGGTCGCGGAGGGGCTGGTCCAGCCAGGTCTTCAGCAGGCGCGACCCCAGGCGGGTCCGGCACTGGTCCAGCAGGGCGAGCAGTGAACCCGCACGGCCCCCATCCAGGCCATTGGCGAAGACCTCCAGATGACGGGCGCTGGTGGCGTCCAACAGGGGCCCCGCGGCCCCCAGTTCCAGGGCCACGCCCTGGAGGTGGGCGGGACGGCCCTTTTGCGTGGCTTCCACGTGGTCGAGCAGGGCCGCCAGGGCACCCAGCGCCGCCGGGTGGGGGTCGAGGCCCACGCCCTCCAGGTGCTGCCAGCCGAAGAAGGCCAGCACTTGCTGTTTGGCCCGGGACGCCTCGAAGCGCCAGGCGGGCAGGCGCGTGCGGGCGGCGTCAAAGTCGGCGAGGTCCTCGGCGCCCTCGGCCAGGATCAGCTCGTGGGGACCCAGGCGCTCCAGGGTGGCCCGCAGGGCCTCCTCGCCCTCGCCGGGCAGCACCCGCAGGGCGCCGGAAGCCAGCTGCAGCAGGGCCAGGCCCCAGGTGCGTCCGCTTCGATGGAGGGCGCAAAGCCAGCGGGCGTCGTCGTCGAGCCAGGTGCCCGGCGTGATGATGCGCTTGATGGCCCGGGGCAGCAGCCCCTTCACCTCCTCGGCCCTGGCCGTGGGTTCGGCGATGGCCGCGGAAAACCCCGCCGCCAGCAGCTTGGGCAGGTAGGACTCCAGGGCGAAGTGCGGCACCCCGCACATGGGGGTCTCCGCCTCCGTGCCCTTGCCCCGCATCGTGAGCGCGATCTCCAGCACCGGCGCGGCCCGCACGGCGTCCTCGCCCAGGATCTCGTAGAAGTCCCCCATGCGCGTGAGCAGCACGGCCTCCCCCGCCTCGCGCTTGAGGCCGGCGATCTGCTGCAGCATGGGCGTGGACATGGGAACCTTTGAAAAAGCTAATTAAGCGGAGGTTTGCGGAGGAGTGAAGGAGAGCGGAGGAACTCTCGAGTTCAGGATTCGTTTGATACCGCCGTTTTTCAGGGGCCAGCGCCAAAAATTCAAGAGGAAACCTACCCGTTTGGCTGAAAAGCGGAGGTAGGTCAGGAGCTGTGCCTCGTGGAAATCCGTCAGTTTCTCCACGGTTTTTAGTTCCAACACGACGAGATCCTCCACCAGAAGATCCAATCGGTAGGCGGATGGGATTTGA
>JARLGO010000495.1 GCA_031292655.1 Geothrix sp.
CAACCCCGAGGTGCAGTTCCTGGCCAGCCGCGGCTACGCCGTGTTCCAGATGAACTTCCGCGGCTCCACGGGCTACGGGCGGAAGTTCTGGGAGGCCAGCTTCAAGCAGTGGGGCGGCACCATGCAGGACGACATCACCGACGGCGTGCACTGGCTCGTGCAGGAGGGGATCGCGGATCCCAAGCGGGTCGCCATCTACGGGGGGAGCTACGGGGGCTACGCCACCCTCGCCGGGGTGACCCTGACGCCGGACCTGTACGCGGCGGCCGTGGACTACGTGGGCGTCTCCAACCTCTTCACCTTCCTGAACACCATCCCGCCCTACTGGAAGCCGTTCCTCGACATGATGCACGAGATGGTCGGGGATCCCGTGAAGGACAAGGCCCGCATGGAGGCCACCAGCCCCGTCTTCCTCGCGGACCGCATCAAGACGCCCCTGCTCATCGCCCAAGGGGCCAAGGACCCCCGCGTGAACAAGGCCGAAAGCGACCAGATGGTGGAAGCCCTCCGCAAGGGCGGCGTCGAGGTGGAATACCTGGTGAAGGACAACGAGGGCCACGGCTTCCACAACGAGGAGAACCGCTTCGCCTTCTACGGGGCCATGGAACTGTTTCTCGGCAAGCACCTGAAGCCCTAGTGTGCTGGCCCAGACCAACTGTTGATCCAGGTATTTCAGGGCCAGCACACTAATCTAGTGGGGATGAACACCCCCTACCACGCCCCGCCCCGCGCCGGCTTCCTGCAGAAGCTCGGACCGGGCGGGGCGGCCACGTTGGGGCTGGCGGCCCTGACGGCCTTGGGGTTCGCCGGGCTCCCCTGGGTGTTCCGCTTCCGGCAGGTCCTGCGCGGGATCCATGGCGATGGGCTGGTGCCCGCGGACGCCATCCTCGTGCTCGGGCGTCGGCTGGAGGGGGACCAGCTCACGCCGGTCTTTGAGGCCCGCCTGGCCCATGCGGAGGCCCTCTGGCGCCGGGGGCTCGCGCCGCACATCTTCGTGGCCGGCGGCACCACGGGCCGGGCCCGGCGCAGCGAGGCAGAGGCTGGCCGGGACTGGCTCGTGGCCCGGGGGGTCCCCGAGTCGGCCCTGCTCCTGGAGGACCGCAGCCAGCACACCCTGGAGAACCTGTTCAATGTCCGGGCGGATCTGCGCACGAGGGGCTGGCGGACCCTGCTGATGGTGTCGGACCCCCTGCATCTGGCCCGGGCCCAGGCCACGGCCCGGGGCCTGGAGCTGGACGTGCGCTGCAGCCCCGCCCCGGGATCTCCGCCCGCCCCCGGTTCCCTCGCCTGGTGGCGCCGCGCCGCGCTGGAGGCCTTCCTGCTGCACTGGTACCACACGGGGCTGGCCTACAGCCGGCTCATCGGGAGCAAGCGCCAGCTGGAGCGGGTGACCTAGGGGCTGGTTTCAAAGTGGGGTGCGGTCGCGCGAGGGCTGCCAGACTGGATGGATCATGACCGGCCACCTCATCCTCGTCCCCACGCCCATCGGGAATCTCGGCGACCTCACGGACCGCGCGAAGGAGGCCCTGGCGGAAGCCGATCTGGTGGCTTGCGAGGACACGCGCCGCACGGGGGGGCTGCTCAAGCACCTGGGCCTCGACAAGCCCCTGCTGCGCTTCGACGATCACGCCGGGGACGCCGCCTTCGAGCGGCTGGGGCTGGAGCTGGGTTCCGGCCGCACCGTGGCCTACTGCAGCGATGCGGGCATGCCCGGCATCAACGATCCCGGCTTCGAGATCGCCCGGGCCGCGCGGGCGGCGGGGGCGAAGGTCACCGTGCTGCCCGGCGCGTCCGCGGTGCTGCTGGCCGTGGTGGCCTCGGGCCTGCCCAGCCACGCCTTCAGCTTCTGGGGCTACCTGCCCAACCGCAGCGAGCCCCGGCGCACCATGCTGAAGAAACTGGGAGCCGAGGAAGAAACGGTGGTGGTCTTCGAGACCCCCCACCGCATCCACGAGACCCTGGCGGACCTCGAGGCGCTGCTGCCGGATCGCGAAGTGGCCCTGGGCCGCGAGCTGACCAAGCTCCACGAGACCTGGTACCGCGGCACGCCCGCCCAGGTGAGCCAACAACTGGGCCGCGAGGATCGCGGCGAGATGGTGCTGGTGCTGGCGGGGGCCAGTGCCAAGCGGGTGGTGACGGAGGTCGAGGCCGCCTTCGACGGAAAGGACCTGCCGGACTGGGCCAAGACCTACCTCAACGCCGCCCGCGAAGGGGGCATGACCCTGCGCGAGGCCGTCAAGCCCCTGGCCAAGCACCTGGGCGTGTCCGCCTCGGAGCTGTACCGAATGGCCACCGACGTCTGATGCCCCGCGATCCCCTGTTCCGCCTGCAGTGGCTGGTCTTCGCCTTGGTGGGGGCGGTGTTCACGACGGTCTACATCCCCCAGCCGGTGCTGCCGGTGCTGCGGCAGCAGTTCGGCGTGGGCGAGGGCGCGGCCTCGCTCACGGTGTCGGCGGTGGTGCTGGGCATGGCCCTGGCGAACCTGCCCTTCGGCGCCCTGGCGGACCGCCTGCCCATCCGGCCCATCCTCCTCACGGGGGGGCTGGTCATCGCGGCGGCGGGCCTGGCTTCGGCCCTGGCGCCCACCCTGCCGCTGCTGGTGGCGGCGCGCTTCATCCAGGGGCTCTTCATCCCCGCGCTCACCACCTGCCTGGTGGCCTACCTGGCGCGGGTGACGCCCGCGGAGCGGTTGAACGTGGTGATGGGCTCCTACGTATCGGCCACGGTGGTGGGCGGGCTTTCCGGGCGCCTGATCGGCGGGTTCATCCTGCCGGCCGAGCACTGGCGCTGGGCCTTCCTGGCCGCCGCGGCCCTCCTGCTGGGCGCCACCCTGGCCGCCTATGGGGGACTGCCCCGGGAGGCGGATCCCGGGCCGGCCCCGCGGGAGTCGGTGCGGTTTCGCGATGTGCTGTTCCGCCAGGAGCTGTTCCGCCTCTACGGCGTGGGGGGCGGGGCCATGTTCGTGTTCTCGTCCGTGTTCAACTACATGCCCTTCTACCTGCACGGCGCGCCCTTCCACTGGTCGACGCGGGCCGTGACGCTGCTCTACCTGTCCTACCTGGTGGGCGTGGTCATCGGCCCCCTGGCCGGCAAGCTCAGCAACCGCGTGGGCAACGGCACGGCCATGGTGCTGGGGACCCTGGTGCTCGGGGCGGGCCTGGCCCTGACCCTGGTTCCGAGGGGAGGGGCCATGGCCGGCGCGCTGGCCCTGGTCTGCGCGGGCTTCTTCACCCTGCACGCCTCGGCGGCCGGGGCCCTCAACCGCAAGGTCAGCGCCGGCCGGGGCCGGGCCAATGCCTTTTACGTGCTCTTCTACTACCTGGGCGGCGCCGCGGGCATCACCCTCAGCGGCCATGCCTATCAGCTCGGCGGATGGCCGGGGGTGGTGGCGCTCACCGGCGCGGCGCTCCTGGTGCCCCTCAGCACCGGGGTGCTGGAGATGCGGGCCTGACGCGAATGAGGGACGTGGCTACAGCTTGAATCCGCCCACGGCGGCCCGGAGCCCCTCGGCGACTTCGGCCAGGTCGGAGGCGGTGCGGGTGATCTCGTGGACGGTGGCGGAGAGCTCCTGAGTGGCGGAGGCGTTCTGGGCCAGCTGGGCGTGGTTCCCCTCCACGAGGACGTTCACCTCGCGGCTGGTGGTGTTCTGGGCCTCGGCCGCGGTGCCGATTTGTTCGAACCGGCCGGCCACGTCCCCGATCTTCTCGCGGATGTCCTGCAGGCTGCGGAGCGTGGTATCCACCCCCTGGACCCCCGATTCGACCGCGTCCTGGGTACGCTGGATGAGCTGCTCGATCTCCCCCGCGGCGCCGCGGGAGCGGTCCGCCAGCTTGCGGACTTCCTCGGCCACCACGGCGAAGCCCTTGCCCATGCTCCCCGCCTTGGCGGCCTCGATGGCCGCATTGAGGCTGAGCAGGTTGGTCTGCCGGGCGATCTCTTGGATGACGGTGACGGCCTTCACGATCTGGCCGGTGGCCTCGCGGATGTCGGCGATGCCGCGGGCGGCCTCCTCGCCGGCCTGGCTGCTGCGGGCCGTGGTGGCCACGGCGACCTGGGTCTCCCGGGCCGAGGCCTCGAGGTGGGCCGACACATCCGTCGAGCGGCCCATGAGGTGTCCCATGGCTCCCGTCACCTGCTCACCCGAGACCCGCAGGCTTTCGCTCACCTCGGCGATCTGCGCCACGGCCCGCGACATCTCCTCCGAGGAGGCGGCCAGTTCCGTGGAGCCCGCCGCCACGCGTTCGCTGTAGGCCGCGAACCGCTTCACGGTCGAATGCAGGTGCGCATTGTAGGTGTTGAAGGCCTGGGCCACCTCGCCCACTTCGTCCTGGGTGGCGACCGGGAGGCGCAAGGTGAGATCCGAGGCCCGCAGCCCCTCGGCCAAGGCGACGATGGGCCGGGAGATGCCCCGCGCCACGGAAAGGCTCAAGGCGGTGACCAGGGCCGCCAGCAGGACGAGGGGGATGCCCGTGGACCAGGCGAGGGCGCGGATCTGCGCCTGGACATCGTCCACATAGACCCCCGTGGCGAGGTCCCAGCCCCAGGGCTGGAACCGCCGGATGTAGCTCACCTTGGGGCGGACCTTCCCGTCCGGCAGCTGCTGGTCGTAGTCCACGAAGCCGCCCTCGGGCCTTTGCGCCATCTGATCCATGGCCAGCCAGTGGAGCTTCCCCGTCGCGTCCTTGCTGCCGCTCATGTCCTTCCCCTCCAGGTCGGGCTTGATGGGGTGG
>JARLGO010000108.1 GCA_031292655.1 Geothrix sp.
ATGAATGCTACTTTGTGCATCGGTTCCCCACTTTCAGTGAACCCGGATCAACGTTTTGAGGCTGCGGGCGATCAGGGGGCCATAGATTCGGTCCAAAACCCCGTCCGGCGCTAGGAGGGAAGGCAGGGCAAAGGTCCCGATCCCCGCCGCTCGGGAAAACTCCCCCAGCTGTGCTCTTGAAAACCCGACCAGACTGATTTTCTGAGTACTTTTTCTCTCCCCTCGGGGGGGGGGCGTGGTTCCTTATCTCAGTGGGCCTTTTTTTGGCAGCCCAGCATGGTTCAGGATTCGCAATCGGAGGGCTCTGTTGCCCGGCGCTGGATGGCGGGCCCTTGGATCAGCCCGACTGGCCCCTCACCTTCGCCACGGCGCGTTCGACGGTGCGTCTCGCGTAGCGCTCCGCATCCTCGCCGCGCCTTTCTCTGGCCTTCTCGACCAGCTCACGGTAGGCATCTTCAGGCCGGCAGCCGCGCTCGAGCATTCGGCAAACCCAACCCCACTCCTGGCCCGACGGGGAGCAATCCTGGCCGGAATGGGTTCCCAAGGTGCATGGGCCGGGTGTTCGACTCCGAAACCTTGGGCTTACCTGCAGAGTCTCCGCAGGCAGCATGAGGGGGACGGCGCCGGGCGCCCATCGGGGCTGGAACACCACGTTCACCCAGCACCCGCCCCGTTTCCAGTTCTTGAACCCTGCCAGGCGGCCCAGGTGCTCGCCGGAGACGGACCCCGGGTCGCCTCCAAACCTACCGGCAAGGCTGCGCTGGACCTGGTGGCGCTCGGCTTCGCCGAGGGCCCGCTCGTAGGGGAGCCAGAGATGGCAGCCCCCCGCCGGGGAGGTCAGGATGGCCAGCCCGCCATGGTTCCTTGCCGCCTGTTCGGCCACCAGGGGGGCCACGTCGTCCAGAAAGACCATGGGCCAGTCCAGACCCCGGGCCGGTCGGATGTATACGTCGGCCCCGTGGGCGTTCTCCGCCCGGGCCCAGGCCAGCGGGAGGTTCTCCAGGGCCAAGCCGGCCTGCCAGAGCATGGCTCCGGAAGGCTGCCGCAGCGCGAGATCGGCCCGGTCAACCCGGGCCGAGCGCCATGCCGCCAGCATCGTTTCGGTATGCCATGCCGCCCGCATGCCCGGGCCTCAGGCCCGGGGTTCCCGCAGGGAGGGGCCTTCGATGGTCACGGTATGGCAGCGGTGCCGCAGCCGGCTCAGGAGGGCCTCCACCAGGGCCACGTTACCCAGCAGCCCGGCCCATTCGGAGAATCCCAGGTTGGTGGTCAGGATCGTCGGCCGGCGCTGGTTGTAGCGCTCCTCCATGAGCCGGAAAAAGACATTGCTCTGCTCGGGCCGCAGGTTCAGATATCCAAGTTCGTCGCAGACCAAAAGTTCCATCCTGGCCAGACGGTTGACGAGCTTGCGGGAGGAGTGATCGGCCAGGGAGGAGAACATGTCCTCGAACAGATCCTGGGCCCGGATGAACAGGCCGCGGTAGCCATTCTGGAGGGCCTTGAGCAGGATCGAGGAGGCCAGCCCGGTCTTGCCCACGCCGGTCGGCCCCAGGAACACGATGTTCTCACCCTTGGCGATGAAATCGAGTTCGGCGAAGGTCCGCATCTGGCGCTTGTCCACCCCGGGCTGGAGGTGAAAGGGGAAGCTCTCCAGCGTCCATTGCTCGGGAAGGTGGGCCTCGCGGATCCGGTAGGCGAGGGCGCTCTCCTGGTGGTGATGGTACTGGGCGCGCAGGAGCCGGGCCAGGAACGCCTCGTAGGAGGCCTGTTCCTTGGTGGCCTGGGCCACCTCGCGGTCGATGGTCCCGGCCATCCAGCCCAGACGCAGGTTCGCGAGCAGTTGTTCGAGGTCATCGTTCACGGCTTTCTCCTGGAAGGACGGGATCGAAGGGGAGCGGGACCGCCTGGCCCAGCTCGAAGTAGTTCTCCTGGACGTTCTTCAGGACCATCCGTTCAAGGCGGTCGAGGTCGAACAACCGGTAGGCCAGGGCGGTGTCGATGGCCTTGAGCAGGGGCTGGCGCGGATAGTCCTGGACCATGCCGAGCAGGCGGCGTAGGAGGGCCGAGATCCGGCCGGAGGGATGGGCCTTGATGCCGGTGACGTAGCCGGCCAGCAGCGGCTCCCGCCGCAGCAGTTCGAGCTCGTCCGGGGAGGCGCCCGCCTTCGGGCGGCCCTCGCCCCGCTTGGGACGGTGCTCCGGCTGGATGAACTTCTGGTCGCGCGCGTCCCACAGGTGGGCGTGGCTCGCGACGAGGTCCTGGTCCTTGAACACCTCGATCGTTTCGGCGCTGATCCGCACCTCCAGGCGACGTCCGGTCAGCTGGTACGGGACCGAATAGCGGTTGCCATCCAGGTTCACGTAGCCCGCGCCGTCCACCGTGCGGTTTTCCAGGCGGTAGACCGTGGGCACCCACATCGGCAGGGGCTGGAGCGCGCCCTGCTCAAGGGCGAACAGATCGATAGGCCGGGCATGGAGATGCCGCTTGGGGCTCGCGTTCGCTTTCTCGCACCAGGCCCGGGCCTGCCGGTTCAGGTCCGCCCAGTCCTGGAACTCGCGGCCGGCGAGGAAATTGTTCTCCAGGTACGCGAACGGAGCCTCGACCCGGCCCTTACGGTCGGGGTGGCGCAGTTCGTGGGCCCGGAACACGAACCCGAACCGTTCGCCGAAAACCTCCATCTCCGGCGCCGGGATCATGTTCCGGCCGGTTCCCTGGGCGACCACCACGTGCGTGTTGTCGATCATGCAGCGGGAGCAGGCCCCGCCGAAAAAGCGGAAGGCGTCCGTGAGAAAGACCTTGCACCAGAACCGGTTGAACGTCGGGAAGTATTGGGCATAGATCATGCGGCTATGGGCCAGGACCAGGCTGGCGCACTGGAGGACCCGGGTTCGCCCGCCCAACTGCACCCGGTGTGGGCTGGTGTCGTGCTGGCTTTCCTCGCCCGGAAGGAAGTGGTACTCGCCCTCCGGCAGCCTGGGCTGTTCGCCGATCCCATGCCTGCGGCAGTAGCTGGTGAGGGCCTGGTACGAGAGGGTGGCCCCGCGGGCCAACAGTTCCTCGTGGACCCGCACCAGGTTCTCCTTGCACGCTTGGTACAGCTCGAGAATATCGTCGTGGAGGGCCTCGCCGGCCTCCTTGCGGCGATACCGGGGTGGCGGCTCGCCGGTTTCCCCACGCAGCACCTTGCGCACGCTGTCGCGATCCATCTTGAACACCCGGGCGATGGCGCGGATGCTCTGCCCTCGCTCCCTGAGCTCCAGGATGGCGATCCGCCGCTCCGGGCTAAGCATGGGACAGCTCCTGCCCGAAGTGTTCGAACAAGCCCTGCCAGTCGGCCCGGGCCTGGCGCAGCGCCTGCTCCAGCTCCAGGGCCTCCTTGGGCAACAGGTCATCCAGCACGCCCTCCTCGATGCGCTGGGTGGCCCTGCGGGACCGGCGCCCGATCTCCCCGAGATCCTCGAATAGCAGCGCCAACCCGGATTTCACAGCCGGATCCGGCACGCCGGAAACGGCCGCGGCCCGCAGAAACAACGCGGGATCAGCCAGGATCCGCGCGCGGACCTCGGCACTGCCCCGGGCCCAGCCCGCATGCAGGGCCTCGGCCTGCCGCGTCGAGCACGCCGCTTTGAGCAGGGCCTCCAGAAGGGCCAGGCAGTCCTGCCGGTTGGCGCGCGCCAAAGGAACCAGCACCCGCATGGCCGTGTGGGAGGAGAGCCGGCCCTTGCGCACCGCAGCCTGGACGGGTTCCGGGAGCACCCGCACCAGGGCCAGCCGCCGGGACACCCAGCTCGGCGTCCGGTCGAATCGGCGGGCCAACTCCTCGGGGCTCATCCGAAACCGGGACTTCAGTTCCTCCAGCAGCCAGCCCTGCTCCATCGGACTCTCCCTGGACGCAGTCCGCATCAGCCGCCCGAGCAGCAGGGCCTCCCGCTCCTCCAGGTCCCAGGCGATTGCCTGCACCGTGTCGCATCGCAGGTGCTTAAGCGCCCGGATCCGTTTGAACCCGTCCACCAGGATGGGCTGGGGCGCGCCCTGGACCACCACCACGGGGGCCTGCTGGCCGATGGCAGCCATGGAGGCGACGAGCAGCCGCTCCCTGCGCGGATCGCGCAGGCGCAGGGCCTCATAGCGGAGGTCGATCTGGTGAGGTTCGAGGTCCATGGGTCCCTCCTGGACGGCACGAACCCAAGGGTGCCAAAACGGATGGAGGCCGGCAGCTTCGTCTCGCGGAGGAAGGGGCCAACGATTCCCTCCACCTGCTGAAATCATTCGAGTTTCGCCGAAACCTTTTCTCGCGCCCTCGGGAACGGCACTTCGTGGCTTAGCCTTTTGGCTTCAGCGATTTGCAACCGAACCGTTTCTCGCGCCCAGACGAGAAAGACCTTGGCCCATTCCTCCACCAGGACCGCCGTCGCCAGGCCGACGTCGTCGCGGGCCTGGGCCCAGTCGATCGCAGCCATCGGCTCCCGCAGCCAGTCCGCCAGGGTGGTCTTGCGCACGAGCCGCTTGGCCAGGCGTGTTTCCCGGTCATAGGTCGGGTGCTTCTTTCGCCACCGGGCGCAGGCGCGTCGATGGGCCTCCTGCCGGCACTCGGGAGCGGAGCAGACCCGCTGCTTGGCACTGGCGCCCTTGCTCAGGCGGAAGGGCTTGTTGCAAATAATGCAGCGGCTGAACCTTGGTAGGGCCATGCTCACCCTCATGGATTTGAATCGAGGGTGATCGGCTTGCGGGGGCCCGGACAAGCCTGCAGTCAAAATGCCTCAGGACGCTCCAATCCGAATGAGGGATGGTCCACCCCTCGGTAACGACAGGGAGGGTGCGTCAACCATGACAAGCGAAATGGCGCCGACCCGGGAAACGGCACGGCCCTGGGTGGGTGGTTTTTCGCGAGCAGACCCGGGGGAATTCTGACGAGCGCCAGGGTCCAGGAGTCAGGAATGTGCTTGCGCTCCGGTTCACGGTTCATGGCCGGTTTGAAGGGCGTTATGCCATGCATATAGCGCTCCATCGCCCGGGCCGCATGGTCGGAAGAGAACGGCAGCACCTCGACGCGGTTATCGGCCAAGTATTTTAGGAATATTGCCCGTGAGTTGCGGTTCACCGCGTCACGCGATGGCAGGTCTACAGCCTCAGGCAGCGGCAAGCCCTCTAGGAGCATCTTTAGCGGTAAACGCCCCATCTTCCTCAGCGCCGCGCGTGCCTCCTCGGCATACTTGTTGTAGTCGAAGAGCAACTGCGTGCGCCGCTCCTCGAGCACGACTTCCGGGATATAGAGCTTGATAACGCCCTGGTGGACACGTTGCAACAGGCGCTCAAAGTTCCCCTCTTTGAACGGGGTCTCAGTGAGAACGCTGGTGTCGATAATGACGTGGAAGATTTCCATGGGTGTGGCTCGCGCGTCCGGTGTGGGAATGACAAGCGTGGTTGAACCGTGTCAGGTTGGCAACGTTCGAGGGCTTTCGGATGACCCAGCGTATCAGCGCCGCCACCGTTTTCGACGCCTTTGTTGCTACCGACCATGACGATGCCAGCGGATTGGCGTTTTTGTCCATGGGGAGCCACTATAGTTGGCCTAAGAGGAGTGTTTTCGGGGATTTCTTTCCGAAGGGCCTGATCGATTATTGTGCCTTGAGGTTGCCCACAGAAGCCTAGTTCTGGAGTGAAGAAAAATTTCTTATTTCCTGGGCACTAAGCGGGTAATATCCCAGTATCCCGATATCAGGAGATTGACCATGAGGAAAAAATGAGCGCATCTCTCCTGCTTGAATACCGAGAATTCGCCGATCAACAGGGATCGGAATCGCCGCTCATGGAAATCTCTACCATGAC
>JARLGO010000109.1 GCA_031292655.1 Geothrix sp.
GAGGACGATGCGCCGCTCACCAACTCCCTCCGCATCATCGAGCGCGCCGCCGGCCGCGGCCGCGACCTCGTGAAGGGCCTCACGGATTTCGCCCGCAAGGGCCTCCAGCAGGCCCAGGTGATGGACCTCAACGCCCTCGTCCAGAAGGAACTGGACCTGCTGACCCGCACCAGCCGGCAGAGATTCACGTTCGACGTCCAGCTGGAGGAAGGGCTCCCCTCGATCCATGGAGAGCAGAGCACCCTGGGCAGCGCGTTCATGAACCTGTGCGTGAACGCCTTCGACGCCATGCCCCGCGGAGGCACCCTCCGCATCCGGACCTGGCTGGATGTCGGCCAGGTCTGCCTCCTGGTGGCCGACACCGGCGAGGGCATCCCGGCGGAGTTCCTCCCCCGCGTCACCGATCCCTTCTTCACCACCAAGCCGCCGGGGCGAGGCACGGGGCTGGGGCTGGCCATGGTCTATGGCACCGTCAAGGCCCACGGAGGCACCCTGGACATCCAGAGCGACGTGGGCAAGGGCACCCGCATCACCCTGCGGTTCCCCGCGCTGACCTCCGCGGCGGCCGCGGAACCTTCGGAGGGATCGACGGCGGTGGCGGACCGTCCCCTGCGCGTCCTGCTGGTGGATGACGATGAACTCATCCGGGGCATCCTGCCGCCCATGCTCGAACAGCTGGGACACCAGGTGGAGACGGTCTCGGGCGGCCTCGAGGCCATCCGGCGGCTGGGCGCGGGGCTCGAAGCCGATCTGGTGATCCTGGACCACAACATGCCAGGCATGAGCGGGGCGGACACCCTCCCCCGCATCCTCCAGCTGCGCCCCTCCATCCGGGTGCTCATCGCCACGGGCTTCCAGGACTCCGAGCTCAAGATCCTGCTCGCCGATTTCCCTTCCATCCACGCGCTTCAGAAACCCTTCTCCCTGGCCGAACTCAGACAGGCGCTCCAGGGGTTCTGATCCGCTACGGGGACTGCTTCCCGGCCTCCACGTGCTTCTTCGCCCGCTCGCGCTCGGCCTCGCTGGGGGTGCCCCAGACCGCGCGGCTGGGCTTCTGCTTGAGGAGCTCCAGCAGCTCTTCGACGGAGGCCAGGGAGCGGCGGAGGCTCTTGAGGCTCTGGACCAGCTCCGGGTGGTCCTGCTCGTTGAAGCGGCCCATGAAGGTCTCGGCCTGCTTGAGGGTGCCCGCCAGGCTCAGGAGGATCTGGTCCAGCTCGGGGCCGCGCCGTTCCAGGAGGGACCGCACGGAGGACAGGCTCTGGTCGAGGGAGGCCAGGGCCTTGTCCGCCTCGCCCATGCTGCGGTCCGCGTGACCCACCAGGCCCCGGCTCTCCTGGGCCAGGGTCTGGAATTCCTTCAGGGTGCCATCCAGGGAACGCAGGGCCTGGCGGATGGAGGGATGGTCCAGCACATCGCCCAGCCCCTTCTGCTCGATGCGGCTGCGGAGCGCATCCACGCCCGCCTGGAGGCTGGCCATGAGGTGGTCCGTGCGCTCCAGCACCCCGCCGATGGACACTCCGGAGTCCCCCGGGATCTCGTCGCCCGCGGCCAGGGGCACGGTCCGCTCCGCCAGGTCCGGCAGCTTCAGATCCAGCATCACGCTGCCCACGCCCTTGGGGGCCAGGGTCGCCCGCGTTCCCCGCCAGAGCCGGATGTCGTCGCGCAGGGCGATGCGGGCCAGGAAGTAGTAGTCCTTCCCCTCCTGGCGCATGTCCACCCGCTCCACGGCCCCCACCCGGTAGCCCTTGAGCTGCACGTCTGTGCCCGGCGCCAGTCCCTCCATTTCATCGAGGCGCACCACCAGGGGATAGGTCCGCTCGGTCACGGCCCCGGCGTTCTTGTAGGCCACCAGGCCCACGAAGAGGGCCAGGGCCACCAGGACCAGCAGGCCCAGACGGGCGTCCTGCTTCTCGAAATTCATGGGGACTCCACGGACAGCGGCGGGGGGGAAAGCCGGAGGCGGTCCGCCTCCAGGGGGCCGAACGCAGCGGTTTCTTCGGCCGCCATGACCAGGGTGCAGGATCGGTCGTCGGCCCAGGTCTGGATCAGGCCCTGGGCGAGGCTCCGGTCCGCCGTGTCCAGGCCCTCCAGGGGATCGTCCAGCAGGATCAGCTCGGGATCCAGGGCCAGCACCCGGGCCAGGTTCGCCTGCTTGCGAGCGGAGGCGCTCACGGCGTGGGGGCGGAGACCCGCCACGGCCTGCAGGCGCAAGCGCTCCAGGGCCCCGTCGACGCGGCGGGCCAGCTCCGCCCCGGACATCCCCAGGAACCTCAGGGGAAGGCCGATGTTCTCCCGCAGGCTGAGGTTGGAAAGCAGCCCGCCGGTGGGGAAGGCGAAGCCCAGGCGGACCTGCCCGGCCAGCCCCAGGACGCCGCTTCCGGGCCAGACCTCCCGGCCACCGACCCGGACCTGGCCGCGCAGGGGGCGTTCCATGCCGGCCACCACCCTCAGCAGCCGGCTCTTGCCGCCCCCGCTGGGCCCGTTCAGCAGGAGGTTGCCGCCCCGAGGCAGGGCCAGGTCGAGCCCCTCCAGCAGCAGGTGGCCGTCCGGGGCATCCAGGGCGAGGTCGTGGACGTGGATCATCGGGGATCCCTGAGTCAGAAGTAGAAGAGGGCGGCGATGAGGCCGTCCAGGGCGAAGACCGCCACCAGCGCCGACACCACGGTCTTGGTGACCGCCTGGGGGATCTCGGTCTGGCTGCGCCGGATGCGTAGGCCGAAATGGCAGGCGTGGAAAGTGACCGCCCCCGCGAAGAGCAGGATCTTGAGGAGGGTCGCGGCGAAATCACGATTGGACAGGGACTGTCGTACGGAATCCATGAAGAAGCCGAAGGTGACGCCGTACTTGAGCTTCGCCACCAGGAACCCTCCCGCCAGGGCGGCGGTGTCGAAGAACACCACCAGCACGAACAGGGAGATCAGCACGCCCAGCCACCGGGGCAGCAGCAGGTACTGGTAGGGATCGACGCCGTGGACGGCCAGGGCATCGACCTCCCCGTTCAGCTGCATGGCGCCCAGCTCCGCCGCGATGGCCGTGGAGCTGCGGCCGATCACCAGCACGGCCGTGAGCAGCGGCCCCAGTTCCCGCAGGATGATGAGCACCATCAGGACGCCGATGTAGTTCTCGGCCCCCAGGCCCGAAAGCTGGCTGAAGGCCTGGATGAGCGTCACCGCGCCCAGCAGGAGGGCCGTGCCGCTCACGAGCCACAGCGCGTCGAGGCCCGTGAAGCGGATCTGGAGCTTGGTCTGCCCCGCCACCACGGCGAGCTGGCCCATGCGCAGCCGCAGGGCCTGGCGGAGCGTGTGCAGGACCAGGTGCGCCTGGTCGCCCAGGAATTCCAGGAAGCCGCGAACCGGCGCGCCCAGCCGGGCCAGGTAGGTCATCGCACGTCACCTAAGGGATGGCCCAGGCTAGCAGGATTCTGAACTCCGGACCGTCATGGCCCCAAGGTGAACCCGCCCGCGTAGTCGATGACGGTCACCACCCGGTAGTCCCGGTGGGGCGCCGATCCGACCCCGGCCTGGTGGAGGTCGGGGTTGAAGAGGTTGTGGCGGTGCCCCCGGCTGGGGACGCCGTCGTCCACCAGGAGCTGGATGACCACCTGGCGGGGATCCTCCTCCAGGGTGCTGATGTTCTCGGCGACGAGGCCGTGCCAGGTGCCGAAGCGGTTGAGCCGGTCGGAAAGTCGGCTGCCGTCGGCGCCCACGTGGTCCAGGGCGCCCCGGCGTCCCAGGTCCTGGGCGTGAAGGCGGGCGACCTGGGCCAGTCCCTCGTTGAACCGGAGGGGCCCGACCGGACGGGCGGCCTCGAGGAAGTCGATGGCCTCATCGATGGCCTCCTGGCCCTCCTCCGTGCGCAGGGGGTTGCGGCCCGGCCGCTTCCAGAGGGTGCCCTCGAAGCAGTTCCTCAGCTCGAGGAGGTGCCTCGCATAGGCCCGGGGGTTCACCCGGGCATCGCTCATCTCCTGCACCACGGCCCGCTCGAAGGCCCGGACCCTCTCCTGCGGAGACTCCTGGGCCGGGAGCGCCAGGGCGACCAGCAGCAGGGCGGCAATCCTCATGGATACCTCGGGGAATTCCCGAAGTATAAGGAGATTCAGACCGCCGGCCCATCGATCTCCGCGAACAGCGGATGCGTGAGGTAGCGCTCGCCGGTGTCGCAGAGGACGGCCACCACGGTCTTGCCTTCGCCCAGCTCCTTCGCGACCGCCAGCGCCGCGAAGACGATGGCCCCGGTGCTGATGCCCGTGAGCAGACCCTCCTCGCGGGCCAGGCGGCGGGCGATGGCGATGGCGTCGTCGTAGCCCACGGGGATGACGCGCTGGAAGGCCTCGCGGTTCAGGATGCCCGGCACGAAATTGGGCCCCAGGCCCTGGAGCTTGTGGGGACCGGCCTTCCCCGTGCTCAGCAGGGGCGAGGTCTCCGGTTCCACCGCCACCACCAGGGTGCCGGGCTTCTTCTGGGCCAGTACCTCGCCCACGCCCGTCACCGTGCCGCCCGTGCCCACCCCCGCCACGAAGGCGTCCAACTCCGGCACCTGCTCCAGGACCTCCAGGGCCGTGGTGCGGCGATGGACCGCCGGGTTGGCGGGGTTCTCGAACTGCCGCACCAGGAAGTAGCCGGGGTTGGCGTCCGCCAGTTCCTGAGCCTTGTCCACGGCCGCCTTCATGCCCCCGGAGCCCGGCGTCAGCACCAGCTCCGCGCCGTAGGCCTTCAGCAGGGCGCGGCGTTCCTGGGTCATGGTGTCGGGCATCACCAGGGTGATCTTGTAGCCCTTGGCCGCTGCCACGAAGGCCAGGCCGATGCCCGTGTTGCCGCTGGTGGCCTCCAGCAGGGTCATGCCGGCCTTCAGCGTGCCCCGGGCCTCGGCGTCCTGGATCATGCTCAGGGCGATGCGGTCCTTCACGCTGCCGCCGGGATTGGCGCTCTCCAGCTTCACGTAGACCTTCGCGGAGCCCTTGGGCACCACGCGGTTGAGGCGCACGACAGGGGTATAGCCCACCAGGTCGTAGGCGTGTTCGACGCGGTTGGGACGGTCGGTGGGACGGCTCATCGGGCGCTCCTGAGGTGTCCGGACAGGGCCGGTGGCTGAATTATGGAAAGTTCAAATTTATTGTCAAGTATGTTAATTGTTTTTGTTATATACTTGA
>JARLGO010000496.1 GCA_031292655.1 Geothrix sp.
GCTGGCGAACGAACTCCTCGATGCCATGCTTTCGAACCGCCCCCTGGAGGAAAGCTCCGCGCTCATCAGGACCCTCCTGTCCGCCGTCGTGCAGCACTTCCACGATGAAGAGCAGATCCTTTCGGGGCTGGGCTTTCCCGGACTCGCGGGACACGCGCAACAACATGCGGACCTGGTGGTCAGGGCCCGCGAGCTGGAGCGGGCCTTCCGGGCCGGAACCCTCTCCATCGGCAGCCTCTTCCAGTTCCTGGCCCAGGACGTGGTCGTCCTGCACATGCTCAAGGCGGACCGGGAGTTCTTCCCCCTTGTGGCCGGTTCCTAGTGCACCTCGCCTGAAACACCTGGATCAACGAGGTGATGGCGAGGTGCACTTCCCCCGGGCAACGCAGGCGTTGCCCGGGATCTATGGTCATCGGGGCATGGCCCCTCTGACGCCCCATCGCGCAGGCGCGCTGGGGCTGTCACCCCGCTGGGGGCACTGCCATGCCCCCAGACCCCCGCCACGTGGTGCCCATAAACGGGCCAGATGATTCAGCTATTTCGCGCGGGCACCACTAGAGCCCGCCCCGCAGGTTGGCGAAGGTGCGCCACCCGTCCTCGGCGGGCCGGAGGAGGGCCACCAGGCGGCCTGCATGCATGGCCCGCAGGGGCGCGCCGGGATCGGGGAAACCCTCGGGCAGGGCCCAGGCCGCTGGAAGGATTTCGCCCGGAGGAATGGCGCGCCCGTGGCCCAGGTGCTCGGCCTCCTCGTCCGTGAGCAGGCGGGATGGGCACCACGGCAGAAGATCCGATCCGGTCAGAAGCCGCTCCTGACCGTCGCCAGGATCCGCCCAGGGACCGATGGCCGTGCGGCGCAGGGCGCTGAGGTGGGCGCCGCACCCGAGCGCGCGGCCCAGGTCCCGGGCCAGGCTGCGCACGTAGAAGCCGCCCCGGCAGGTGAGCTCCAGGGTGCTGCGCCGGGGCAGGTCGTGGGCGAGCCAGCGGGCCGACAGCAGGAAGATGCGGCAGGGCTTCATCACCACCTCCTCGCCCCGGTGGGCCTTCTTGTAGGCCGCCTCGCCGTCGATCTTCTTGGCGCTGGTGGCGGGGGGGACCTGGTCGGTCCAGCCCAGGCAGGGCGCCAGGGCCGCGTCCAGGGCTTCGGGCCTGAGCGAGGATGGGTCCGCCTCCCATACCGGCTTCCCGTGCAGGTCGCAGGTGTCCGTTTCCACGCCCCAGGCCACCTCGGCCAGGTAGGTCTTGGGCAGGGGATGCATTAGTTCCATCAGGCGCGTAGCCTGGCCCGCCAGCACCAGCAGGAGGCCGTCCGCGAAGGGATCCAGGGTGCCGCCGTGGCCCAGGGCCAGCTTCTTCTGCCCCGCCTCGAAGGCCCGCCGCTTGAACCCGCGGATCACGTCAAAGCTGCTCTGCCCCACGGTCTTGTGGACGAGGTGGATGCCGAACTCGACCATTCAACCTTCCGGTTCCGGTTCGGGTTCCGCGGGCCGCGCCGCCCGTTCCTTCTCGATCTCGGACAGCAACGTCTC
Organism: Geothrix sp.; assembly: GCA_031292655.1. Lineage (GTDB taxonomy): Bacteria > Acidobacteriota > Holophagae > Holophagales > Holophagaceae > Geothrix. The sequence goes on from JARLGO010000496.1 coordinate 1,527, forward strand.
CAGGTGGTTGCCGTCCTCGAGGGTGCCGTCCGGGAAGAAGCGCAGCTCGGGCACCCGCTTCATTTTCAGGCGCGCGGCCAGCTGGCTGCGGAGGAACCCCGCCGCGCGGCCCAGGGCCTTGCGGGTGAGGCTGTTCTGGGCCTCCTGGTCGCCACCGTTGGCGGGCAGCACCGTGAAATAGACCCGGGCCACGCTGCGGTCCGGCGACAGCCGGACGGCCGTGAGCGTCACGAAGCCCAGCTCCGGATCCCGCAGCTCCCGCTGGACCAGCGTCGATAGAAGGAAGTGGACCTGGTCTTCAAGGCGTTCGGGGCGTTGCATGGGATTCCTTTGCAACTTCCATTCTACCCGAGGTGGCCCTTCGACTCCCTCCTGGAGCCGGCCTCGGCCTGGGGTACCCTGGGGGTTTGGAAAGGCGCCGCCTTGGCCGAGTGGTTCGAATCGTGGTTTGACGAGGATTATGCCCTGCTCTACTCCCACCGGGACGAGGAGGAGGCCCGCGTGGCCATGGAGCGCGCCCTGCGGGTGGCGCCGGAGCTGGCCACGGGCCCCGTGCTCGACCTGGCCTGCGGAGTGGGGCGGCACCTGGAGATCCTGCGGCAGACGAACCCCCTGGCCTTCGGCATGGACCTCTCAAGGGCGCTGCTGGGCATGGCCCCGCCGGGCCTGCGCCCCTGGCTGCTCCGGGGGGACATGCGCCGGCTGCCCCTGAAGGCCGGGACCCTCCATGGCATCTGCCTCTGGTTCACCCCCTTCGGGTATTTCTCGGACGACGAGAACAGGGCCCTGATGATGGACCTGGGCGGCCTGCTCAGGCCCCGGGGCGTGCTGGTGATGGATTACCTCAATACGGATCTGGTGGCCCGCACGCTGATCCCCGAGGACACCGTGGAGTGGGGCGAGGTGAGGGCTCAGAACCGGCGGTCCATCGAGGGCGACCGCCTGGTGAAGCGCATGGTGCTCACCCACCGGGACACGGGCGAGCGGCGCGACGTCATCGAAAGCGTGCGCCTCTATCCCCCCCTGGAGCTCCAGGCGATGGCCGCCCGCGCGGGCCTCCGCCTCCGCCGGGTCCTGGGCACCTACTCGGGAGAGGCCTTCACCGAGGACAGCCCCCGCTGGATCGGCATCTTCGAGAAGGCTCCGTGAAACGGCCGATGGAACTGAGGCGCCGGTTCCGTCAAAATGAAACGTTTGCCAGATCCAAAGGAGCAGCCATGGGCTTCCAGTCGGTGCGAGATCTCGATGTGAAGGGCCATCGGGTCTTTCTTCGGGCGGACCTGAACGTGCCCTTGAAGGATGGCCGCATCACGGACGACACCCGCATCCGCGAGACCCTGCCCACGTTGAAATGCCTCCTCGACGGCGGCGCCGCCGTGGTCCTGGCCTCGCACCTGGGACGGCCCGAGGGCAAGGGCTTCGAGGCCGCCTACAGCGCCGCCCCCGTGGCCGCCTGGCTGAAGGAGCAGGGGTTCGACTGCCGCATGGCCAGCTACGTGACTGGCGAGGCCGTGGCCGCCGAGGCGGCGGCCCTGAAGGCGGGCCAGATCCTGCTGCTGGAGAACCTCCGCTTCGAAAAGGGCGAGACCAAGAACAACCCGGAGTTTGCCGCCAGCCTGGCCAGCCTGGCCGACACCTACGTGAACGATGCCTTCGGCTCGGCCCACCGGGCCCACGCCTCCGTCAGCGGCATGGTGGCCCACTTCCCCAAGGGCCGCGTGGCCGCGGGCTTCCTCATGGAGAAGGAGCTGAAGGCCCTCGGGAAGGTCACCGACCACCCGGAAAAGCCCCTGGTGGTGATCTTCGGCGGCGCTAAGGTGAGCGACAAGATCGAGCTCATCCAGAACTTCCTCGGCAAGGCCGACGCCATCCTCATCGGCGGGGCCATGAGCTACACCTTCCTGAAGGCCCAGGGGTTCCAGATCGGCAAGAGCCTCTGCGAAGAGGACAAGCTGGAGCTGTCCCTGGACCTCCTGAAGCAGGCCCAGGCCAAGGGCACCCGCCTGCTGCTGCCCCTGGACCACCTGGCCGCCACGGCGTTCAAGGAGGATGCCGACTGCGCCATCACGGTCGACCAGAACCTTCCGGCAGACCGCATGGCCCTGGACATCGGGCCCGAGACCGTCGCGGCCTACGCCACGGAGATCCGCGGGGCGAGGACCCTGCTCTGGAACGGCCCCATGGGCGTCTTCGAAATGGCCCCCTTCGCCAGCGGGACCCTGACCATGGCCGAGGAACTGGCCGAGGCCGCGGGCCGGGGCGCCTTCGTGCTCGTGGGCGGCGGCGACAGTGTGGCCGCCGTGAACAAGGCCGGGGTCGCCGCCCGCATGAGCCACGTCTCCACCGGCGGTGGCGCCAGCCTCGAATTCCTCAGTGGTCTCGAACTCCCGGGCGTCGCCGCCCTTTCCAAGTAGGGTTGCCCATGCGCTGTGTCGTTGCCAACTGGAAGATGAACCTCGCCTCGGAGGAGGCCCGGGCCTTCTGCGAGGACCTGCTCGGGCGCTGCACGCCCGGGGCCGGGACCGAAGTGGGGATCGCCCCGCCGTTCACGCTGCTCCACCTGGTGAGCGACCTGGTCCGGCCCCGGGGCTTCCAGGTCTTCGGGCAGAACGGGCACGCGGAAGCCAAGGGCGCCTTCACGGGCGAGATCTCCATGCCCCAGCTCCGCGACGCGGGCTGCTCGGGCGTGCTCCTGGGGCACAGCGAGCGCCGCCAGTTCTTCGGCGAGACGGACGGGGCCCTGGCCAAGAAGGTCAAGGCCGCCTGGCAGTGGGATCTGCTGCCCCTGCTCTGCATCGGCGAGACCCTGGACCAGCGGGACGCGGGCCAGACCCTGGAGGTGCTCCGACAGCAACTGTCCATCCTGGCGGAGACCGGCCCCGGCCCCCTCTGGGTGGCCTACGAGCCCGTCTGGGCCATCGGAACCGGCCGCCGCGCCGAAGCCGCCCAGGTGCTTGAAGCCCACGCCTTCATCCGCAGCGAGCTGAAACGCCATCGGGCCCACGCCGAGCGCGGGGTGCCCAGCCTCTACGTAGCCACCGAGACCCCCGAGAGCTTCCCCGAACTGCTCACCATCCCCGAGGTCGCCGGCGGCCTCGTCGGCGGCGCCAGCCTGGACCCCAGGAAGTTCGCGGAGCTGGTCAGGCAGGCGGGCTGATCAGTCCCTGTTCCAGAAGTGCCCCGCCACTTCGGAAGCAAGCCACGCCAGTCCGGACACGCCCAGCCAGTGCGGGCCGGGGTTCATCGGCGGCGTGAACTCGCCGGATGGGGCCGGACGCCCCGGGGCCTGGGCGGCGCGCTGGGCCTCCTTCAGCTCTTCCAGCTCCAGCTCCCGGCTGCGGTCGAGGCCTCCCTCTGAAATGAAGGCCAGCACCCGGCGCAGTTCATCCCTGTCGAACCAGATGCCGTGTTCTTTGCAGACATCCAGCACGACGCCGGAACGCCTGGCATAGTTCACCCGGTTCATGCGCTGCCGGCAGGCGGGACAGGGCCGGTACTGGACCGCCTCCAGGGAGGCCACGGGCGGCGCGCCCGGCGCGGGCAGCGCACCGAGCACGGCGCCCTGCCGCTCGCGGCTGGCCCCGAGCTGTTCGAAGGCGGCGCGGTCCAGCCAGAGCCCGCCGCAGGCGCGGCATTCCCGCACCTCCAGATCGCCCACCCGGGTCGCGGCCAGGGGCTTCCGGCAGGCGGGACAGGGCCCGCCCTCCGGTTCGGCCGCCGGGCGAGGGGCCAGCGCCGCCCCGCAGCCTGGACAGTGGCTGGCCGAGAGGGGCGCCAGGGCGAAGCAGACGGGACAGGCCACGGTGGCGAGCTGGGCCTGGCAGTAGGGGCACTGCGTGGCCTCGGGTGGCACGGAGGCGCCACACCC
>JARLGO010000497.1 GCA_031292655.1 Geothrix sp.
CCGAACCCTGTCCCTGTTCAACACCCTGACACGCCAAGTGGAGCCCGTGCACCCGGTGACGGAGGGACAGATCTCCCTGTACACCTGTGGTCCCACCGTCTACAACTTCGCGCATATCGGCAACCTGCGGACCTTCCTGTTCCAGGACCTGCTCAAGCGGACCTTCCGGGCCGCAGGCCACCAGGTCAAGCACTGCATGAACATCACGGACGTGGAGGACAAGATCATCCGGGATTCCCAGGGGGCCCTGCCCGCCGACGCCTCCAACCAGGACCGGCACGCCGCCATGAAGGCCCTCACTGAGCGCTTCACCGCCATCTTCCTGGAGGACCTGGAGACCCTGGGCATTCTTCGGGCGGACTACCTGCCCCGGGCCACCGACTATGTTCCCCAGATGATCCGGCTGGTTCAGGAGCTCGAGACGAGGGGGCTGGCCTATGTCCGCGACGGGAGCGTCTACTACCGCATCGCGGGGCTTCCCCAATACGGCTGTCTGGCCCACCTGGATCGCGAGGGAATGCAGACGGGGGCCTCCGTGGATGCCGACGAGTACGAACGGGACTCCGTCACCGACTTCGTGCTCTGGAAGGCCGCCAAGCCGGGAGAACCCTGGTGGGACAGTCCGTGGGGTCCCGGGCGCCCGGGCTGGCACATCGAATGCTCGGCCATGGGCATGGAGCTGTTGGGCGAACGGGTGGACATCCACAGCGGCGGCGTGGATCTCATCTTCCCCCACCACGAGAACGAGATCGCGCAAAGCGAGGGCTGCCTGGGCCACCGCTGGGTGAACCACTGGGTCCACGGGGAGTTCCTCATGGTCGAGGGCCAGAAGATGGCCAAGAGCCTCGGGAACTTCTTCACCCTTCGCGACCTCATGGCCAAGGGGGTGGATCCCATCGCCTTGCGCTACGCCATCCAGAGCAACCACTACCGGAAGGTGCTGAACTTCAGCTTCGAGGGACTGCGGGCGGCCGAGAACGGCCTCAAGCGCATCCGCGCCTTCCGCACCCGCATGGAGGGCGAGGGGCAGGCCGGCGGCGGCCCCTGGAAGGCCGCCCTGGAGCCCGCCCAGCGCCTGGATCAGGCCCGGGAGGCCTTTTGGGCCGCCATGGCCGACGATCTGAATACTCCCGAAGCGCTGGCGGCCCTGTTCACGCTCATCAGCGACTTCAACGCCCAGGATGACCACGTAGCGCTCACCCGCGAAGAGCGAGACGCCGTCCTGGCCTTCCTCGACGAGACCGATGCCATCTTCGCCGCCTGGCCCCACGAGGCGGCCGCGCTCGACGGGGAGGTGGAGGCGCTCATCGAAGCCCGGAGGGCCGCCAAGGCCGCCAAGAACTGGGCCGAGGCCGACCGGGTGCGGGACCAGCTCAAGGGGCTGGGGATCGTCCTGGAGGACAGGAAGGACGGCACCACCGGCTGGCGGCGCGGCTA
>JARLGO010000110.1 GCA_031292655.1 Geothrix sp.
GGCAGCGTGAAGCAATAAATCCAGAGAGCCCCGGCCGCAGTGCATGCGCAACGACCAGCTCTGAAGGAGGCAGGAGCGGACTCATCGTCCTGAGCCAACTGCGGAAACAGCGCCAGACCTCCGCGGAATGGTTCAGGGAGAGGTGGAGGAGCAGTCCCTGGGCGATGCACCCGATCTGGACATAGGCATGGTAGGCAGCCACCTTCCTTCGAATGGCCGCCCGGTACTCGTCCGTGGTGTGGTGGAAGTGCTGCTTGCCGTCGCCTCTGCGCAGGGGCTTCATGGTGGTCATCCAGAAGTGGTAGCCATAGGCACCAACGACATGAACGGCCTGGCGAAAGCCGAGTTCGATTTTGAACCGGTAGCCATAGAGCTGGATGATCTCCAGGGGATCCAGGGTGAGGTCCGTGGAGAGGAGGAAAATGGTTCCGCGGATCGGGTGGTGGACCAGGACAAAACGAACGATCCGGCCTGCTGGGCGCCACAGCAGGTCCAGGTAACGATAAGTCAGGATAACGTTCTGGTCCCCATAGACCGGGCTGGGTGCTGCGGTGAAGGCCTCGAGGTCCTGGGCAAGTTCCTTGATGACCACCTTGGAACCGTAGATCCTCGGGCGCCCCTTGCTTCGGCGTGTGGGCTGGGCTGGGGCCTGATAGGCGACCGAGTTGTTCCGGACCCGGCTCACCAGATGGTGCCCGCCCTTGACCAGGGGGGCGATGACGGTGCCGTTGGCGTAGTAGGCATCCGCGACCAGAAGGAGCTTGCGATCCCAGATCTTGGCGATGGAGAGCAGCAGGGCCACCAGCTTATCGAGGAGGGACCGGTGGTCGCGGTTGGAGAACACGAGGCCCTCATGGATACGGGAGACGAGGGGCACCGCAGCCACCTGGCCCGTCGGCCCCTGGACCAGAAGGGAGATGGCCTGGAGGGAATGTCCCATGACGTATTCCGGTTTGGTGTTGTTGCCGGATTCCTGGTGGAGCAGTTTGACCCCCGGCATCTTTCTCCCCTCCTTGGCGGCCTTGATGCCATCCGCGAGGCAGACCAGGCGTCCTCCAGCCTGGAAGGGCTTGAATAGGGAAAGGGCGAGGCGGACCCAGCACTGGGTCAGGACATCCAGGTCCAGGGCCGTGCTGTGGAACAGGTGGAGGAGGCGATGGTAGGCGGCGGGGCGCAGGCCCAGGACCCGGACGAAGCTGGTGACGCCCGCAAGGTCGGAGCGACAGCACATGCCCATGAGGACGAGGACCAGCCAAAGGAAGGTCCTCCCCCTGCTGCAGGCAGGGCGCAGGGAACGGACGGCTTGATACCAGGTAGCCCAGAGGTTCACGCGGATCTCCTTGACCAATTGTCGCCGATAGCATTATAATGCTATCGGTGACGAAAAGCAAGTGCTGGCGCGTGTTTCGCGTTGTTTTTGTTCACATTTTTGATAGTCTTTTCGCCATGAACACCAACCGGGAAACCCAGCTGGAATGCGAGATCGGAAAGGTGAAGGAGGAACTTGCCGGACTCGGCAACCTCCGGCCAGGAAGCCTCTCCACCCAATACAACGTCTGCGGGACGCCGGGGTGCAAGTGCAAGGCCGACCCGCCCCAGAAGCATGGCCCCTACTATCAGGTCAGCTTCACGCGGAAGGGCAAGCACAGCACGAAGTTCGTCAAGGAAGAGGACCTGCCGGCCGTCCGCGGGCAGTTGGAGAACTACGAGCGCATGAAAGGCCTGGTCGACCTGTGGGTAGAACTGTCCACGGAGCTATCGAACCTTCGCCTGGCACCAAAGAAGGGTTGACCCCTACGACCTCACATCGCCACCGCAGGTGGCGTGTGAGAACTTGTCACTCTCCAGCTGGTTACATGGGTCGCCAATATTAGATGCCTAACGCTTGCCGTAGGTTTCGTCATGATCCATGTGGAGCGAGAGCAGAACCAGCTTCCCGTTCTGCACCATCGCCTTCAAGCGGGCACCGTCCGTGACCTCCATGCTTTCCAGCTGCAGCCCTGTCGCGGGGTCGAACTGGTTCTGGATCCGGTTCAGAGGAAGGCCCTTGTGGGCTCGCAAATCCTGCCCTGTCAAAAGCTGGGGGTCTTCACGAGTTCGGCCAACCCTTTCCGGATTCCGGGCGGCGTCGCCGGGCCAAGGACCTCAAGTAAAAGTGAAGGTTTGATGTCCAACTCCATCAAGCCCTCGGCTTCCGCTCGATCTCAGCGAGAAAGCCCGCCGCGTCCACCGTCTGGCCCTCCCGGTGCTCCTGGAGGGCCCGGGCGGTCTTGGCCATGGCTTCCGGCGTCCAAGCCCAAAGCTGGTTACGCGGGATCGTCACGATGGGCACCAGGCGATAGCTGCCGTCCGGTTCGGCCACCACCTCCAGGGTTTGATTGGGCTCAATTCCCGGAAGGGCCGGGAAGGTGACCCGTCGCCGAGCGTCAGGGGTGATGAGAATGGGGGTATGAGGCTTGTCGTTGGGAGCGCCCATGCGAAATCTCCTGACTCAAACATGGGGTGAATGCCCAAATGGGGCAGGTGCCCAGATCTACAGCGACGAAAAGGGACCGGTCACCCGGCCCCTTTTCGTGAACTACGCTTGGTTCAGTGCCCAGCCTGCCCGTCAGGGATGCGGATGGACTCGCCCTTTTCCTTGACGATGCGGCGATACCAGTCGTCGCCGTAGGCGGGATGGGTCACGTTGCCCTTGGAATCGCGCACGTTGCCGTCCAGGTACTTCCAGATGAGGAATTCGCCCAGCTTCTTCCAGCGGGCGGTGACCTTGTCGCCCTGTTCGCAGGAGTACTTCGTGAGGTACTCCCGGGCCATGAGGGGGGACTGCTTGTAGAGGGCCAGGGCGTGCTCTTCCACGCCGGCCTGCTGGCTCAGGAAGTTGCCTTCCAGTTCCCGCTGGACCTTCTGGATGTCCACGATCATGTCGTCATAGCGGCTGTATGCGTAGTTGGCCACGAAGTTGAACGTCCAGAAGGCGCTGTCCCAGCTGAACTCGTTCCAGGTGCCGGTGCCTTCGGCGAAGCTGTGGGGCACGGCGAGGTTGGCGCAGTACTGCGGCACATAGACGGTGCTGTAGGTGTCGTCCACGCCGAACCAGAGCACGCCGCCGATGGCGTTGGGCATGTTCCCGCGGGACTGGCTGACGTAGGACCAGCCGGTCTGCTGGGTGGAGATGGCGCGCTCGTGGAGATAATCCTTGCCGTCCACCTTCCACTCCATGGGGCGCCAGCGGTAGGGGGCGTGGTAGGGGCCCGCGCCCACATCCTTGGTCATGTCCAGGTCGGTGCCTTCAAAGTGGTCCCGCATGAGCTCCATGACGTCGTGGACGCCCAGCTTGTGGTCGGGGGTGATGAAGAGAGGCATGGGCTTGGCGCCGGGCGTGCCCTTGGCATAGTCGATGGGGATCTTCAGGGACGGCGCGGCGCGATTGAACACGCTCCAGACCCGGCCTTCGCAGAAGCGCAGGGCGCCGAAATCGGCGGGGGCGTAGGTCTCGTTGAAGCTGAAGTCCTTGTCCTCGCCCTTATACCAGCCGTTGGCACGGGCGAAGGAGATGACATCCTTGGAGTAGACGCAGTTCTTGGGATCGTTCAGGGGGAACTGGCTGATGCGGGAGTGGTTGGCGTGGGCCGAAATGGTGCCGTCGGGAAGCTTGACCGCCACCCACACGGCGCCCTTCTTGCCCTTGCCCTTGCCGATGATGTCGAAGATCCAGGCTTCGTTGGGGTCGCCCACGGAAATGGACTCGCCTTCGCTGGCGTAGCCGTATTCCGTCACCAGGTCGCCCATGATCTGGATGGCTTCCCGGGCGGTCTTGGCCCGCTCCAGGGCGGTGTACATCAGGCTGCCGTAGTCCACGATGCCCGCGGGCTCCTGGAGCTCCTTGCGGCCGCCGTACGTGGTTTCGCCAATCACCACCTGGAATTCGTTCATGTTGCCCACCCGGTTGTAGGTCACCGGGGCTTCCTTGATGCGGCCCAGGAACTTGCCCGTGTCCCATTCCA
>JARLGO010000498.1 GCA_031292655.1 Geothrix sp.
CCACCCCACCCTTGCCGGCCATGCCGACCTGACCCGCACCTACCTCGCCGCCAATGCCGTCCCCTCCGAATCTCCTGAAGGCCAACACCCGTGAGTTCTCCCTTGAATCCCACACTGTCCACACCCACCATCGGCGTCTTCGACTCCGGCTTCGGCGGCCTCACCGTGCTCCGCGCCCTCATCGCCCGCATCCCCCAGGCCCGCTTCGCCTTCATCGGCGACACTGCCCGCCTCCCCTACGGCTCCAAGTCCCGCCGCACCATCGCCCGCTACGCCGCCGAATCCGCCCGCTTCCTCGTCGAAGAGCAAGGCGCCGACTACCTCGTCATCGCCTGCAACACCGCCAGCGCGCTCGCCCTCGACGCCATTCAGGAAGCAGTCCCCTCCTCCGTCCCCGTCATCGGCGTCATCGAACCCGGCGCAGAAGCCGCCAAGCGAGCCTCAAAAACCGGCGACGTCCTCGTAATCGCCACTGACGCCACCGTACAAAGCCACGCCTATGCCGCCGCCTGCCAGGCCCGCGGCCTCCGCGCCCTTGAAAAAGCCTGCCCCCTCCTCGTCCCCCTGGTCGAAGAAGGCTGGACCACCCCCGACCCGTTCGCCTTCTCCGGCACAGAAGCCCATGCGGCGCAAGCCGCGGCTGCCCCACCGCAGGTGGCTGTCACCGCCGAAGTCTTCCGCATCTACTTCGCTGAACTCACCGCTGAAGCCGCCTCCCTCGGCCTCCATCCCGACACGCTGGTCCTCGGCTGCACCCACTATCCCCTGCTCAAGCCGCTCATCCAGCAGGCCATCCCCGCCGGCATGCAGGCCATCGACTCCGCCGAATCCGCCGCCGACAAACTCGTCTCCTACCTCGAAACCGCCGGGTACCCCTCCGCACCTTCGGCAGAAAGTGTCGAGTTCGCCTCTCCCGAGACAGCAATCCGCTGCTTCGCCACCGACTCTGTAGAGAAATTCGAGCGCCTCGGCCCACGCTTCCTCGGCCGCCCAGTAGGCCAGGTCCGCCTGGTAGACCTGGGCGGCTAGCCCTCTCTTCCCAACTCCCAACAATGCGGGTGCCCCCGGTCCCTCGCTTTTGGGGACCGGGGAGTCGAAGGACCTGCATTTGTTTTTCCCTTCATCCTCACCCAAAATCCCGGGTGCCCCATCCATTCGTAGTTTCATCGCGAATGGGTGGGAAACCTCGAACCTTCAGCCCCACCCCAACTGCTATCCTGTTATTTGCATCGCATTGGCCCGGCGCACCCATCGCCGCAGGCCCTCGGAGGAAATTCCAAA
>JARLGO010000499.1 GCA_031292655.1 Geothrix sp.
CTGGGGGGCCATCGTCGTCTTGCCGTGGGGACAGATGGAGGTCCCCGTGCGGCGCAGGAACTCCCGCATCCAGGCCCCGTTCTGCTCGATCACCGACTGGCGCAGGATCGCCACCGGGAGGTCCAGGTCCCCCTTCAGCAGGCTCCAGCCCCGGCCGGGAACGTCCCCCAGGCGCAGGGGGGGCTGGTCCGGCGGAAAGCCCTTCGTGCAGCCGTCGAGGATCAGGTCATGGATGAGCTGGAGGGGATGGGGCATGCCTCCATTTCAATCCCGTGAGCCGGGAAAGCAAGGGGCATTGCTTCAGATCGGATCCGAAACGCGCTCCACCCTGGCGCCGATCTGGCAGGTGACTTCGTAGGGGATGGTCCCCAGGGCCCGCGCCCAGTCCGCGGCGGTGATCTCCAGGTCCCCGCTGCGGCCGATGAGGACCACTTCGGCGCCGACTTCCACGTCCGTTTCCGGCCCCAGGTCCACCATGGTCTGGTCCATGCAGACCCGGCCCACCACCGGATAGGACCGGCCCCCGATGAGGACCCGGCCCCGGTTGGAGAAGAGGCGGTTGAACCCGTCGGCGTAGCCGCAGCAGATGGTGGCGATCCAGGTGGCCCGCTCGGCGGTCCAGGTGCGGCCATAGCCGATGGCGGTCCCCCGCTCCACCCGCTTGAGGAAGGCCACCCGGCTGACGAAGGAGAGGCCCGGCCGCAGCGGCACCGTGCGGGGGGTTTGGTCATCGGGATAGGAGCCGTAGGCCATGATGCCCGGCCGCACCAGGTCCATCCAGCTGTCCGGATGGCCCAGGACGCCGCCGGAATTGGCGCAGTGCACCAGCTCCGGCCGGCGGCCCAGGGCCGACACCACCGCCCCCACGGCCTCCTGGAAGACCCGGGTCTGCCCCCGGGTGAAGGTGCCGTCCGGTTCGTCGCTCACGGGCAGATGGGTGAAGAGGCCCTCCAGATGCAGGTGCGGACAGTCCCGCTCGATGGTGCGGGCCAGGGCCGGGGCTTCCGGAACCGGAACCCCCGTGCGCCCCATGCCGGTCTCGATCTCGAGATGGACCCTGCCCTTCAACCCCTGGGCCGCGCAAACCGCTTCCAGGGCCATGGCCCCTGCCCCGTCACTCAGGGCCAGGGTGATGGAGCCCGCCACCGCCGCCGCCATTTCCTGGGGGAAGGTGGGCGACAGCTTCAAGATGGGGAGCGAAATGCCGGCGCTCCGCAGCTGGAGGCCCTCGGGCACGGTGGCCACGCCCAGCCAGTCCACGCCGCAGGCCTGGGCCAGGCGGCCCACGTCCACGGCTCCGTGGCCGTAGGCATTGGCCTTGACGGCGAGGAGGAGCTTCCTGGGGCCGACGGCCTGTCGGATGGCGTGGAGGTTGTCCCTGATGTGGCCGAGGTGGATGCGGGCCTGGGTCTGGTAGAGCATGAATCCGGCTTCCCCGAGGCGGGTGGGGGTTCGCCCGCCGTTAGATGATGCCAGGGTTTCCATCCCTCATTCGCCGTCGGGTTCTGCCTCGGCGGGCCTGCCCCGGTAGCGGTTCCCGCGGCCCGGGAACTGGATCTCCATGCACTCCGGGCAAATGCCGTGGGAGAAACCCACATCCGAATGGTCGCTGATGTACTGCTCCAGCTGATTCCAGTAGCCCCCGTCATCGCGGATCTTCTTGCAGGAGGCACAGATCGGCAGGAGCCCGGACAGCTGTTTCACCCGTCCCAGAGCCTCCGTGAGCTCGAGGTTCCGGTGGCTGAGTTCCTCGGTGCGTTCGGCCACCAGGGTTTCCAAGGCGGCCTTGCTCTTGGCGAGGGCGGCCATCCGCAGGCGGAAGGTGAGCGCCAGGAGGCTGGCCGCGCCGAGCCCCCAGAGGCCCAGGGCCCACCAGGTCCGCCACCAATGGGGCAGCACGCGGAAGGGCAGCGCGACCACGGGACCGAAGCCCCCATCGGGTTGGGCGGCCCTGGCTTCGAATCGGTAGCTGCCCCCGGGCAAAGCCGGATAGCGGGCCAGGGGGGCATCCAGGTCCCGCCAGGCCTCCTCCAGTCCCACCAGGCGGACCTGGATCCGGATCTGGCCTTCGTGCCGGTAGCTCGGAACGGCCACCCGGAAGGCCAGACTGGAATCCCGGCGTCGCACGGGCTCCAGGGCGCCAAAGGGGGGCTCCAGCCTCTGATCGCCCTCCAGGACATGGAGGATGTGGGGCAGCGTGGCCACCGCCGGGGGTTCGCCGTCCCCGGCTTCGTAGCGGATCAGGCCGGCGGAGGTGCCCACCCAGATGCGTCCTCGTTCGGCCAGGAGGGCCTGGATATCGCAATCTTCACTGATGGCGCCCTCCAGGCGGCCGACATGGGTCCGGGTGTCGAGGCAATCGAAGCCCTGGTCCGTGCTGGCCCAGGTGCGGCCCTGGGGGTCCACCTCCACCGCATAGATCCGGTCGGAATGAATCCCCTGGCCCGCCCGGCGCCGCTCCAGGACCGTCACCTGATCCCCATCGAGGCGGATGCGCATCAGGCCCTGGGGCTCCCGGGAGAAGATCCAGGCCGTGCCATCCGGCAGGAAGGCCATCCCGAAGAGGCCGAAGGGCAGGATCCCCTCCTTCTCCGTGAACCGGCGCCAGGGGCCGGATCGCTCGCGGACATAGAGCCCTAGGGTCGTGGCCGCCCAGATCCGGCCCATCGCATCCTCGCGGATCCGGAAGGCGCTATGGATGCCGGATGGGGACTCCCCAGGTCCCACTTCCTGGACCAAGCGCCGCCGGGAAGGCTCCCAGCGGAGGACGCCGAGGCGGGGATGGCCGATCCAGGTCCGCCCCGACGAATCGGTCAGGACCGTGTTGAGGCCGGTGCCCAGTTCCCCCAGCGGAGCCACCTTTGCCTTGCGTTCGCCTGGGTCCAGCCAGAGTGTCGGGCCCGTGGTGCCCACCATCCAGAGCCGTCCGGATGGTTCCATGGCCATGGCCTTGACCCGGTGGCCCTCGGTTCCCGGAATGCGCTGCAGTCCGGCGGCATTCATCCGGACCACGCCGTCATCCGTGCCCACCAGGAGATCGCCCTGGGCCCCCCGGAAGATGGACCAGACCTGGTCGCCGGTGGACCCGGAGGCCAGAGGCTGGTTCCAGACCCGGTCATTCCCCTGAAGGCGGGCGAGGGTCGGCCCGAGGATCCAGAGGCCACCTTCCCGGTCCCTGAAGATGGAGCGCACCCATCGCATGGGCAGGCCTGCCGACGCGTCCAGCAGGGATGGTTTCGCGTCCTGGAGCCGCAGGCCACCCAGCTTCGTGGGCAGCCACAGAGAGCCATCGGGATCCCTGAAGAAGAGGCCGTTGGGCGAGACCCCCGCCGGCAGCCACCGGGACCGGTCCGTGAACCTGCTTTCGCCGGGCTCCCTCATCACCAGCCTGCGCCCGGTGCAAGCCCAGATCCGCCCGGCGCCGTCCTCCCCCACCAGGGCCACCCCGGCCCGGGGGAGCCCCTGCTCGGCATTCCAGGATTCGACGGAACCATCCGGGTGGAAGGTCCACAGCCCGCGGTCGCCGCCGACATGCATGGAGCCTGCCCGACCCGGGGCCACGGTGGATAGCGGGCCCTGGGGGGTTCGGGGATGGACGTGGAAATCCAAATCTTGAGTCTGCACGAACAGGCCCTGGCTGGTGGCGGCCCACAGGTGACCGGAGGCATCCATGGCCATCGCGTGGAGTTCTGAGGCCGCGGTCAGGGGGGCGAACCGGACCGCTTCGATGCGCCCGTTCTGGAACCGGGCGAGCCCCCGGGCGGTGGAGACCCACAGCCCCCCGGAAGGGATGGCCACCAGGCGATCGACATAGTCCGAAGGCAGGCCCTCCTCCCGGGTCCACCGGCTGCACTGCCCGCTTTCGTACCGGTAGAGCCCGTTTTCCGTGCCCAGCCAGATGAACCCGTCCGCATCCTGGACCAGGCAGGTGATGCCGCCATTGGGGAGCCCCTGAGCGGGGCCCAGGACGGCGAAGGGACGATGCCAGCTCCCATTGAGTCCCGTTGCCCAAGACAGACTGGCGGCCAAAGCCAAGAGGAATGACCACCACCTGTTCACGAAGACTCCTTCCCCCCAGCTTATCGGCGATGCGGTGGCGGGTGTGACTCTTGCACGGGCGCGGTGCGCCGGATCAGCCCTGCCCCAGCACCTGCCGGTAGAGGGCCTCGTACTGGTCCACGATGGGACCTTCGGCGAAGGTGCCCAGGGCCCGCTCCCGCGCGGCGTCGCCCATGGTGAGCCGCAGGTCCTCGTCCCTCAGGAGCTGCACCGCATCGGCGGCCATGGCGTCCACGTCGCCCACGGGTTCCAGATACCCGTCCACGCCGTGGCGGACCACTTCGGGGAGGCCGCCCACGCGGCTGGCGATGACGGGCACCCGGTGGCCCATGGCCTCCAGCGCCGCCAGGCCGAAGCTCTCCGTGGCGCTGGGCAGCAGGAAGAGATCGGAACAGGCCAGCACGGTGCCGATGTCCAGCTGCTTGCCCGTGAACCGCACTTCGGAGGCAAAGCCCCGGTCGCGACAGAAGGCCTCGGCCTCCAGGCGGTCCGGACCGTCCCCCACCATGATCAGGCGCGCGGGCACCTCCTTGCGCACCCGCTCGAACACCTTGAGCACGTCCACGACCCGCTTCACGGGACGGAAATTCGAGATGTGCGTCATCACGAAGGCGGCCTTGGGGGCCAGCCAAGCCCGGCAGTCCGGCCGCTCCAGCCCCGGCGGTTCCACGAAGTTCCCGATCACTTCGATGTTCCGATCCACCCCGAAGGTACGGACGGTCTCCTGGCGCAGGTATTCGGAGACGGCCGTGACGCCATCGCTTTCCCGGATGGCCATCTTCACCATGGGCAGGTAGCTGGGATCGCTGCCCACCACGGTGATGTCCGTGCCGTGGAGGGTGGTCACCACCTTCAGGCCCGGAATCGCCATGCGGGCCAGGAGGGCCGCCATGGCATGGGGGATGGCGTAGTGGGCATGGAGGATCTCCAGGCCGTAGTGCTCGGCCACATCCGCCATCTTCGAGCCCAGGGCGATGGAATAGGGCGCGTCCTCGAACAGGGGATAGGGGCTGGCCCGGACTTCGTGGAAATTGATGCGGTCCTCGAAACCCACCAGGCGGGGCGGGACGCTGGGGCTGAGGATGTGCACCTCGTGGCCCCGGGCCGCCAGGGCCTTGCCCACTTCCGTGGCCACGACGCCCGAGCCGCCGAAGGTGCTGTAGCAGGAGATGCCGATGCGCATGGAATGAGACCCCTCTCCGCTATGATGATCAAGTTCCCGGGATCCCGCTCATGTCTCTTGTCTTTCAAATCGCATACCACGCCCTGACCTTGCTCAGCTGGCTGCTGATCGCATCGGCCCTGATCTCCTGGTTCCCCATCGACCCCAGGAACCGCTGGGTCCGGCTGCTGCACGCCATCACCGATCCCGTCCTCCATCCCATCCGCGCCATCGTTCCCCCCATCGGCGGCATCAGCCTGGACATCTTCATCGCCCTCCTGCTGCTTTGGGGCGTCCAGAGGGTCCTGGCTCAGGCCATGTGGTCCTGAGGAGGAGGTTCCATGAAATACACCCCCCTCGACATCCAGCGCCGGGAATTCGCCAAGGTCTTCCGGGGTCTGGAGGAGTCCGAGGTCCGGACCTTCCTGCATGAGATCGCCGGGGAATGGGAAGAAGTGCTGGCCGAGAACCAGAAGCTCAAGGAGGAGATCCTGGACAGCCGGGAGCGCCTGCACCAGTACCAGGACCAGGACCGCATCTTCCGCGAAACCCTGCTCCAGGCCCAGCGCACCCGCGAGGACGTGCTCGATGGCGCCAACCGGGAGAAGGAACTGATCATCCGCGAGGCCCAGTTCAAGGCCGAGGAGGTCATCCGCGAGGCCCAGCAGCATGTGGTGGAGCTGGAAGTGCACCTGCGCAACCTGAAGATGGAGCGCCTGAAATTCCTGCGGGAGGTGGAATCCCTCATGGACCGCACCCGGCGCCACCTCCAGGAGGAGGCGCCGGATGTCTATGTGGCGGCGCCGCCCACCCTGAACCTGGAGGGCCTGGATCTCAGCGCCCTGGATGAGCTGGATCCGGCCCCGCGCAGGTCGGGTCCCAGCTAGCAGCCATCCCCGTCATCGGAGTGCCCATGTCCCGGGCCGTCATCCTTCTCGGCATCGCCTCCGGCGATCCACGAGACCTCTGAGACCTTGATTCGCCCCCCCCTTTTTGAGGCTTCACCATGTCCGGCATCGATTCCTCTCGCGCGGTCATTCTCCATTCCCTCCGCAGTCCCATCGGCAGGTTCCAGGGCGTGCTGGCGCCCCTGGCCGCGCCGGATCTGGCGGCGCAGGTCGTGAAAGCCCTGCTGGCTGCCGTGCCCGGTGCGGCGCCCACCGAGGCCATCTTCGGCAACGTGGTGAGCGCGGGCGTGGGTCAGGCCCCGGCCCGCCAAGCGGCCCTGCGCGGGGGCCTTCCCTCCAGCATCTCCGCCCTCACCATCAACAAGGTCTGCGGCAGCGGCCTCAAGGCCATCCAGCTGGCCGCCAACGCCGTGCGGCTGGGCGACCACGAGGTGGTCCTGGCGGGCGGTATGGAGTCCATGTCCAATGCGCCCTACCTCCTGCCCAAGCTCCGGGCCGGTGCCCGGATGGGCCATACCGAAGCCCAGGACGCCATGGTCCTGGATGGCCTCTGGTGCGCCATGACCGACCAGCACATGGGCCACACCGGCGAGCTGGTGGCGGTGAAATACGGCGTGGGTCGCGAGGCCCAGGATGCCTGGGCCGCCGAAAGCCACCGCAAGGCCGTCGAAGCCATGCGGTCCGGCGCCTTCCAGGCCGAGATCGTGCCCATCGCCGTGCCCGGCAGGAAGGGCGATCTCATCGTCAGCGAGGACGAGGGCCCCCGGGCCGATTCCACGGCGGAATCCCTGTCGAAGCTGCGCCCGGCCTTCAAGAAGGACGGCACGGTCACGGCGGGGAACGCCCCGAGCGTCAATGACGGCGCGGCCGCGGCCCTGGTTAGCACCGAGGCTTTCGCCCGCGCCCACGGCCTGCCCATCCAGGCGCGCATCCTCGGCACGGCCACGGCGGGCCTCGACCCCGAGTGGGTGCTCATGGCGC
This sequence comes from Geothrix sp., assembly GCA_031292655.1. Taxonomy (GTDB): domain Bacteria; phylum Acidobacteriota; class Holophagae; order Holophagales; family Holophagaceae; genus Geothrix. The sequence goes on from JARLGO010000499.1 coordinate 7,111, forward strand.
CCGTGGAGGCCATCCGGAAGCTGCTGGCCCAGGTGGGCTGGAGCAGCCATGACGTGGACCTCTGGGAGATCAACGAGGCCTTTGCCGTGCAGCTGGTGGCCACGATCCAGCAGTTGAAGCTCCCGGCGGAGCGCATCAACGTCCACGGCGGTGCCGTGGCCCTGGGCCATCCCATCGGGGCCAGTGGTGCCCGGGTCATGGCCACCCTGCTTCATGCCCTGGAGCGCCACGGCAAGCAGCGCGGCGTCGCCGCCCTCTGCCTCGGCGGCGGCAACGCCATCGCCATGGCGGTGGAGCGGGTTTAGAGTCCAAACAAGAAGGGCCCGGCGAGCCGGGCCCTTCTTGTGGCTTGCGGGTTCATCAGAAGCTGAACCGGAGGCCCACCGCGAGGACGTTGGCGCTCAGCTTGTAGTCGCCGGTGAGATTGCCCCGGGTGAAGTTGGGGTCCGTCTGGTCGGCGGTGGTGGTCAGGTTGAGCTGGGAGTCCTTGACGAACAGGTGGGTGAAGCCGACATCCACCGAGACGGACTTGGAGTAGGCGTAGCTGGCGCCCACGGACACCCAGGTGCGGTCCCCATCGGGAATGCGGGGCGTGCGGTAGCCGTCCGTCACGGCCCCCTGGTCATGGGCGACGCCGGTGCGGAGGATCCAGTCCTGGTTCACCTTCCAGGTGCCCCCCAGGGAGAAGAACCAGGTGTCCCGCCAGTTTTCGTTGGTGACGACATTCGTGACCGGGAGTCCCGCATTGCTGGTCAGCTCCACGTTCAGCTGCTTGAACCGGGACCAGGTGGTCAGGCAGGCCTCGCCCTGGAACGAGAAGGTGCTGCTCACCTTGTAGTCGAAGCCGAAGGAGGTGTCGGCGGGCAGGTCGAGCTCGGCCCGGCCGCCGCCATTCTTGAAGCCCTCGGCCTGGAAGCCGGCCACGCCGGCCGCGCTGAGGTTGCCGGGGTACTGGAAGGCGATGTCGCCCTTCAGGGTCATGTTCATGGCGGCGTGGTAGGCCAAGCCCATGCGCAGATCATCCGTCGGCTGGTAGGTGACCCCCGCCTTGTAGCCGTAGGCCCAGGTGTTGCCCGTGAGCTTGGCGGTGCCGTCGAGGGTGCCGGGGATGGTGTTGGGGAAGCCGATCAGGCCGAAATCCACCGCATTCGTGAGGGTCGCATCCGCGTAGCGGGCCACGAAGGCCACGCCCACGGACCACTCCTTGTTGATCCGGTAGGCCAGGCTCGGCGCGATGTCGATGATCTTCAGGTCCGTCTTCAAGGCGTGGTAGCGGCCCACGAAGTTGCTGTCGTACTCCGTCACGAAGCCGAAGGGCGCGTTGACGGACAGCCCCACCTTCAGGTCGTCGCTGAGGCTGTACATCCCGTAGAGGCTGGGGGCGACCTTGCTTTCCGCGGAATTCGAGTAGGAGGTGGGACCACTGATGGGACCGTAGGCCGGGAAGGCGTTCAGGGCCGAGGTGCGGGTGCCCTGGGCATTGCTCAGCTCCGCCGAGGGGGCGATCAGCGTGGCCCCGAGGTCGAACTGCATGCCCGAGAACTGGGTCATGCCCGCCGGGTTGAAGAACATGGCGCTGACGTCCTGGCCTCCAGCGCTGACACCGGCAAAGGCGTTGCCCTGGGAGCTGGGGCTCTGCTCACGGAGCTGGAAGCCTGAGGCCTGGGCCACGGGCGCGAAAGCCCCGGCGGCGACCAGGGCAAAGGCGGTGAGGGTGAGGCTTGAACGATGGCTCATAGGGGCATAGCTCCTGACCCGATTTCCCGGGGTGAGTGGCTGTCGCCAGCCGAATACAGTAGGGATGATGGACCACGATACCAAATCATTTCGGTCCTGCAACCAATCCTGAAGGGCCCCTTCCGCCGCCCCCATTCACGATCTAGAAGTGCGGTTTTGAAACCCGCACGGATCAGGCGGGAAGCTAGGGCATCCGCGGTGCCAGGGCCTCGCCCACGCTTCGGCCCTGGGACAGTTCCTGGACCAAGGCCGATCCGATCACGGGCGTGGCCCCCAGGCCCCGGATGGCCGCCAGGCTCCGGGGGTCCGAAAGACCGAAACCCACGGCCAGGGGGCGGTCCGACAGGGTCTTCAGCTCCGCCACCCGCCGGGAGACGGGGCCCAGGTC
>JARLGO010000500.1 GCA_031292655.1 Geothrix sp.
CCGACCTGTCGAAGCACCGCGCCTTCCTCGACCCCCCGGCCATGGCCTTCCAGGGCGAGGTGGACAGGCACAGCTACGTCATCGAAGTCATGGGCATGAAGATGCCCCAGGAGATGGTCGTCAAGACGCGCATCCCGGGTCGGCTCGTGAGCCTCGCGCCCGGGGCCAGGAAGCTCTTCGACCACGAGCTGCGCTTCGAGATCGAAGCCGCCGGTGGCGGCAGCACCCTGCGCCTGGTGGACGAGGCCGACATCCCCATGATGATGGCCATGATGGGGGCCGAAAAGCTGCTCCAGGGGCAGCTGGACAGTGCCCTGGCGAGGATCCAGGAGCTGGCTGGGAGCGGGCAGATCGGTTGAAGTTTGATGCATGGCCGCAAAGCTGGCGCTTTGCGGTTTGGAATGCTTGAAAGGATCTCATTCCTGACGGCATGTCCTGGTGTCGGGCCCTTGTTCCGCCCACCCTTTCACAGGACATCCCGGAGGTTCCATGCGACCCATCCTGCTGCTCCCCGCCCTGCCCGCCCTGCTGGCCGCCCAGGAGACCACCACCACGCTGAAGGACCAGAAGGCCCTGGCGGTCACGATCTACAACGACAACCTGGCCCTGGTGAGGGACCAGCGGGAGGTGCGGCTGCCCAGGGGCGAGACCCGCCTGGCCTTCCAGGAGGTGTCGGCCCAGATCCGGCCCGAGACGGCCCTGCTCCGGAACCTCACCCATCCCAAGGATTTCTGGGTGAGCGAGCAGAACTTCGACTTCGACCTGCTCACACCCCAGAAGCTGCTGGACAAGTACGTGGGCGAGAAGGTGATGGTGGTGCGCGACGTGCCCCTTGCGGAGGGCCCGGGGATGAGGGAGATCCGAGAGGAGGCCACAGTGCTCGCCACCAACAGCGGCACCGTCCTGCAATTCGCCGACCGCATCGAGACCAGCGTCCCGGGTCGGATCGTCTACCCGAAGGTGCCCGACAACCTCCGGGCCCGACCCACCCTGGTCGTCAGCCTCAACAGCGGCGTGGACAGGACCCAGGGCTTGGAGCTGAGCTACCTCACGGGTGGCCTCTCCTGGCGCGCCGACTACGTGGCCAACCTCTCTCCCGATGAAAGGACCCTGGACCTCAGTGGCTGGGTGACCCTCACCAACCAGAGCGGC
>JARLGO010000009.1 GCA_031292655.1 Geothrix sp.
AGCATCGCCGTCCACACGGCCTCCTGGAAGCGGGTGCGGTCCAGGTGCTGGCTGCAGGAAAAGCACCAGAGCAGGCCGCCGGGGGCCGTGGCGCGGGCCCCCAGGCGGAACACGTCCTTGTAGGCCTTGAAGGCCTTGTCCACATCCTTGCGCTGCTTGGCGAAGGCGGGCGGATCCACGATGACGCGGTCCCAGGCCAGGGGCTCCAGCTGCCGCATCAGCTCGAAGGCATCGCCCTCCATGCGGAGGTGTGCGGCGGGATCCAGGCCGTTGGCGGCCCAGTCCCGCTCCGCCTGGTCCAGGGCCGGAACGCTGATGTCGAGGGTGGCCACCTCCGCGGCGCCGCCCAGCCCCGCGTGAATGCTGAAGCCCCCGGTGTAGCCGAAGGCGTTGAGCACGCGCTTGCCCTGCGATACGCGGCCCAGTTGCAGGCGGTGCTCCCGCTGGTCCAGGAAGAAGCCCGTCTTCTGTCCCCGCAGCAGGTCCACGGTGAGTTTCGCGTTCCCTTCGATCACGGTGACGGGGCCCGCCAGGCTGCCTTTTAACAGGCGGTTCACGGGGTCGAGGCCCTCCTCCCGGCGGCCGGACTGGCTGCGCTCCACGAAGGCCGTGAGCCCCTCGCGCTTGCCCAGCTCGAACAGGATGGGCCACCACACCTCGCGCAGGAGCTCCAGGCCCGCGGTCCCCACCTGGAGCACCAGGGCCCGGGCATAGCGGTCCACCACCAGGCCCGGCAGGCCGTCGCCTTCGCCGAAGATCCAGCGGCAGCCGCCCTCGGGGTCCCACAGGCCCAGCTCCTTCCGGAGGGCCAGGGCCGATTCGAGGCGATCCCGAAAGAAGGCTTCGTCCAGGGGCGCGTCCTCGAAACGGAAGATCCGGGCCGCCAGGGGGTTGGGGGGGCTCGCCACGCCAACCCCCAGCACCTGGCCGGAGTCATCGGCCAGCCGGACGAGGTGGCATTCCGGGGGCTTCGCCAGGGCCCCGGAGTAGACCCAGGGGTGGCGCTTGGAGAGCAGCGCCTCCTTGCCGGGCTTCAGGCGGAGCAGGGGGTAGGGCCAGCGGGGCGTTGTCATAAATCAAGAGTAGCTTGCTACCCTTGAACGATGCGCCGGGCCATCGTTTTCTTCCTGACCCTTTCCGCGACCCTGCAGGCCGTTCCGCCCGTGCTGATGCTCAGCGCCGATGGCGTGGGCTCCGACCAGTTCACGGCCCGCAGCATGCCGAAGCTCTGGGCTCTGGCGGAATCGGGTCGCCGCGGCGAGGGCCTCCCGCCCTTTCCAGCGACCACCTTCAATGGCCACGTGACCATGGCCACGGGCTGCTGGCCCGAACATCACGGGGTCGTCGCCAACGGCTACCGGGACCCCGCCACCAAAACGCTCGTGCCCGTCGCCAACCGGGCGGAGGACATCCAGCGGGAGCCCCTCTGGGTGGCCGCCACCCGCAGCGGCGTGCGCACCGCCGTCTTCCAGTGGGTGGGCGCCACGGGCCCATGGCAGGGCGTCACCCCCTGGCGCATGGAAGCCTTCCGTCTGGGGCGCCCCGATTCGGAGGTCCTGGCCCTCAGCGAAGCCGCCCTCGGCGAGGGCGCGGGGCTGGTCATGGCCTACCTGTCCGGCACCGACGAGGAGGGGCATCTCCATGGGCCGAGGAGCCTCGAGACGAAGGCCAAGCTGGCGCGCATGGACCGGGAACTGGCGCCGTGGCTCCAGCGCATGCAGATGGAGTACCCCGGCCTCCGGGTGATCCTCGCCGCGGACCACGGCATGGCCGCCATGCACCGCCGAATCCACCTGCCCTCCCTGTTGGATGGCATCCGATGCGACCTCCTCACCCATGGCGGTAGCGCCTACGTCTATCTCCACGACCCGGGAGACGCCGGCAGGGCCCGGTCGCGCCTGCGTCGCGCAGGCCTCCAGGCGTGGACCCGGAATCAAATCCCCGCGCGGTACCACTTGTCGGGCAACCCCCGGGTGGGCGACCTGGTGGTGCTGGCCCCCGAAGGGCAGTGGCTGTCCAAGGCCCGGTCCAGCCGCGAAGAAACCGACGAGCGCCAGGGCCGCATGGGCGCCCACGCCTACGCCCCGGAAACGCCATCCATGCACACCTGGCTGATCCTGCTGGGCGCCGGGCGGGGGCCGCTGGGCCCGGTCCCCCTCTGGGACCTCGCCCCCACCGCGGCTTCCTGGCTGGACATCCGCTGGGCCCGGCCGCCGGACGGGCAGATCATCCCCTGACGCGAAGGCAGGGCATCTGCTCGACCCGCTCCTCCGGCAGGGGGCTGCCTCGGGGATTCACGCCAGCCGCTTGAGGGCCGCCGCCAGGGCCTCCACCTCGCCGGGCTGCGCGTCCGGGAGCATCGAGAAGCGCAGCACGGAGCGGGCGTCCTCCAGGCCGTATCCCAGGGACGTGATGGCATGGCTGGGCTTCACGGAGCCGCTGTGGCAGGCGCTGCCGGTGCTCACGGCGAACCCAGCCAGGTCCAGGGCGGCGTGCAGGGCCTCGCCGTTCCGGCCCCTGAACAAGATGCAGCTGGTGTTGGGCAGGCGGGCCGCCCCCCGTCCGATGACCTCGATGTCGCGGCCCCAGGCGGTGACTTCCGCCTCGAAGGCCTCCCTCAGGGGCGCCAGGGCGGCGTTCAGGGCCTGCCGCTCGGCCAGGTGCCGCACGGCCGCCGCCAGGCCCAGGATGGCGGGCAGGTCCTCGGTGCCGCCCCGGCGGCGGCGCTCCTGGGGACCCTCCATGACCGCCTCCCAGGGCAGGCCCGGCCGCATCCACAGCAGGGCCGCGCCCCGGGGGCCGCCCATCTTGTGGCCGCTGAACACCGCGGCGTCGCAGTCCGCCAGGTCCACCGCCACCTTGCCCCAGGCCTGCACGGCATCCCGGATCCGCAGCGCGTCCAGCACCGGCGGCATGTCATACAGGAGGCCGGTTTCGTTGCTGGCCGCCATCTGCACCACCGTGGCGCAGTCGGCCGGGACCTCCGGCAGCCAGGCCACCCGGGCCCAGTCCCTCAGGGGATTGAGGCAGGCGCTGTGCTCGCCGGGGAAGACCGCCGCGGGCCGGTCCCCCAGCGCCGGCTGGAGCCCCCGGAGCAGCAGGTGCAGGGCTTCCGTGGCGCTGGCGCAAAACACCAGCTCGCCCGGCGCCACCCCCAGGGAAGCGGCGATCTCCCGCCGGGCCTCCTCGATGAGATATCTGGCTCTCTGGCCTTCACGATGGGTGCTCGTGGGATTGGCCCAGTCCTCCGCCATGGCCCGCCGCACTGCCTCCACCGCCGCCGGATGGGGCGGCGCCGTGGCGTTGGCGTCGAAGTAGAGCCTGGGCATGACCTCAATGTACTCTCAGTGCATGCCCAAATCCCTGGAAGGCAAGCTCGTCGTCGCCATCTCCTCCCGCGCCCTCTTCGATTTCGAGGAGGAGAACCGCTTCTTCGAGGCCTCCGATGACCGGGCCTACATGGCCCTCCAGCTGTCGCGGCTGGACGTGCCCGCCAAGCCCGGCGTGGCCTATCCGCTGGTGAAGAAGCTCCTCGCCTTCAACACCGAAGCCGAAGGCCGCGTGGCCGTGGTGATCCTGTCCCGCAACGACCCCGTGAGCGGCCTCCGGGTCTTCCGCAGCGCCCAGGAATCCAACCTCCGGCTGGAGCGCGGCGTGTTCACCCGGGGCCGGAACCCCTACCCCTATCTCACCTCCCTGGGGGCGAACCTGTTCCTCTCCGCCAAGGAGGAGGATGTGCGCGCCGCCCTCAACGCCGGCTTCGCCGCGGCGCGGGTCTATCCCGACAGCGCCGTGGCCGCGGACCGCCATCCGGAGGAGATCCGCATCGCCTTCGACGGGGACGCGGTGCTGTTCAGCGACGAGGCCGAGCGCGTCTATGCCGAGGGCGGCCTGGCGGCCTTCCAGGCCCACGAGATCGAGCATGCGGCCACGCCCCTGCCCCCGGGCCCCTTCAAGCCCCTGCTGGAGGCCCTGCGCCCCCTCCAGGACACGGGACCCGGTGAGCCCATGCGCATCCGGACCGCCCTGGTGACGGCTCGCAGCGCCCCGGCCCACGAGCGGGCCATCCGCACCCTCATGGCCTGGAACATCCAGGTGGACGAGGCCATGTTCCTGGGCGGCCTGGAGAAGGCGGACTTCCTGCGGGAATTCGAGCCCGATTTCTTCTTCGACGACCAGACCGGCACCTGCGACACGGCCGCCCGCGTGGGGCCCACGGGCCACGTGGTGAGCGGCGTCAAGAACGAACCCTCCACCGGCGGGGCGGAACCGGCCTGAAGTCCGCCCCCTCAACGCCCAAGCGCCGCCAGGCACTGCTGGAGGTCCTGGATGGCAAAGGGCTTGGGAAGCAGGGTGACGAGCGGGTGGGCCCCCGCCAGATCCAGCGCGGCCTGATCGGTCCGGCCGGTGGAGAGCAGGATGGGCACCGAGGGGAGCAGGGCCCGCAGGCGCGGCAGGGTCCCGGTGCCGCCCAGGCCCGGCATGTTCATGTCGAGGATCACCACGTCGGGCTCGAAGCCGGCCTCCACCGCCGTTAGAGCCTCCTCGCCGCTGGAACTCGTGATCACCGAATGGCCCAGGGTCCGGAGGATGGTCTCCATGGAGCTCTGGATCAGTTCGTCGTCGTCCACCAGGAGGATGGCCATCGCCCCCTTGGGGGCCTCGGCTGGGGCGCCGGCACCGAGCCCGGCGGCCTCGGCCGCCCGCTCGCAGGCCGGGAACCGCATCTGCACTTGCGTGCCCTGGCCGGGGGCGCTGTGGATCTCGATCTGCCCGCGATGGGCCCGCACGGTGCTGTAGACCATGGAAAGGCCCAGCCCCGTGCCCTTGCCGACCCCCTTCGTGGTGAAGAAGGGCTCCATGGCCCGGCTCAACACGTCCCCGGGCATGCCGGCGCCCGTGTCCTCCACGACCACCTCGATCCACTCGCTGTCCAGGTTCCGGGTGCGGAGCGTGAGGGTGCCCTGCTCGGGCATGGCATCCACGGCATTGACGCAGAGGTTCATGAAGGTGTTGATCAGGGCGCTGGCATCCCCGCGGATGGGGTGCAGGTCCGGTTCCAGATCCACCTCGAGGCACACCCTGGAAAGCGTCGTGCGTTCCAGAAGCTTGACCTCCTCCCGGAGGATGGCGTTCACGTCCAGCACCCGGTCCTCGGCCTGGCTCTGGCGGGCGAAGGCCAGCAGGCTCCTCACCATCTCTCCGCCCCGGGTGGCCGCCTTGACGATGGTTTCGAAGGAGCGGTGGGCGGGGCTGCCCTGGGGCTGGAGCTCGAGATTGGCCGAGGCCAGCCCCAGGATGGCCCCCAGCACATTGTTCATGTCGTGGGCGATGCCCCCGGAGAGGGTGCCCAGGCTTTCCATCTTCTGGGCCTGCTGGAGCTGGGCCTGGAGCCTCGCGTTCTGCTCCTCGGCGTGCTTCTGGGCCGTGATGTCGACGATGACTGCCACCAGGCTCTGGACCGAGCCCAGACCGTCCCGGATGGAGGCCACGGACGTGAGGCCCCAGACGACCTGGCCATCCTTGCGGATGAATCGCTTCTCATAGAGGTAGGAGGCCGTCTTTCCGCTGAGGATCTCCTCCAGGTTCCGCCGGGTGGCTTCCTGGTCCTCCGGGTGGGTGATGTCCATGGGGTTCAGCGGGAGGGCTTCCCCGGGTCCGTATCCGAGGAACTCGACAAATTTGGAGTTCATGGCCAGGAACCGCCCCTGGGGGTCGTTCAAGCCGATGGCCACGCCGGCATTGTCGAAGAGCCCCTGCAACTGGGCCTGGGTCTGTCTGGCCTCCTCCTCGGCCTTCCGGCGCGCGGTGATGTCCCGGGCGGAAGTGATCAGGTAGCCGCGATCGCTGAGGGCCACGTGGCGCACGCGGAGCTCCACCTGGAAGGTGGAGCCATCCTTCCGCTGGTGCCAGGTCTCGACCGTGACACCCTCCGGGGCGCTCATGACCGCTTCCAGGTGGGCGGGCCACTGGTCGACCAGCATCACCGGATCCAGGTCTTCCACCTGGAGGGCCCGCATCTCCTCCTTGGTGTAACCCAGCTGGGCGCAGGCCGTCTCGTTCACATCCAGGAAGCTCCGCGAGTCGGGATCGACGATGAAGAGGCTGTCGCTCACCTTTTCCATGAGGTCGCGCTTCAGCAGCAACTCCTCCTCTTCCCGCTTGCGCCTGGTGATGTCCTGGGCCGTGCCCGAAAAACGGAGGGGCCTGCCCTCCCGGTCCCTCTCGACGATCCCGAAGGCCTCCATGACCCACTGCCGGCCGGTCTCGTTGATGATCCTGGTCTGGACGTGATAGGGCTCATTCCTCTCCAGGGCGTTTTGCATGGCGCAAAGGGTCGCAGCCAAGTCTTCCGGGTGGATCCGACTCACGAAATACTCGACCGAGGTCCTGAAGGTGGCGGGATCTTTGTCGAAGCGCCGGAAGGTCTCGTCGGACCAGTCCAGGATGTCCGTGGCGATATCCACGCCCCAGCTGCCGATCATGGCGGCGGCTTGGGATTCGCGCAGTTGAAGCTCGCGCTTCCGCAGCTTCTCCTCCACCTGCTTCCGCTCGGTGATGTCCCGGTGGAAGGAGAGGATCGCCGGTTGTCCCCCATAGGTGACCAAACTGCCGGTCGCCTCGGTCAGGAAGGTGTGGCCATCCCTGTGGACCTGTTGCAACTCGACCTGCAGGGTCTCCCCGGCCAACAAGCGACGCATCCGCTCGGGCACCAGGTTGTTGGAATCCGGTGCGCTGATATCTGTGATGCGGAGCCCCCGCATGTCTTCCGGGGTGTGGCCGTGCATCCTTGCGAAGGCCTCGTTCACGTCCAGGATCTCGCCTTCAAGGGAGAACAGTATGATCCCATCGATGGCCATTTCGAAGACCGTCCGGAACCGCTGCTCGCTCTCCATCAGGGCCTGGGTGGAACGCCGGATCTCGGTCACATCGAGGGCCATGGAGGCCACGCCCAGGGGCTGCCCCGCCCCATCCGTGAGGGGCGTGTTGAACCACCGGCAGAGAATGATGGAGCCGTCCTTCCGCCGGTTCTCATGCTCGGCCCGGGAGGCCTGCCCGGTCTGGGTCAGACCCTCGGCAATGTGTTGCACCTGCTCTCGGACCTCCGTCTTGGGAGGCACAATGAGGTCGATGATGGGCTGGCCGATGGCCTCCTGGGCCGCGTACCCGAACATGCGCTCCGCGGCCGGGTTCCAGCTCCGCACCCGCCCCTCCAGATCCCATTCGATGACGGCCAGCGGCGTCTGGTCCACATGCAAGCGCCACCGATGCGCCTGGAGTTGAAGGTCTCGATCGAGCGGGAGGTCCATGGGAAAACCCTTCAACGGCACCCGGGCGAAAGGGATGGTGGCCACGGCGGGCCAAACGAGGCTGCGATCATCTAATCGTAGCCTTGCCCTTGCAAGTTGAATACTTGGCTGCCTGTAACCGGAGCCCCGCATTCCCATCCACCGGGCGGCCCCCTAGACTGGGAACTCCTGGAGGAGCCATGTCCCGCAAGCTGATGGAGTGTGTGCCGAACATCTCGGAAGGACGGGATGCCGCCAAGATCAAGCAGGTGACGGACGCCATCGCGGCGGTGCCCGGGGTCCGGCTGCTCGACGTGGATCCGGGCGCGGACACGAACCGCACGGTCATCACCTTCGTGGGCGCGCCGGAGGCCGTGCTGGAGGGCGCGTTCCGCTGCGTCCAGGAGGCCGCCAGGGTCATCGACATGCGCCTCCACCACGGTGCCCACCCGCGCATGGGCGCCACGGACGTCGTGCCCTTCGTGCCCGTGGAGGGCGTGACCATGGAGGATTGCGCCGAACTGGCCCGCCGCCTCGGCGAGCGGGTGGCGCGCGAGCTGGCCATTCCCGTCTATCTCTACGAGGCCGCCGCTTCGCGGCCCGAGCGCCGCAACCTGGCGGAGGTCCGCAAGGGCGAATACGAGGGCCTGGCGCTGAAGCTCCAGGATCCCCGCTGGACGCCCGACTTCGCGGCCGCCCACAACCCCCAGGCCGGCGCCACCATCATCGGGGCCCGGGAATTCCTGGTGGCCTACAACGTCACGCTGAATTCCTCCGACAAGGCCCACGCCACGGACATCGCCTTCGAACTGAGGGAGAAGGGCCGGGTGGCCCGGCGCGGGCGGGTGAAGCCCTACTACCAGGCGGGCGAACTGATCTACTACGCCGAGGGGGCCTTCCCCTGCGGCAACTGCGACTTCACGGGCGCCACCTTCCAGGAGACCGTGGAACACTGCGCCTCGACCCACGGCTACGACCTGCCCGGCCTCCTGCGCATGAACGACGTCGATCCGGAGCGGCCCGTGGGTGAAAAGGTCCGCCGACGGGGCACCTTCAGCCACTGCAAGGCCATCGGCTGGTACGTGGACACCTACCGGCGCGCCCAGATCAGCGTGAACCTCACGGACTACAAGCAGACCCCGCCCCACGCGGTGCTGGAGGAGGCCCGCCGGCTGGCGGCCGAGCGCGGACTCGTGGTCACCGGCAGCGAGATCGTGGGCCTGGTGCCCTTCCAATGCCTGCTGGCTTCGGGCAGGCACTACCTGCGGGCCATGGGCAAGTCCACGGGCGTGCCCGCCTCAGACCTCCTGCAGGTGGCCGTATTTTCCATGGGCCTGGGCGACGTGGCTCCCTTCGAGGTGGACAAGAAGGTGCTGGGCCTGCCCACCCACGACTCCAAGGCCCTCGTCTCCATGCCGGTCCACGCCTTCACCGACGAGGTCAGCCGCGACACGCCGGCGCCCGGCGGGGGGTCCATCGCGGCCCTGGCGGGTTCCCTGGGCGCGGCCCTCGCCAGCATGGTGGCCAACCTGGCCCAGGGCGGGCCGGACGCGGAGAAGGACGCCCGGCTCATCGCCCTGGCCGAGTGCGCCCAGGGGCTCAAGGAGCGCCTCATGGTGGCCGTGGACGCCGACACCAACGCCTTCAACGCCTTCATGGAGGCCCGGCGTCTGCCGGACGCGACGCCCGAACAGAAGGCGGCGCGGCAGGCCGCCATGCAGGCCGGGCTCAAGGTGGCCATCGACGTGCCCCTGGATACGGCCCAGGCCAGCCTGGCCGCCCTGGAACTGGCGGGCGAGGCCGCCCGCCTGGGCAAGGTGGCCTCCATCACGGACGCGGCGGTGGGCGCGCAGATGGCCTACGCGGGGGTGCGCGGCGGCGTGTGGAACGTGATCATCAACCTCAAGGACATCACGGATGCCGGGTACGTGGCCGACATGCAGGCCCAATGCTCCGGCCTGCTGGCGCAGGCCGGAGAGAAATTGAGAGAGCTGACGGACTACGTGGACCAGAAGCTCCTGGACCGCCTGCAGAAGGCCAAGAAATAACGGCTACTCGTAGATCCCGGCGCCGATGACCATGCCCTCGTACAGCTCCACGTAGGAGGCCTTCTTCATCACCTTGTTGCCCTGGGCGGGGTTCAGTTCCTTGTACTCGATCCAGCCGCTCCCCTTTTCCTTCACCAGCTTGGTCCAGTCCTGGATCCAGGGCTTGCCGTCGGGGTCCTTGGAGGCC
>JARLGO010000501.1 GCA_031292655.1 Geothrix sp.
GCACCTCGTGCCACGAGGTGGATCTCGTCACCTTCGAGGCCTCCAAGCACGCCAGCATGGGCTGCACGGGTTGTCACAGCAGCATCACGAAGCTTCCCCACGTGGGCAAGCCGGCGCCGGTGAACTGCGCCAGCTGCCACGCGGACGAGGTCAAGGCCTACTCGAAGAGCGTCCATGGGGTCGCCCTGAACAACGGCGTCGCGGATGCGGCCACCTGCCGGTCCTGCCACGGGCCTGAGCACCAGATCCTCGGCAGCGACAACATCGCCTCCCGGACCCACAAGAAGAACCTGGCCGATACCTGCGCCAGCTGCCATTCCGATCCCAAGTTCCTGGCCAAGCACCAGATCCCCTTCGCCAAGCCCGTGGAGGCCTACCGCCTGAGCGTGCATGGCCGCGAAGTGGCCAAGGGGAATAACAAGGCGGCCTCCTGCTCGGACTGCCATGGCAACCACGACATCCTGCCCTCCTCGGATCCCCAGGCCAGGGTGAACCGGGCGAACGTGGCGACCACCTGTGGCGCCTGCCACAGCGACATCCAGGCGATCTATGCCGAAAGTGTGCATGGGCTTGCCGTGAAGCGGGGCCTCAACGATGCGCCGACCTGCACGGACTGCCACGGTGAGCACAGCATCCTCGCCCCCAAGGAAGCCGGCTCCCTGGTCAATTCGGCGCGCGTCTCCACCGTCACCTGCGGCCGCTGCCACGGCGATGAGCGCCTCAACTCGCGCTATGACTTCGGCGACAAGGTCGCGGCCTACCAGGACAGCTTCCACGGCCTCGCCATCCGCGAGGGCCAGAAGACGGTGGCCAACTGCGCCTCCTGCCACGGCGTGCACAACATCCTCCCCTCCTCGGATGGCCGGTCCACCATCAACCCCGCCAACCTGAAGCACACCTGCGGCCAGTGCCATCCGGGCGTGGGGGACAAGATCGCCCGAGGGCGGGTGCACGTGCTTTCCGCCGGGGGCACCGAGCACATCTCGGTGCGGTGGATCCGCCTGGCCTACTACTTCCTCATCCCCATGACCATCGGCTTCATGCTCTTCCACAACGGGATCGACTGGCTGGCCAAGCTCCGGCGCGGCCCCCACCATGCCACCACCCAGGAGGGCTTCCCCCGCATGAACCGGATGTTCCGGTTGACCCATGCCATGGTGATGGTCAGCTTCATCACCCTCGTGGGAACCGGATTTGCCTTGAAGTTCCCCGAGGCCGCCTGGGTGAAGCTCTTCCTGTCCGTGGACCCCGCCTCCAGCGTCCGCGGCCTGATCCACCGCATCGCCGCCGTGGTGATGATCGCGGCCACGGTGCTGCACTTCCTCCACCTGGCCTGGTCGCGCCGGGACCGGGTCATCCTGGTCGAGCTGCTGCCCTCCCCGCAGGACGCCAAGGACATCTACAACATGATCCGGTTCAACCTGGGGCTGATCAGCCAGCGCCCCACCTTCGGCATGTTCGGCTACGCCGAGAAGATGGAGTACTGGGCCTTCATGTGGGGCACCGTGGTGATGGCCGTGACCGGCATCCTCCTCTGGGCCCAGAACCTGAGCCTCCGGTTCTTCCCCATCTGGGTCCTGAACGCGGCCACGGCGGCCCACTGGTACGAGGCCATCCTCGCCACGCTGTCCATCCTCGTGTGGCACTGGTACCTGGTGATCTTCGACCCGGATGTCTATCCCATGGACCTGGCCTGGCTGACCGGCAAGGCCCCCGCCGACCACATCCGGGCGACCCGGCCGGGCTACTACCTGAAGACCCTCGAGAAGCAGCAGCCGAAGGGCGGCCCCGAAGCCCCCTCCGACCACCACTGAGCACCCCTGACCTCTGCATTTGATGCCCATCACCCATAGGAAGACCCCATGAACCGAACCTCAGCCGTGACCCAGGGTGGCCACCCCACCCGACGCCGGAGCCACCTCCTGCTCGCCCTCTTCGCCGGGTTCCTCCTGGCGGTCAGCCCCCTCGGCGCCGCCCCCGCCATGGACAAAGCCAACGAGGCCTGCCTCGGCTGCCATGGCGACAAGGACATGGCCAAGGACGGGCCCAACGGGACCACCATTCCCCTCTTCGTGGACGCCGACCGCTTCGGCAAGGCCGTGCATGCCTCGCTCTCCTGCAAGAGCTGCCATGCCGACCTCCACAAGGACCATCCCAGCGATGGCAACCCGGTGCCCAAGGTGAACTGCGGGAACTGCCATACGGACGAATCCAAGATCTACCAGGGCAGCATCCACGGCGTAAGCCGGGCCATGGGCTCTTCGGCCGCCGCCAACTGCGTCGACTGCCACGGGAACCACTACATCGGTCGCGTGGCATCGACCGATTCGCCGGTCTACAAGATGAACCTCCCGGTCACCTGCGGGAGGTGCCACGCCAACAAGAGCATCACCGATGAATACAAGATGAAGTACCCCGCGGTGGGTGCCCAGTACATGGAGAGCATCCACGGGAAGGCGCTGCTCAAGAAGGGCCTCATCGTGGCCCCCAGCTGCAACGACTGCCACGGCGTCCATGACATCAAGCGCAGCGTGGACCGCAGCTCGCCCATCAACCATGCCAACGTGGCGAAGACCTGCGGCAAGTGCCACGTCACCGTGGAGGCGATCTACAACAAGAGCATCCACGGCCAGCTCCTGGCCAAGGGCGATCCCCGCGGTCCGGTCTGCATCCAGTGCCACTCGGCCCACCAGATCGAGACCCCGGGCGGCGCGCACTTCAAGTCGCGAGCCGACCTGATTTGCGGGAAGTGCCATGAGGACCGTCTCGAGCACTACCGGGACACCTACCACGGCAAGGCCATGGCCCTGGGCAAGGCCAACACCGCGCCGGACGTGGCCGCCTGCTACGACTGCCATGGCCACCACGATGTGCTGCCGGTCTCGGACCCCAACTCTCGGCTCGCGCCTGGCCACATCGTCCAGACCTGCCAGCAGTGCCATCCCAAGGCCAACGCCAGCTTCACCAAGTACGCCCCTCATGCCGATCCCGAAGACCGCCAGAAGTACCCCCAGCTCTACTACGTCTTCATCGGGATGACCGGGATCCTGGTTGGCACCTTCCTGGTGTTCGGTCTGCACACGCTGTTCTGGCTCTTCCGCTCGATCTGGCTCTACCGCCATGACTCGAAGCAGTTCCGCGAGGCCAAGACCAAGATCGCCAAGGACGAAGAGCAGTTCACCCGGTTCCAGCCCTTCGAGCGCTTCCTCCATCTGCTGGTGGTCTCGAGCTTCCTGCTCCTCGTGCTCACGGGCATGCCGCTGAAGTTCTACTACACCGACTGGGCGAAGGCCGTGTTCGGGTTCCTGGGCGGACCCCAGACCGCCCGGACCCTCCACCACTTCGGGGCGGTCATCACCTTCCTGTACTTCACCCTCCACGTGAGCGACACGCTCGTGCACTTCTGGAAGAACCGCAAGTTCCTCCTGGATCCCGCGACCGGGAAGGTGAAGCTCGCACGGCTCTGGACGGCCATGAGCCATCCGGATTCGATGATCCCCACCAAGCAGGACCTGACGGACTTCGTCGACCACAACAAGTGGTTCTTCGGCCAGGGCCCCAAGCCGCAGTTCGGCCGGTGGACCTACTTCGAGAAGTTCGACTACCTCGCCGTGTTCTGGGGCATCTTCGCCATCGGGGTCTCGGGCCTGATCATGTGGTTCCCCGAGTTCTTCAGCAAGTTCATGCCGGGCTGGATGATCAACGTCTCGCTCATCATCCACTCCGACGAGGCCCTGCTGGCCGCCGGGTTCATCTTCACGGTCCACTTCTTCAACACGCATTTCCGGCTGGAGAAGTTCCCCATGGACACGGTGATTTTCTCCGGCCGCATTTCGAAGTCGGAGATGCTCCACGAGCGCAAGCGCTGGTATGACCGGCTGGTGGCCGAAGGCCGCCTGGACAGCTTCCGGGTCAAGGACGAGTGGGATGCCTGGAAGGGCATCGCCAAGACCTTCGGGTACCTCTTCTTCGGCCTGGGCGTCGTGCTGCTGATCCTCATCCTCTACGCGATGACGTCTCGCCTGACCCACGGAGGGTGAGCGCCTCACGCCTCCCTCCTGTGACAGCCATCACTGACGCTGGCGCAGACTACCGACAGACTCTGCTCTAGGAACAACCCTTGCAATTCACCTTCGACTCGACCCTGCTACGAGTCCCAAACCCAAGAGGAGCCATCATGCGCCGTCTTACCCTGTTCACTGCCCTCCTTGCCCTGGCGGCGATCCCTGCCATGGCAAAGCCCACCACCGTCAAGGGTGCCAAGTGCACCGCATGCCACGAGGGGCAGCCGCCCAAGAAGGCGAACCTCAACAAGAAGGCGGC
>JARLGO010000502.1 GCA_031292655.1 Geothrix sp.
CATCGTGCTGCGCATGGTGGAGCTGCCGGCCCTGGGCTTCGCCCTGGGCATGTACCTGCCCATCGAGCTGAACACGCCCCTCTTCCTGGGCGGCCTCATGGCCCACTGGGTGAACCGGCCCAAGGCCGGCACCAGCGAGGCCGACGCCAAGGCCCGGGAGAACCGCGGCGTGCTCATCGCCAGCGGCCTCATGGCTGGCGGCGCGATCATGGGCGTGGTGGCCAGCTTCATCAAGCTGAAGTGGACCGAGGGCTTCCCCCTCCTCAGCGCCGCCCGGGCCGAAGGGGCCCTGGGCGAGTGGCTCGGCATCACGGCGCTGCTCGCCCTCTGCCTCTACGTGGTCATCTACAGCCGCCAGGCCAGGGGCGAGGCTTAGATCCGGCCCACCCCAATATTTCCCACCCGCACCCACGTATCCTATACTCCACGCGGGAGCAGAACATGAACCCGGAGACCACCCTCCAGCGGCTGCGCGAAGCCTTCCCGGGCCTTCACCAGCGGTTTGCCGTGGCCCACCTGGGGGTCTTCGGCAGTGTGGCCCGAGGTACCGCAGGCCCGGATTCAGATGTGGATATTCTGGTGGAGTTCGAAGGTCCGGCCACCCTCGACGGCTTCATGGGCCTGAAAGAGGAACTGGAAGACCTGCTCGGCCTCCGGGTGGATCTTGCCACTCCACGGAGCCTGCGGCCATCCCTTCTGGCCCTGGTGAAGAAAGACCTCCGCAGTGTCGCGTGAACCCAGGCTCTACCTCGAGGACATCCTGGAGGCCAGCCGCCGAGTGCGCCTGCTCACTGCGGGCATGGGTCCCAACCAGTTCCGCGAGGATTGGCGGACCCAGGATGCCACGCTGCGCAACCTGGAGATCCTGGGCGAAGCTGTCAAGCATCTGCCCGGGACCCTGAAGGCCCTTCATCCGGAGGTGGCCTGGAAAAATATCGCGGGTTTCCGCGACTTCCTGGCCCACGCCTACTTCGGGGTGGACGACCAGATCGTGTGGGACATCATCACCACCAAACTGGAGCCCCTTGAAGCAGCTGTCCAAACGCTTTTTCGCCAGCAGCCCTGAGGCTCCTTGTGGCGTGGTGCGGTCGAAAGAAGGCTCCCGCCCAGGGCCCTACCCAAGCGTGGACCGCTCCCTCCAGGCTGGAATCTTTATGGCATCGGTTAGCAGATCCCTCGCCACACCCGGTGTTCCCGCCACCAGGTTCCCGCTTTCGAACCAGCCGCGCCCGCCCTCCCAGTCGGTGAGGACGCCGCCGGCCTCCTGGACCAGCAGGGCGCCGGCGGCGAGGTCCCAGGGCTTGAGGCCCAGTTCGAAGTAGCCGTCGAAGATGCCGCAGGCCACATGG
>JARLGO010000503.1 GCA_031292655.1 Geothrix sp.
ACGGCGTCCTTCTCCTTCATTTGGTCGAAGAGGATCAAATACCAGCCGAAGGCCGCAAGCAGGGCGCTCCGCGCGCGGGTGGCGTGGATCGGGGTCAGGTCCACGTCGCACCCGTCCAGGTCGGCCATGGCCTCGGGATTCCGCCCGGCGGGGGCCCGGAGGCGGATGAGGGACTCGCCGTCAGGATCCAGGAAGGCCCCGCCGGGTCCCCCCTTGTGGAGCCACTTCCAATCGAAGGCGGCCCCGTCGAGGAATTGCAGTTTCCCGTGCCGCAGGGCGTGGGGATGGAAGGTCGCCAGGTTGGTGGTGCCTCCCATCTCGCGCAAGGTCACCACCGGGGTGAGGATGCCCAGGTGCTTCAGGGTCCAGACCCCCTCGGCGGTTCGGACCCGGGCCAGGGTGTGTTCATCGTCCAGGAAGGCGAGGGTGGCAAAGACCCCCTCGGTCCCCAGCAGTTCGAAGTCGGGGGGGGAAACCCCGCTCTTGCGCCACTTCAGGGAAGTGGCCGGGTGTTCCACGAGGGATTTCATGGCATGCCCCTTTCTCGCGGGGATGCATCCGCGCAAAGGGAAATGTACGGCCTTCGCCCGCCTCGTGTTAGAGGTCCCGGGCCGCCATTTTCATGCCTGCACCACGCCCCCATCGAGGTTCAAGCACTGCCCCACCTGCATGCTGTTGGCGGGATCCAGCAGCCAGGCGATGCCATGGGCGATCTCCTCGGGCTGGAAGAACCGCTTCACGGGGACGGCCGCCTCGGCCTGGGCCCGGAACTGGCCTTCGGTCTGGCCCGTGGCGGCGGCGATCTGGCGGATGCCGGTCTGGGCCATGTCCGTATCCACCCAGCCGGGCGCCACGGCATTCACCACGATGCCCCGATCGATGAGTTCCAGGGCCAGGGCCTTGGCCAGGCCATGGACGCCGTGCTTGGCGGCGCAGTAGGCCCCGTAGCCCGGTACGCCGAAGCGGCCCAGCACGCTGGAGACCAGCACGATGCGGCCGCCGGGGCCCAGCTTCGGAAGGAAGGCCCGCACGGTGTTCCAGGGTCCCGTGAGATCGGCGGCCAGGATCTCGTCGAAGAAGGCATCCGAGGGGCCATCCACCGGCGTCATGCCCGAGATGCCTGCCGCGGCCACCAGGCCGTCCAGGGGTTTCAGGTCCCTGGCCACCTCCGCCAGCCGGGTGCGCTCCGTCACATTTGCCACATAGACGTCTGCGGTGCCACCGGCGGCGCCGACGGCTTCTGCCGTGGCGGTCAGGGCCCCGGCATCTCGGCCCAGGAGGACCAGGTGGGCCGCCTCGGTCCGAGCCAGATGCAGGGCGCAGGCCCGACCGATGCCGCGGGAACCGCCGGTGATGAGAATGCTTCGGGTCATGGGAGCCTTCCTTCCCAAGAGGGTCGCAGGTGGCGCGGGTAGCGGGGAGGCCTATCTTTTAGACTTCGCAGGAGAAAGATGATGATGGTCCGCGAGACAGAGGGGGAGCGGCGTCAGGGTTCAGAGCCTAGGGGAGCCGAAACCCGGGGGGCCCTCTGGTCCCTGCCCGATGGCCGGCGCCTGCCCAACCTGCTGGAAGCGGGGCCCCCCCTGGTGGTGGGGGATCCCGACCATCCGGCCCGCCTCCTCCCCTCGGATCTGGAAGACCCCCAGGGGTTCCATTCCCGCCTCACCGCCTGGCTGCTGCGTCAGGGCTGAGGCCGCCGTCCGGCCGAGCGATCATCGCTGGCCGGCCCGGTCCTTGGAGGGGAGCAGGCCATCCACGCACCGGTCGTGGAGGCGGGGAATCAGGTCCCCCAATCTGGATTCGGGCACGAGGAAGGCGATGGAAACCGTGCTGCTGCCCGTGAGCAGGCCCCCCACGGGCTCGTGTCCCAGGGCGGCCAGGTGGCGCAGGGCCGCCACGGGATCGGCCCGCAGGCCTTCGCCCACCAGGGCGACCACCGCCCACCCCGCCTCGCAGATGACCCCCGAGGCGGCCAGGGCGCCCAGCACCTCGGCCGCCGGGTGGGTTTCGGGGCGGACCGCCAGCAAGGTGCCCGCGGGGCTGGAGATCAACCCGAAGCGCAGAGCGCCCGCCTCCTCCAGGCTGCGGGCCGCCTCCATGGGCGGCTCGAGTCCGGCCGAGGCGGGGAAGCGGAGCAGGTAGATGCCCTCCTTGTAGGCCACCGAGGTGACCGCACCGGCCGGGCGCAGCGGGGGCACCGGCAGGATCTCCGTCCGGGAGGCGCCGGGGCGGAGCGTGTTGGCCACCACCAGACGGAACCCCGCCCGGCCCCCCGGGGCGAGCGAATCGGCGTGCAGCACTTTGGCGCCGAAGGCGCTGAGGGCCTCCGCCTCGCCGAGGCTCATCTGCGAAATGGGCCGGGCCTCGCGCACGAGGCTAGGGTCGGCGGTGAGCACCCCGTCCACATCGGTCCAGATCTGCACCTCGTCGGCATCCAGGGCCTCCCCCAGCAGGGTGGCGCTGGTGTCCGAGCCCCCCCGGCCCAGGGTGGTGGTGACGCCGTCGGGGGTGGATCCCAGGAAGCCCTGGGTCACCCAAAGCGCGCCCTTGGACAGCGCCTCGCGCCAGGGGGCCGCCGCGTGGCGGATGGCGCCCAGCTGGGGCCGGGCCTTGCCGAAGCGGGCATCGGTCTTCATGACATCACGCACTTCGTGGAATTCGCCGCCGAAGTGCCCGGCCGCCAGATGGGCCGAAAGGGTCTCCCCGATGGCCAGGGCGCCGTCCCGGCCCCGGGGCGTGGCCTCCCCCAGCATGGCCATGCCCGTGAGGAGCTGGTCGAGCCTTTCGAAGAGGGGCTCCCACTCGGGCCGGACCTCCTCGAGATGGCCCAACTCCCGGGCCAGGTCCTCGTGGCGGGACCGGAGGGCCCCGAGGATCGCCTGGGCCGAAGGAAGGTCCCCCCGGCCGGCGGCCGCGCAGGCCTCCAGGAGGCGGTCCGTGGTGCCCCGCAGGGCCGAGACCACCACCAGGCCCCCGCCCGGCAGCTCGGCCCGGACGATGGCGGCGGCGCGCCGCAGCGCGTCCGCATCGCCGATGGAACTGCCTCCGAACTTGAGGACCTTCAAGCTCATGCCGGCCCTCCTTCCACCGGGAGGGGGACGAACTCGTAGGGCGTCTCCTGGTAGACGAAGTAGTTCAGCCAGTTGGCGAAGAGGAGGTTGGCGTGGCTGCGCCAGCGGACCTGGGGATCCCGGGAGGGGTCATCGCCGGGGAAGTAGTTCTGGGGGACGCCGATGGGCAGGCCCTTCCCCAGGTCCCGGGTGTACTCGCCCTGGAGGGTGCAGGCGTCGTACTCGGAATGGCCCGTCACGAAGACCATGCGGTGGTCCGCGGACTGGGCCATGTAGACGCCCGCCTGGTCGGACTCGGCCAGGAGCATGAGCCGGGGGTCGGCCAGGATGTCCTCCCGGCGGTTTTCCGTGTACCGCGAGTGGGGCGCGAAGAAGACATCGTCGAAGCCCTGCACGATCCGCTCGTGGCGGGTGATCAGGCGGTGGGGGAAGACGCCGAACATCTTCTCGGCCAGGGGGTACTTGGGGATCCCGAAGTAGTGGAAGAGGGCGGCCTGGGCCCCCCAGCAGATGAAGAGGCTGGAGAAGACGTTCGTCCGGGCCCAGTCCAGCAGCTCCGTCAGCTCCGGCCAGTAGTCCACGGCTTCAAAGGGCAGGGTCTCCACCGGGGCCCCGGTGACGATGAGCCCATCGAAGGACTGGTCGCGGACCTCGGCGAAGGACACGTAGTGCTCCAGCAGGTGTTCCGCGGAGGTGTTCTTCGCGCTGTGGGAGGCCGTGTGGAGCAGCGTGACCTCCACCTGCAGGGGCGTGTTCCCGAGCAGGCGGAGGAGCTGGGTTTCCGTGGCCACCTTGGTGGGCATGAGGTTGAGGATGGCGATGCGCAGGGGGCGGATGTCCTGGTGGAGGGCGCGGCGCTCCTCCATGAGGAACACGTTTTCCGCCTCGAGGACGCCACGGGCGGGCAGGGAGTCGGGGATCTTGACGGGCATCTTCTACGCCTTTGAGAGGGCCTGAGCCAGGTCCTCGAGGAGATCGTCGATGTGCTCGAGGCCCACGGAGAGGCGGATCAGGTCGTCGGTGACACCCGTGGACTCCCGTTCCGCGGCGGAGAGCTGCTGGTGGGTGGTGCTGGCGGGGTGGATGATGAGGCTCTTCGCGTCGCCCACGTTGGCCAGGCGGGAGAAGAGCTGGACGCCGTTGATGACGGCCTTGCCGGATTCGAGCCCGCCCCTGACGCCGAAGGTGAGGATGCCGCCGAAGCCCCCGCCCTTGCGGAAGTAGCGGGCGGCGTCGGCATGGTTGGCGTTGCTTTCCAGGCCGGGGTAGTTCACCCAGCCCACCTTGGGGTGCTTCTCCAGCCACTGGGCCACGGCCAGGGTGTTGGCGCCGTGGCGCTCCATGCGGAGGTGCAGGGTCTCGATGCCCTGGAGGATGAGGAAGGCGTTGAAGGGGCTGATGGCAGGGCCGGTGTCCCGCAGGCCCTCGAGGCGCGCCTTGGTGATGAAGGCCGCCGGGCCCGCGAGATCCGCCAGCACGGCGCCGTGATAGGCGGCGAAGGGTTCGGTGAACTCCGGGAACTTGCCGTTCTTCCAGTCGAAGGTGCCGCCATCCACGATGACCCCGGCGATGGAGGTGCCGTGGCCCCCCAGGAACTTGGTGGCGCTGTGGACCACGATGTTCGCGCCGTGCGCCAGGGGGTTCAGCAGGTAGGGGCTGGGCAGGGTGTTGTCCACGATGAGGGGGATGCCGGCGGCCTTGGCGATGGCGGCGATGGCGGCGAAGTCGGGCACGTCCAGCTTGGGGTTGCCGAGGGCCTCCAGGTAGATGGCGCGGGTATGGGGCGTGAGGGCGGCGCGGAAGGCCTCGGGGGTTCCCGAGTCCACGAAGGTGGTGGTGATGCCCGTGCGGGGGAGGGTGTGGTGCAGCAGATTGTAGGTGCCACCGTAGAGGTTGTTCCCCGCGATGACGTGGTCGCCGCCCCGCAGCAGGGTGGTGAGGGTGAGGGTGATGGCCGCCTGGCCCGAGGCCACGGCCAGGCCGGCGATGCCGCCCTCCAGCTGGGCCACGCGGGTCTCCAGCACGGCCTGGGTGGGGTTCATGATTCGCGTGTAGATGTTTCCGGGCACCTCCAGGCCGAAGAGCTGGGCCCCGTGCTCGGCGGAATCGAACACGTAGCTGGAGGTCTGGTAGATGGGAACGGCCCGGCTCTTGGTGTCCGAGTCGGGGCTGTGGCCCCCGTGGAGGGCGATGGTTTCGAAGCGGGGGGTGGCGGCGCTCATGGCGGCTCCTGAAGGATGAGTTGGAAAGGCCGAGGCCTTGTCGTCCAAGCAAGTCCAGGAAAAGCGCTAATGCCGAAGGGGCCCGATCGCTCGGGCCCCTTCGGCGTTGTCGTCAGT
>JARLGO010000111.1 GCA_031292655.1 Geothrix sp.
CGGGAATCGCAACGCCTTGTCCCCGTTCACCTCCACGGTCTCGGTCTTGCTGCCCCTGGCCCCGCGCACGGTGATGGTGTGGCGCCCATGGGCGACCTGAATGCCCGTGCTGCCGTCGCTTTCGACGCCGGAGTCCTGGCCATCCACCAGGACCTTGCCGATGCCCGGGAACGTCTCCACCGTGAGGGTGGCCAAGCCCGGCACCGCGAGGGTGGAGGTCTGGCCAGCCACGATGGTGACGGTCCGCACATCCCGGTAGAAGTGCCTGGAACTGGTCAATTCGAGCTGATGGGCGCCGGGGGGGAGCGACACCTTCGAGCCAGGGCTGAGCTCCCCCTGATCCCTGCCGTCCGCCTTGAGGCGGATACCGAAGCCCCCGGCCAGCTTGAGGGCGCCAGGAGCATGGGGGTCCAGAGGCGGCTCCTGCCGCGTATCGGCGGTGGTGGCTTCCATCAGCTTGAAGACCTGGCCGCCGGGCACGTCGCCGGGATCGAAGTCCCGGGGGAACACGAGACTGCCCTTGGTGAGGGTCAGGCGGTGGTGTTTGCCCTGATCCCATTGGACCGAAAGGGGCGTCACGCCCTCCAGCTTCTTCTCATCCAGCACCACGGTGGCTCCCTGGGGTGCGGAATCCAGCAGCTCTTCGCTGATGATGGGCTGCAGGGGGAGGTCGGGTGGCGCCTCGCCGGGCTTCACCTGATAGGTGAGGGGCTGATGCCCCTTCAGCTCCAGGCGCAGCTTGTCGCCGGGCGCCAGGGGCTGGCTCAGGGGGGCGGTGCCCACCTCCACGTCGTTCACGAAGACCCTGGCACCCGCAGGCACCGACCGGATCTGCAGCCGCGTCCCCTTGGGCCCCTTGAACATGAACCAGGCGCCACCGACCGCCCCGGCCAGGACCACGGCCGCCACCCAGGGCCAGCTGGCCTTCCGGGGTTCAGAACGGGGCACGACCACCGTTTCATCAAAGGACGTGGACACGATCTCGGGCAGGGGCGCCTCGCCGCTCATCCGCATGAGGCTCATGATCTCGCGACGGTCCTCCTTGCTCAGTTCCGTCACGGAGTCGAAGAGGTCGCGCACGAAGGCCGAGCAGGAGGGGTGGCGGTCCTCGGGCCGCTTGGCCAGCACCCGGTCGAACACCCGGCGCCAGCCCTCGGGAAGCATGCCCATCACGGGCGGCTGCACCTCCACGGGCGGCTCGTTCACGATGCGGTAGAGGATGGTGTTGATGGACGTTCCCGGGAAGGGGGACTGCCCGCTCATGAGCTCGAAGACCAGGACGCCGAAGCTGAAGATGTCGGAGCGGTTGTCGACCGTGCCCTCCCTGATCTGCTCGGGGCTGGCGTAGCTGGGTGTGCCGAGAAAGGTGCCGGTCTGGGTGAGGCTGGCATCCTCCCGCTTGGCAATGCCGAAATCCATCAGCTTGGGACGCCCATCCTCGGCCACCATCACGTTCCCGGGCTTCACGTCGCGGTGGACGATGGCCTTGGCGTGGGCGTGGTCCAGGGCCTCGGCCAGCCCCACGGCGATCCGGAGCTTCTCCTTCAGGGAGAGGGCGGGACCGTTCTTCATGATCCCGTCCAGGGGCCTGCCCGCCACGAACTCCATGGCCAGGAACGGGCCGTAGCCCTCCACCTCCCCCACGTCGTAGATGGCCACGATCCCGGGGTGGTTCAGCAGACCCGACACCTCCGCTTCGCGCTGGAACCGCGCCAGGTACTCGTGCTGGTCGGCCTCGGTCCTCACGGCATCCAGCTTCATCAGCTTGATGGCCACCTTGCGCTTGATTCGCGGGTCCTCCGCCAGCACGACGCTTCCCATGGCCCCGGAGCCCAGGAGGTTCAGCACCTGGTACCGGCCGATCATGGTGGGGAGGTTGAGGTTGTCGAGGTCAGCCATGGGAGCATCCTACCGAAGCAATCCGAGATGAGGCGGTAGATTGTTAGGTTTTTCGTGGTTTTTCCAAGAGGTTGTGACACAATAAGCAAGGCCCGCCGACCCGGGCTGTGGGGGGTTTGTTCCGTGATGGACGTCGTCAAAACCATCGTGCTCGGCACCTATTTCACACTGCTCACCATCCTGAGCATCTACGGGGCGCACCGCCTGTGGATGCTCCTGTTGTACTACCGCCACAAGAAGGACGAGCCCCAGCCCGCGGGCGATGCGACCTATCTCCCCGTGGTCACGGTCCAGCTGGCCGTGTTCAACGAGATCAACGTCATCGAGCGGCTCATGGCCCACACCCTCAAGATGGACTGGCCCAAGGACAAGCTCGAGATCCAGGTGCTGGATGATTCCACGGACGACACCGTGAAGGTGGCCAGTGCCGTGGTCGACCGCTACAAGGCCCTGGGCTTCGACATCCACTACCTGCATCGCACGGATCGCACGGGCTTCAAGGCCGGGGCGCTGGCCGAGGGGCTCAAGGTCGCCAAGGGCGAGCTGGTGGCCATGTTCGATGCCGACTTCCTGCCCACGGAGGACTTCCTCCGCAAGGCCGTTCCCCACTTCGCGGACGGCAAGGTGGCCTTCGTCCAGGGCTGCTGGGCCCACCTCAACCGCGAATTCTCCCTCCTGACCCAGGTCCAGGCCATCCTGCTCGACGGGCACTTCGTCTTCGAGCACACCGCCCGGCACCGCTCCAAGGCCTTCTTCAACTTCAGCGGCACGGCCGGCATGTGGCGCGTATCCGCCATCGCCGATGCGGGCGGCTGGGAGCACGACACCATCACCGAGGACGCGGATCTGTCCTACCGGGCCCAGCTCAAGGGCTGGAAGGGCGTCTACCTCAAGGATCTCGTCGTTCCCGCCGAGCTGCCGGTCGAGGTGAATGCCTTCAAGAGCCAGCAGCACCGCTGGGCCAAAGGCAATGCCCAGGTCATCCGCAAGCTCATGAAGACCATCTGGAAGTCCAACGAGAGCCTCCACACCAAGCTGGAGTGCTGGTTCCACCTGACGGCCAACTGCAACTACATGCTGATGGTGGTGCTCTCGGTCATCATGGTGCCCGCCATGATCTTCCGGGCCGGCACCCCCATGCATGTCCTGCTCCTCACGGACGGCCCCTTCTTCCTGCTCAACGCCGTGAGCGTGGGCCTCTACTTCGGCCTCTCGCAGAAGGAACTGACCGACAACACCGGCTGGAAGACGCGCCTGAAGTACATCCCCGGCCTCATGGGCCTGGGCATCGGCCTGGCCCTGAACCAGGCCAAGGCCGTGCTTGAGGGATTCTTCACCGACGACAAGGAATTCAAGCGCACCCCCAAGCTGGGCGTGGACGCCGAGGGCAAGGCCATCACCAAGCGCGCCTACAAGGTGCCCAAGAGCCTGCTCACCTTCCTGGAGCTGGGCTTCGCCCTCTACTACTTCGGCGCCCTCGTCGTGGCCATCTACATCCGCAAGTGGGCCTCGGTGCCCTTCCTCTGGCTCTTCTTCAGCGGCTTCTCCTACATGAGCGTCCTGTCCTTCGCCGACATGAAGCTCTTCCGCCGCCTGGCCATGGACGAGCCCGCCGACGACGCCCAGAGCGCCTCCAACTTCGTCCAGTAGCATGGCCGCCCGATAGGGGTTCATGGCCCCCCCAGGATCCCCCCGTCCTCGAGCCGCCGCCCTCCGGTACCGGCCGGAGTCGCCCTTCCGGGACGCGGCGCCCCGTCTTGTCGCCAAGGGACAGGGCCTGCTTGCAGAGCGCATCCTGGACCTGGCCAAGCAGCACGGCGTGTCGATCTCCAGGGATCCCGACCTGCTGGCCGCCCTGGAACCCCTGGACCTGGACCGGCTCATCCCCCCGGACCTGTTCCAGGCCGTGGCCGTGTTGCTGGCCGCCCTCTACCGCGCAAATAAGAACCTGTCCCCACCGTGATCGACCTCCACTGCCACTCCCTCCATTCCGACGGCACGGACACGCCTGAGGGACTGGCCCTGCTCGGAGAAGAGGCCCGGTTGACCGCCCTCTGTCTCACGGACCATGACACGCTCGATGGCGTCCCGGCCTTCCTGGCCATGCAGTCCCGGACGAAGGCGCGGCTGCTCGTGGGCACGGAGCTCAGCTGTCAGTTCCTGGGGCAGTCCCTTCATGTGCTGGGGCTCCTCGTGGACCCCGCGGACGCCCGCTTCCAGGCCAGGCTGGTGGAGCTCCGGGGTCGCCGGGAGGACCGGAACCGCCGCATGCTGGTGCGGCTCGCGGAGCTGGGGTGCCCCCTCGCCCTGGAGGATGTCCAGGCCCAGGCCGACTCCCCCCTGCTCTCCCGGGTCCATTTTGCCAAGGCCCTCGCCGCCAAGGGGTTCGTGCGCCGGCCGCCCGAGGCCTTCGAGCGCCTCATCGGCGACGACTGCCCGGGCTTCGTGCCCCGGGAGGAACTGAGCCCTTCCGAAGCCGCCCGCTGGATCCGCGAGGCCGGCGGCGTGCCCGTGGTCGCCCATCCCGGCCGCTTCGCCGGGGGGAGGTTCCACTGGGACGAGGCCATGGCGGATCTCCAGCGCCAGGGCCTGGAGGGCCTGGAAGGCTACTACGGCGAGTACCGGGCGGCCGAACAGAGGTACTTCGTGGCCCTGGCCAGGCGTCTCGGCATGGTCGTCACCGGCGGCAGCGACTACCACGGCGCCCACAAGATGGGTCTGCGGCTGGGGCGCGGACGGGGCGGCCTGCAGGTCCCGGACGAGCTCCTGGACCGCCTCGAGACGCAGCAAAAACTTGGCGCCCACCCGTAGGACCCTGTTCATTTATCCGGCAGGAATTCAAATGCTTTTGGTCGGATTGCCAAGTGCCGATAGGCTGGAGTTGCAGAGGCCTACATGTCCAATCGGATCCTCCTGGTGGAGGACGACCCCATCAATGTGAAATTCATCCAGACCGTCCTCGCCAAGAAGGGCGGGTACGAGGTCCTGGTGTCGGAAGAGGTGGAGGAGATCCTGCGGCTGGCCCAGGAGGCGGACCTGGCCGCCATCATCATGGACGTGAGCCTCACCCGGTCGAGCTACGAGGGCCGGAAGGTGGATGGCATCTTCATCACCCAGCTGCTGAAGCAGGATGAAATCTCCCGCCACATCCCCGTGCTCCTGGCCACGGCCCACGCCATGTTCGGGGACCGCGAGAAGTACCTGGAACTGACCGGCGCCGAAGGCTACATCGCCAAGCCGATCCACGACCCCACCACCCTGATCGAGGCGGTGAGATCCGTCATCAAGGCCTAACCATGGCCATGAAACCCTCACCTCTGGCCTCCTTCCGGCTGCTGATCGAGTACGACGGAAGCCGCTTCCAGGGATGGCAAAAGCAGGGTGCTGGCCAGACCCGGGACGGGGTGCGCACCGTGGCGGGCAGCATCGAGCACGTCATCCACGATGCGGGCCTGCGCCTCATCTACCTGGGCGGCGCCGGCCGGACCGACGCCGGGGTCCATGCCCTGGGCCAGGTCGCCCACCTGCATCTGGAGGCCAAGGGGGCGCCCCGCCCGGGCGAGTTGCGGCGCCTCCTCGACGGGGCCCTCCCCCAGGACATCGCCATCCGCGACATCCGAAGCTGTCCGCCGCGCTTCCACGCCCGCCACGACGCCATGGACCGCACCTACCTCTACCAGATCAGCCGCCGCCGGAGCGCCTTCGGCAAGCCCTGGATCTGGTGGGTGAAGCGGAGCCTGGACCTGGACCGTCTCTCCCAGGCCTGGCGGGCCTTCGAAGGGGACCACGACGTGTCCGCCTTTGCCGATCTCGACCCGGAGGAGGATGGCCGCGTCCGCATCTTCCGATGCGAGGTGGCCGAAGCCGGAGCCCTGATTCTGCTGCGGGTCCAGGCCACCCACTTCTTCCGCCGCCAGGTGCGCCGCATGGTCGGCGCCGCCGTGGCCTGCGCCCTGGGCGAGGAGGAGCCCAGGCGGGTGCAGGAGGACCTGCGGAATCCGACGGAAGCCGCCAACCTCTTCTGGGGCGCCAAGGCCTCGCCGGCCTCGGGGCTCTTCCTCGCCTCCGTGCGCTATCCCGGGGATCCGGAACTCGGACCGCCGGAACCCACCATCCGAATCCCCTGAGGGCACCCCATGCTCACGCGCGACGAAGCCTGGCTGCTGCTTTGCGACTGGACGCCTTCGGAGAAACTCCGCACGCACGCCCGGGCGGTGGAGCTCGTCATGCGGGATCTGGCCGCCGGGTTGGGGCAGGATGTGGAGCGCTTCGGGCTGGCCGGCCTCCTGCACGACGCCGACTACGACCGCTGGCCCGAGGAGCACCCCAGGCGCATCGTGGCCTGGCTGCGGGAGCGGGGGGACGAGGACCTGGCCCACGCCATCAGCGCCCACTACACGCGCTGGAACGTGCCCTACGACAGCCTGCTGGACAAGGCCCTCCTGGCCTCCGACGAGATCACGGGCTTCGTCATGGCCTGTGCGCTGGTGCGGCCCACCCGCACGGAGGGCCTGGAGCCGAAGAGCGTGAGGAAGAAGCTGAAGGACAAGGCCTTCGCCGCCGGCGTGGACCGCTTCGAAGTGGCCGAGGGCCTGCGGATGCTCATGGACGCGGTGGGCGGCACCGAAGAGGAGCACCTCGCCCGCATCATCGCCGTCCTGCACGAGCATCGCGCCGAGCTTGGGCTGGCCTAGCTAGTCGCCGACGAACGCCTCACCCACGACCTCCGCGATGCGCCGGCGCCGGAGGATGAGGGTGCGCAAGTACTCCTGCTTTTCCAGGATCGCCTGGCGGCGAAGGGCCGGATCGGGGGTGGTTCCGGGCCCTCCGGCCAGATCCGAAAGGCGATCCAGTTCCGCGCGGACCCTGGCCTCGGCGGCCGCCACGCGGATGACGCGGATTTCCCGGCGGTCCGCGGAGGCGCCCCAGTTGTTTTCGGTCCAGAGCGGC
>JARLGO010000112.1 GCA_031292655.1 Geothrix sp.
AGCGCGGCCCTAGGCTGCCTGGGCATCCCCGCCGCGGCCGAGGAGGCCATGGTGGCCCGGGACCTCGTGCTGGCGGAGCACACGGGCGGCCACCTGCACCTGGCCCACCTCAGCACCAAGGGATCCATGCGCATGGTGCGCGAGGCCAAGGCCCGGGGGCTGAACGTCACCTGCGAGGTGACGCCCCACCACTTCGCCCTGTCGGACAAGGAGCTGATGAAGTTCGACAGCGACTACAAGATGAACCCGCCGCTGCGCTCCGAGGCCGACATCCAGGCCCTGCTGGAGGCCATCGCGGACGGCACCGTGGACGCCATCGCCACGGACCACGCCCCCCATGCCTGGGACGACAAGGAGGTGGAGCTGCCCATCGCCGCCTTCGGCGTCATCGGCCTGGAGACCGCCCTGCCCCTCACCCTGGAGCTGCTGGTGGACCGCAAGGTCATCAGCCTCGCCAAGGCCGTGAGCCTCCTCACCGCGGGCCCCGCCCGGGTCTTCCACCTCGACCGCCAGGGCCTGGGCAGCCTCCAGCCGGGCGGTCCCGCGGATTTCGTGCTGTTCGACCCCGCCGCGAAGGTCCAGGTGGACCGTGCCTTCATCCAGTCCAAGTCCTTCAACACGCCCTTCAAGGGCTGGAGCCTGCCCGGCAAGGTCCTCGGCACCTGGGTGGGCGGCAAGCGGGTCTGGGGCTAGCAGGGCCCTGCCATGCCCCCTCCCGGGGTGGCGCCCCCGGCTCCCGGCACCTCGGTCCCCCTGGGGGATGGGATCCGCTGGGTGCGGATGCCCCTGCCCTTCGCCCTCAACCACGTGAATCTCTGGCTCCTCCCGGACGGGGGGGGCTGGGCCATCGTGGACACGGGATACGGGATTCCCGAGGCCCAGGCCCACTGGGACGCCATCCTCCAGGGGCTCGGCGGGCCCGTCACGCAGATCCTGGTGACGCACGGCCATCCGGACCACGTGGGCCTGGCCGCCTGGCTCCAGGAGCGGACGGGCGCCCCCGTCACCATGACCCTGGGAGAGTTCTACGGGGCCCAGCTGTTCTGGCACGGGCTGGGCCGCTCCTGGAAGCAGGACGCCCTGGAGCTGTTCCGCCTCCATGGGCTAAGCCTGGCCTGGCAGGAGGCCATCGGGGCGGACCGCGACTCCTATCGCGGGGGGGTGCCAGCCCTGCCCTCCCACTTCCGGCGGATGCTGGAGGGTGACCGGCTGGCCGTCGGCGAGCGCACCTGGACCGTCCACGTGGGCCACGGGCACAGTCCCGAGCACGCGGGGCTGCACTGCGAGGAGGCGGGCGTCTTCATCTCCGGGGACATGGTGCTGCCCACCATCACCACCAACATCAGCGTGCCGGCCCTGTCGCCCGGGGAGGACACCCTGGCCCGCTACCTGGCCTCCCTGGAACGCCTCCGCGCCATTCCCGAGGACACCCTGGTGCTGCCCTCCCACGGACGGCCCTTCCGGGGCCTCCATCCGCGGCTGGACGCCCTCCGGAGCCACCACGCCGATCGGCTGCGGATCCTGGAGGCGGCCTGCCAGGAGGCCCGATCCGCGGCCGACCTCCTGGGGGCCCTGTTCGAGCGGCCCCTGGACCGCCACCAGATCATCTTCGCCATGGGCGAGGCCATCGCCCACCTGAACCACCTGGGGGCCCGGGGACGACTGGAGAGCCGGCTGGGTTCCGATGGCATCCTGAGGTTCGCGGCCGTGAAGGCGCCGGCCTGAAGCCGACTCGGAACGCCGTCCCATGAGAACCTGGATGGCCGCGAGGTGATCCATGTCCAGCCCCTCCCCCCGATCCCTGGTCTCCGCCTGGGTGGCCGCCTTCAACCGCCAGGATGTGGATGCCCTGGCCGGGATGTACGCAGAGGACGCCGTGAACCACCAGGTGGCCGAGGCGCCGGTGGTGGGCCGGGACGCGATCCGCGCCATGTTTGCCGCGGGCTTCGCCGCCGCCGACATGGTGTGCCTCGTGGAAAACCTCTTCGAGGAGGGCGAATGGGCCATCCTCGAGTGGCGGGACCCCCTGGGGCTGCGGGGCTGCGGGTTCTTCCACGTGGTGGAGGGGCGCATCGTGTTCCAGCGCGGCTACTGGGACAAGCTGACCTTCCTCCGGCAGCATGGCCTGCCCATCCCGCAGGGCTAGGGCCTGTTCACGTAGAAG
>JARLGO010000504.1 GCA_031292655.1 Geothrix sp.
CGTGGACCTGGTGCAGACCGGCGGCACGCTGAAGGCGCACGGCCTGGTGGAGACCGCCATCCTGGGCCGTTCTTCCGCGCGCCTCGTGGCCGCCCGCGGGGCCTACCTCAGCGAACCCGGCCGCATCCGGCCCCTGGCCGATCTGCTGCTCGCGGCCCTGAAGGCAAAAGCGTAGACCCCGGCCCGGATCATCCGGACTTGCCGGGGCGGATGCTGAGGATCTCCAGGCGCATGGTTCCGGCGGGCCGCCGCCACAGGACCTCATCGCCAGGTTCGGCGTTCAGCAGGGCCTCCCCCAGCGGCGAGACCCAGCTGACCTTGCCTTGCGATGGATCCGCCTCGTCCTCCCCCACGAGGGTGTAGGTCTCGACGGCTCCGGATTCATCGCGCACCTCCACGGTGGCCCCGAAACGGACCCGGCCCCCGGGCCTGCCGGATTCGACCAGGACGGCCCGGTTCAACCGCTCCTGGTAGTACCGCAGGTCACGCTGGAGGATGGCCCGCTCCTGCGGGTCTGCGAGCTGGCCCTCCTCCAGGCTCTGGTCCAGGCGGGCCGCCAGTTCCGTCTTCAGGACCTGCAGTTGCCGCAGTCCCGCGGGCGTCACGTAGTTCGTGTGGGGGCTCTGCGGCCGGTCGGGCAGTTCCTCGGGGCGCCCTGCGTCGTCCGGATCTTTGATGAAAGCTCGATTCACGGGGTCCGCCCTGGGCCGGCCGGCGGGTCAGCCGCGGACTTCGCCGTAGATGTTGTCCCGCTGCCAGGGTTCATAGCCGGCGGCGCGAATCATGCGGTTCATCTCGTCATCGTTCACGCTATAGCAGGTGCCCGCGGCGCTGACGACGTTCTCCTCGAGCATGAGGCTGCCCATGTCGTCGCAGCCGTAGTGCAGGGCCAGCTGGCCGGTCTTGCGGCCCATGGTGACCCAGGAACTCTGGATGTGGGCGAAGTTGTCGAGGAAGATGCGCGCCACGGCGATGGTGCGGAGGTACTCCACGTCCGTGGGCTTGGGCACCTTGCCTTCCCAGGGCGTGTGGCCGCTCTGGAAGGGCCAGGCGGCAAAGGCCGTGTAGCCGCCGCCGTTGTTCCGCGCCAGGGCACGGTCCTGCTGGTCGCGCAGGGCCTCCAGGTGCTCGATGCGCTCGGCCATCGTTTCGGTGATGCCAAACATCATGGTGCCCGTGGTCTTCACGCCCTCCTCGTGGGCGGCTTCCATCACCTCGAGCCACTTCTCGCGGCCGCCCTTCAGGGGGGCGATCTTCTTGCGGATGCGATCCACCAGGATCTCGGCGCCACCCCCGGGAATGGAACCGAGGCCCGCCTCGCGCAGGTCCGCGATGGTCTTCCGGAGCGTCTGGCCGCTCAGCTTCGCCATCATCTGGATCTCCACCGGCGAGAAGCCGTGGACCCAGATGCCCAGGTCGTGATGGAGGTAGCGCACCAGGTCCAGGTAGTAGGACCAGGGCAGGTCGGGATTCACGCCCCCCTGGAGCAGGAAGCCCGTGCCGCCGATGGCCTTGGTCTCCTCGGCCTTCTGCTTCAGCTGCTCCTTCGTGAGCACGTAGCCCCGGCTGTCGCCGGGCTTGTGGTAGAAGGCGCAGAAGGTGCAGTAGACGTTGCAGACGTCCGTGTAGTTGACGTTGCGGTCGATGACATAGCTGACGCGGCGGGGGTCGTTGTGGCGGTCCCGGGCGGCCGTGGCGGCCACCGCCAGGTCCGGCAGCTCGGCGCGCTCCAGCAGCTGGACCGCCTCGGCGGCGGTGATCCGCCGGCCCTGGAGGACGCCGTTCAGGATGTCCTCGGGCGTGACGAGGGCCCTCAACATGCCTAGACCTTGTACCCCATCACCTGGAGGCAGCGGCGGCAGACACAGTCCTGGCCTTCCACCCCATGCTGGAAGTGATCCAGGGTGTAGGGACTGCGGCACTTCTCGCAGACCTGGGTGGGCTCCGTGGTGGTCTTGGGGGCGTAGAGATGGGTGGGATCGGGCATGGCGGACTCCGGAACGTCAAGGATACCGCCTTCGCGGGCGGTTCCCAACCGTCGCTTCAGAAGGCAAAGGCGGCCCGAAAGGACCGCCTTTGCCGGGCGACGAAACGCAGCCTATTCCTCGACGGTGGCGGCCTTGACGCTCTCGTGGGGGCGCGTGTTGCGCTTGCCCTGGAGCTTGTGGGCCTGGGCCTCCAGCTTCTCCACGGCCTGGGTGATGCTGGTGTACATGTCGTCGGTGGTGGCGGAGGCCACGAAGGCATCGGCCCGGGTCTTCAGCGTGATTTCCGCCGAGTGCCGGTGCTTCTCCACGCTCAGGATCACGTGCACGTCGATGATGTTGTCGAGGTAGGTGGCCATCTTGTCCAGCCGTTCCTTCGTGAACTGCTTCAGGGGCTCGGTGAGCTCCATGTGGCGGCCGGTGTAGTTGACCTTCATGGGACACTCCTGGAAGGGGCCGGGTGGCCCGGGATTGTTGACTCCGGCCCGGTTATCGGCGCCGGCGCTGGGAAGCAGGAGGGATCTTGAGTTCCTCCCGGTACTTGTTCACCGTGCGGCGGGCCACCTTGATGCCATCCCGCTCCAGCAGCCCCGCGATGGCTTCATCGGACAGGGGCTTGGCGATGTCCTCGGCCTGCACGAAGGCCTTGATCCGATGCTTGACCACGGTGGCGGAGATGTCCGAGTCCTTGGGGCGCGCGGAGAAGAAATAATTCAGGTCATAGAGGCCCTGCGGCGTGTGGATGGTCTTGGCCTTCACCACGCGGCTGATGGTGCTTTCATGGAACCCCGTGGCCTCCGCCACATCGCGAAGCACCATGGGCCGGAGGCGTTCGATGCCATGCTCGATGAACTCCTTCTGGAGCTCCACGATCTGCGCCGACACGCGCAGCACGGTGCGGTTCCGGTCCTCGACGCCGCGGATGAAGTCCCGGGCGCTGCGGAACCGCTCCCGGATGAAGTCCTTGTCCTGCTTGGCTTCGCTGGAGGCCATGAACCGCTGGTATTCGCCGTTCACCCGCAGGCGGGGGAGCCCTTCGTCGTTGAGGTAGACCTTCCAGTTGCCGTCCTCGCCCTTGAGGACCACCACATCCGGCTTCACCACCCGCTCGCCCTCGGGATCGAAGGCGCGGCCCGGCGATGGGTTGAGGTGCTTGAGGTGCTCCATGGCTTGACAGAGCTCCTCTTCGGAACAGGCGAGGGCCTTGCGGAGTTTTGCACTGTCCCGCTGGGACAGCAGCTCCGAATGGTCCTGGATGATGCGGACGGCCAGGTCGTCCGGCTCGGCCCCGGCGTGCTGCAGCTGCAGCAGCAGGCTCTCCTGCACCGTGAAGCAGCCCACGCCGGAGGGATCGAACTCCTGCAGCACCTCCACGGCGGCCAGGAGCGCCTCCACGGACACGCCCAGATCCGCCGCCAGCGTTTCGGGGGTGGCCTCCAGGGAGGGCTGGTCGGGATCCAGCCGGAGGAAGCCCTTGGGATCCATCCGGTCGATGAGGCGCTCCACCAGCGGGGCGCGGGGATCCTCGTGCTCCAGGGTTTCATAGAGCTGGCCCAGCAGGTGGTCCTGCAGGGATTCGAAGGCGCTGAGCCGGTCCTCCCAGGAGAGCCGGTCCTCGTCGGGCAGGTTGCTCGTGCGGGGGAGGTCCTGGTCCCAGCTGTTCTCGGCGCCCAGTTCGGTCTCCTGCACCTGGGCCACGCCCTCCTCCGTGAACCGCTCGAGATCCCCATCCGGGTTCATCTCGCCCGCCGCATCCAGCAGGGGACCCAGGTCCACGGTATCCACCCCCTCGGGGAGTTCCGACCCATCGGCCATCTGCTCGGCGGAGCCCTCGGTCACGTCGGAATCGCGCCCCTCCTCGATGGCCTCGAGGGTGGGCACTTCGTCGCTATCCTCGGCCAGCTCCAGCAGGGGATTGTCCTCCAGCTCGCGCTCGATGGTCTGGGACAGCTCCTGGAGGTTCATCTGCCAGAGCTTGAGCTTCAACTGCATGGCCGGCGTGAGCGCCAGGGTCTGGCTCTGGGCCAGGCGCTGAGAGAGGAAGGGGCCCGCTGCCATCAGTCCAACCTGAACTGGTCGCCCAGGTAGACCCGGCGGATATCCGGATCCTCAGCGATCTCACTTGGCAGGCCAGTCTTCATGATCATCCCGTCCGCCAAGATATAGGCCCTGTCGGCGATCCGCAAGGTCTCGCGGACATTGTGGTCGGTGATGAGCACGCCGATGCCTCGCGCCTTGAGGTCGGCGATGAGGCTTTGGATCTCCAGCACCGACTTCGGATCCACTCCCGCAAAGGGCTCATCCAGCAGCATGATGCGCGGCTCGGTCACCAGGGCGCGGGCCAGTTCGCAGCGCCGCCGCTCTCCGCCGGAAAGGCTCATTCCCAGGGTATCGCGGACCTGGCCCAGGTGGAATTCCTCCAGCAGGCGTTCGCAGCGCTTCTTCTGCTCGGCCTTGGGGATGGGCTGCAATTCTCCCAGGGCCAGCAGATTCTCCCAGACGGTGAGTCCCCGGAACACGCTGGACTCCTGGGCCAGGTAGCCGATGCCCAGGCGGGCCCGGCGGTGCATGGGCAGGGCCGTCACATCCTGACCCAGCCAGCGGATGCTGCCCCGGTCCGGGGCCTCCACGCCCACCACCATGTAGAAGGTCGTGGTCTTGCCGGCGCCGTTGGGCCCCAGGAGGCCCACCACTTCCCCCGTCCCCACGCAAAGGCTCACGTCCCGCACCACGGTGCGGTCGCCGTAGCGCTTCTGGAGGTTCACGGCCTCGAGGCAGTGGGTGGGCTCGGTCATGGTTCTATCAGAACACACGAGGCGGCCATTTGGGCCCGGCTCACCAGCCGGAGCCGGAGCTCGAGCCCTTGCCGCGCACACGCCCCTGCCAGCGCACCGTCTTGGGCCCGGGCTCCAGATCCAGCGCCTCGCCCTGTCCCTCGCCCAGCTGGCCCCGCAGCATCACGGCGCCCTGGGCATGCACCAGCTTCGCGGTGCGATCGGGGCCCAGGGTGACGACCACCGAGTCGGCCACCAGACGCCAGCCCTGGCCCTGGCATTCGACGCCCCCGCTGAGGCTGACCTTTTCGGCATCGCTCTGCCCCCGTTCCGCGCGGAGGAAGAGATCCCCATCCGCGGCGGCCAGGGTGCCGCTGAGCCCCTCCGGGAAGGTCACCACGTCGTCCTTCCGGAGGATGCGGGTGCCGGCGAGCCTTTCCCGCAGCCGGCTCCAGGTGGCCGGGCGTCCCGTGAGCGTCCACAGGGCCTCCTCCCACACCAGCTTCGCCCCCCGGAGGCTGCCGCCGCTGAAGAGGTTCACCTGCACGGGCCCCTCGATGGTCCAGGACCGGGGATCGCCCTGCCCCGCGCCGCCCGTGAAGGTCCCGTCCTCGCCCCGGCCGAAGACCGGACCCTGGAGGTTCCAGCGCCGGGTGTTCCGGTCCACCTGGATGCGGGGCGAGGTGAGCGTCCGCCGCCCCCAGCTGAGCAGGGCCTGGCCCTCGGCCACGGCCTGGCCCACGGGCAGGGATTCCGGCAGGTCGGACCCCGGGGCCTCGCGCATGAGCACCCTGGGGGCCTTCAACGTGAGCCGCAGGCCATCCACGGGCTGGTCCCACACGACGTTCCCCTCCAGCCGCAGGCCCGACGGGGTCCAGCGCGCTCCGTCGGTGGCCAGCTGTTCTTCTCCGGCAGGCAGGGTCCGGTGGGCCCTGAACTGCCGCAGGTCCACCTGCTGGAAGCTCGCGCCGGGAACGGGCCTGGGGGCCACGCCGCTCTGGGCCACCCCGCGCCACCCATCGCTCCGCTCGAAGGACAGGGGCCCCGGCCAGGTGACGGTGTCCGGCGCCAGGTCCGCCACGGAAGCCTGCAGAGAACCCTCGCTCAGCTGGGCCCTCACGCCCTCCAGATGGCCCGTGAGGAAGCCCGGCGTGGCCCAGAGGCGGTCCGCGTCCATGGTTCGGAGGGTGGGGGCGGC
>JARLGO010000113.1 GCA_031292655.1 Geothrix sp.
GGTGTAGGCCAGCTGGGAGAAGTTGGGGCCGATGGCCGCGGCCGCGGCGGAGCCCAGGACCGCCTGGCCGCCCAGGGCATTGGCGAAGTAGCGGGTGAAGGTGTTGCTGATGACCTGGTCGCCGTCGGTGCTGGTGGTGTAGCCGTACTGATCAAAGGCCGAGGAGGTCGCTTCCTGGACCACCAGGCGGCCCGAGAGGCGGCTGGGCAGGCCGGCGGCCAGGGGGGCGGTCATGCTGACGGGATCGGCCGGATCCACGACGGACTGGGTGACCTGGAAGAACTGATGGTAGGTGGGGCTGTTCTTCACGATGCCCACGGCGGCGAGGCCGGCATCCACGGTGGGACCGAAGGCCGGGCTCTTCTGGATCAGGTAGGCCGTGCGTCCGCCGGGGTTGTTGAGGAAGCCCTTCATGTCGTTGTTCAAGGTCGCCTGGGTGTAGGGCGTGCCGGTGGGGCTCAGCGTGGCGTTGGAGGCCAGGTAGTAGGAACCCACGATGGCGCCCAGGCTCACGCCCACGAACTTCATGTTGCTGGGGGAGGTGGTGACATCGGGCAGGCTGGTGGGGAATCCGGCCGTGGCCAGGGCCGTGCTGAGGCCGCCGGTCTTGAGGACGAACTCGAGCCGGCTGAGGTTGACCACCGCCTGCTGCAGGTTGGTGCGGGTGGCGAGGGGGGCGCCGATGGCCATGAAGTCCTGGCCCCACTGGGCCCCGGTGGTGTGCGGCGTGGGCAGCTGAACGGCGTTCTGGCCGTGGAGGGGCAGGTCGATGGCGATCAGGGCGTAGCCCTGGGCCGTGAGGGTGCCCGCCAGGGCGATGACCGTCTCCTTCTGGGAGGTGATGCCGTGCTGGTAGATGACGACGGGATAGCCGTGGGCCGGGGGGGTGACGGTGGCCGGATCCGGCGCGATGTAGACGAAGTTGACGGTCCGGTCCGTGTGGTAGAAACCCGTGAGCTTGCCGGTGGCGGCATCCCGGAAGGGCTGGGTGACGCCGGAGGCCGGGTTGTAGGCCGGGTAGGCGCCGCCCAGGGTCACGCCCTGGAGGTCCATGGTGCCCTTGTTGGCGGCCATGACGACGGGATCGATGTTGAGGTCGCCGCTGGCGAAGGTCCCCAGGGCCACGAGGCCCACGCTGGTGGGAGCGGCGGTGGCCGTTCCCACGATGGCGGTCCAGTAGGCATCGGGACTCACCGGGCTGCCCTTCACGAACCTGTAGAAGGGGCCGCTGGGGAGGGTGTTGGCCGGGATGGTCGCCGCATTGGACCAGGTCTTGCCCGGCAGCCCGCCCAGGGCCGCGAGGTTCGATCCGGCGGCGAAGGCGCGGAGCTCGGCTTCGACAGGAGCGAGGGCCGTGGGGGCTCCGACGGGATCGGGCAGGATGAAGCCGGCCCCCGTGGTGATGAAGCGGCCCATGAGGGAGATGTTGGCCCGGCTGCTGACCGTCGTGGTGGCCGAGGCGGCGATCAGGTCATTCATCACCTTGTGGTAGCCCGAGAACAGGATGTTCGAGCCGCTGGTGACGTTTTCCCAGATGGGGTCCAGCAGGTTCAGGGGCGGGGTGGCCGTCTGAAGGGACACGTCGGACTTGAGGGCCTCGAATTCGACCGAGGCGGAGACGAAACCGCCGGTGGCGGCGTCCAGCACGCGGTTGGTCACCACGTAGAGGTAGCGGGTGCCGGGCAGCAGGGGGAAGTTCGGGAACAGGAAGAGGTCCGTGCCTCCGGCGGCGTACTGATAGCTGAACATCCCGGAGATGTCGGTGAAGCCCAAGGGGCTGTTTTCCGTGCCGGCCGCATCGGGGGTGATCTGGAAGACCTTGATGTTGGCGGGGGTCACGGTGCTGGCCACCACGGGCGCGGAGAACTGGAGGTAGATGGGGGCGTTGGTGCCGGACACGGCGTTGGTGCCGCCCACCTCGTGCAGGTTGACGTAGGCCAGGGCCTGCGGCGGAGTCAGGGGCGTGTTGGCCGCCAGACCCACCAGGGGATCCGGGGCCGTCGCCGTGGCCAGGACGTTCGGCAGTGGCACCACGCCGGTGCTCGGGCTGAACACGGCCGTGGTGGCGCTGGGCGTGGTCGAGGTGACGGCCACGGGGGCGTTGGAATTCCCCCCGCCGCTGCACCCGAGGGCGAGCATCAGGGGTAGGCCCAGAAGCGTGAGGCTCAGGGATCGACGCATGAATTGACCTCCAGGGTGGGAGTGGAAGAAAGACGGAGTGGATGGGTTCCAAGACGATAGGACCGTCCCGGAGGGAATTCCAGGGAAAAGGAAGGGACCCCGAACGGGGTCCCTTTGCGATGATGAGGGTGTCTATTCGGTGACCGCGAAGACGACCTTGTCATTCTTGAATCTGCTCACGGTGATGAGTTCCACGGTGGCGGTCTGCTTGTCCTCGCTGATGGTCAGTTTGTAGTGCTCGTCCTTCAGGTAGGAGCCCGGAACCACGTTCACCTTGCCGATCCTCTTGAGGCCCAGGTCCGCGGCCTTGATAGTGATGGTCTTGCCCGAGCGGAGGTCGAGGCTGTGGGTGAAGACCTCGTCGCGCCAGTTCTTGCCCGCGCGGTCCTTGGCGAAGATGGGGATCTCGATGATGCCATCGGCCTTCAGGGTGTCGCGCTTGCCCACGACGTAGTGCAGCGAATTCAGCTTGGCCAGCTGGCCGGCATTGTCGAGCTGGAGCTTGGTCCGCTCCTCGATGAGGTTGCTGCGCTCGGTCTGGAGGTTGGTGATCTCTTCCTGGATCTTCTGCTTCTGGCTCTCCAGGTCGGTCACCTCCTCCTGCAGCTTCTCGTTCTGGGCCACGGCCTCGTCGCGCTCGCCCTCGATCTTCTCGCGCTCCTGGCGCATCAGGTCGTTGGGGCTGATCTTGGCCTTGCCCTGGGACACCCAGGTGCCATAGGTGCCGTTGGCGTAGAAGTGGTAGACCTCGAAGCCCGGCGCCAGCTTGTCCATGATGGCCACCCGGCTCACCAGTTTCTTGGCCTCGGCCTCGGGCACCCCCTTCTTCTTGAGGAAGCGCATGGCCATGCCGTAGTGGCTGTCGTTGGGCCGGGCGACGTCGGGCTTGGGCAGGTCGGCCTTGAGCTTGGCGAGCTTGGAATTGAGCTCCTTGATCTCCTTGTCCTTGTCCAGCACCTCCTGGAGCAGGGCCTGGTAGGAACTGTTCTTTTCGTTCTTGATCCGCTCCTCGAGGGCCTTCTTCTGCTCGTCCGTGAGCTGGAGGGTCTCGGTGTTGGGCTTGATGTCATTGACGCCCGCCTGGGCCAGCTTCTTCTGCTCCTCGGCGCCGGCCTGATTCAGCTGCTGGCTGGTCTTGTCGGCCTCGGCGGCCTTTTGCGTCAGCTCCTTGATCTGAGGGTCCTCCCGCTTGCAGGCGGTGGAGACCATCAGGAGGGACGCGGCCATCAGGGCCAGGGCCAGCGTCGGGCGACGGAATGGATTCATGAGTTCCTCCACGGGGTACGGCAAGGGACGCTTCTAAGATGGAAAACTTCCCACCTTAGCCCTCCAGTCTAGGGCATGGCAAGGGTCCGGGCCTCATCCGAAAGATATAGGCTCAAGGGACCTCGCGGTATACTCGATGTCCCCTCCAGGTAGTCACTCGGAGGTGTTCCGAGGAGTCCGGCATGGCCACCCAGGGGCGTCACCTGTTCACATCCGAGAGTGTCACCGAAGGGCACCCCGACAAGATGGCGGACCAGATCTCCGATACCGTGCTGGACGCGGCCCTGAAGGATGATCCCCGCAGCCGCGTGGCCTGCGAGACGCTGCTGACCACGGGGCTCGTGCTGGTCGCGGGCGAAATCACCACCGAGACCTACATTCCCGTGGCCGCCCTGGTGCGCGACGTGGTCAAGGACATCGGCTACGACCACCACATCAAGGGCTTCGACTACGCCACCTGCGCGGTGATGGTGACCATCGACCAGCAGAGCCCCGACATCGCCATGGGCGTGGACACGGGCGGCGCCGGCGACCAGGGCCTGATGTTCGGCTATGCCTGCAGCGACACCCCGGAGCTGATGCCCGCCCCCATCCACTTCAGCCACCTGCTGACCCGGAAGCTGGCGGAGGTGCGCAAGAACGGCCAGCTGCCCTGGCTGCGCCCGGACGGGAAGTCCCAGGTCACCGTGGAATTCGATGGCGACAAGGTCCGGCGCATCCACACGGTGGTCATCTCCACCCAGCACGACGAGCACGTCACGCAAAACACCATCCGGGACAGCATCCTCCAGGACGTGATCAAGGCCTCGCTGCCCGCGGAGCTGTTGGATGCCCAGACGATCTACCACGTGAACCCCACCGGGCGCTTCGTGGTGGGCGGCCCCATGGGGGACACGGGGCTGACGGGCCGCAAGATCATCGTGGACACATACGGCGGCACCGGCCACCACGGGGGCGGGGCCTTCTCCGGCAAGGATCCCAGCAAGGTGGACCGCAGCGCCGCCTACATGGGCCGCTACATCGCCAAGAACATCGTGGCCGCGGGCCTGGCCAGCCGCTGCGAGATCCAGCTGGCCTACGCCATCGGCGTGGCCGAGCCCGTGTCCATCGCCGTGGACACCTTCGGCACCGGCCAGGTGTCGGACGAGGCCATCGTGCGCGCCGTGCGCGAGGTCTTCAGCTGCACGCCCAAGGCCATGATCGAGGCCCTGGACCTGCGCAAGCCCATCTACCGCGCCACGTCGGCCTACGGCCA
>JARLGO010000114.1 GCA_031292655.1 Geothrix sp.
AGGAGTTCCTCCCGGCTGTATCCGTACAGGTCTGCAGCCCGCTGGTTCAC
Source organism: Geothrix sp. (assembly GCA_031292655.1). Classification (GTDB taxonomy): domain Bacteria; phylum Acidobacteriota; class Holophagae; order Holophagales; family Holophagaceae; genus Geothrix. The sequence continues at coordinate 51 of JARLGO010000114.1, forward strand.
GTCCAAGATGGCGCCCGTCGCCGGGTCGTGGAAGAAGATCGCATCGTTGGTCGTGTCGAAGATGGCCTGGAATCTCGCATTGCTCGCCCGGATGGCCTCCTCGCTCCTTCGAAGGGCCCGCGTCCGCTGGTAGACCTGCCTTCTCAGGGACCAGGACCAGGCCAGGGGAAGGGTCAGCAGGCCCAGGGAGGCCATGGCGATCCACTCCAGGAACCTGGTCGCCCGGGGGGAAATCCCCTTTTCGGGTTCGAGGGCCCCCAGCCATTGGTCGTAGATCTTCCGGTATTTTCCGGAACGGTTGAGGATGGCCATCCCCGAATCCAGCTTGGCCCGCAGGTTGCCTCGGCCCTTGGCTACGGCGAAGCAGAGTTCCTCGGAGAGCACCGATCCCGGCAGGGGGTAGATGTTGGTGAGGTGGAGATCCTGGATCATCTCCAGGCCCTCGAGCCGGGGCAGGAGGGCCGCGTCGAATCCCTGCCCGGAGGAAAGCACGCGAAGGGCCTCCGGTTCTGAGGCCACGGGGTTCACCTCTGCTTTGAACCCCTGCGAGAGCAGCAGCTCATGCATGCGGCTGTGGCGCTCCACCAGGATCTTCTTGCCCCGCAGATCGCTCAGGGCCGCCACGCCCCGGGTGCCCTTCCGGATGAAGATGCCGTAGTGAACCAGCAGGTGTGGTGCCGAGAATTCCACCTGGGTGGCGCGTTGTTCTGAATAGAGCATGCCCGGCACCACATCGATGCGCCCGGCCTCCACGTCGGCCTTGATGTGCTCCCAGGTGCCGGCCTGAAAGACCAGGGGCAGCTCCGCTTCCGCCGCCGCGGCCCGGATGAGGTCGATGTCGTATCCGGCGGGCTGGCCCCTGGCATCCAGAAATTCGAAGGGGGGGAAGTCCCGGTTGAACCCCACCAGGATGGGGGGTTGTTTGGCGGGCTCCTGTTCCGCGGCCCAGGACCGGGGTCCCATCAGGGATCCCAGCGCGCACATGAATAGCCAAAGGGCCACGGTTCCTGGTTTGTTCATGGATTCATGGGCCCGGTCAATGGAGGAGGATGGCCCACTGCCACGTGGAAGTGCATGGAAGGCCTCGGCGGAATCATCAGGATATCCATGGATGGTCTGTCAGGCCCGGGCATCCCAGGGCACGGGCGATGGACTGGCGGAGATGGCCTGAATGTGTTGCTTGAGCTCTTCCAGTCCGAAGGGCTTGGCCAGCAGGGTGACGTGGGGGTAGGCGCTCACGAGGTCCAGGGCCGTCTGGTCCGCTCGACCCGTCGCGAGCAGGACTGGCAGGGCCGGGCAGAGGGCCCGGAGGCGGGGCAGGGTCCCGGTCCCGCCCAGCCCGGGCATGTTCAAGTCGAGGATGACCAGGTCGGGCCGGGCGCCCGATGCGAGCTTCGCCAGCGCCGCCTCTCCGCTGCGCGCCGCCACGACCTGGTGGCCCACCGCCTCCAGCAGGGTTTCCGTGGTGGTCCTCACGAGGTCGTCGTCGTCCACCAGAAGGACGCACAGGCTTCTCGAGGCCGACCCGGAGGGCCCGGTGCCAACGGCGGCGGTACCGGGCAGGAACGCGGGGAACCGCATCCGCACGATGGTCTTCAGGCCGGGTTGGCTTTCCAGCTCCATCTGGCCGTGGTGGGCCTTGACGGTACTGTAGACCATGGACAGGCCCAGTCCGGTCCCCTTGCCGGGTTCCTTGGTGGTGAAGAAAGGCACGACGGCCTTTTCGAGGACCTCTTCGGTCATGCCGCACCCCGAGTCCTCCACCTCCACTTCGACCCAGTCCGCGCCCACATTGCGGGTCCGGACCAGGAGGGTCCCGGCGCCGGCCATGGCGTCCACGGAATTGACGCAGAGGTTCACGAAGGCATTGCCCAGGGCATTGCCATCCCCGCGCATGCGGTGGAGGTCCTGGTCGAGGTCCATCACCAGGCGAACCTTGGACAGGGTGGAAGGCTCCAGGAGCTGGACGTTTTCATGGACCAGCTCGTTCAGGTTCAGCTCGCGTTCCTCGGCGGGGCTCTTTCGGGCCAGGTTCAAAAGGCTCTTCATCATCTGGGCCCCCCGCTCGGCGGCCTTGATGATGGTGCCCAGGGTCCGCTGGGAGGGGCTGTTCGCCGGGATGGCATTGAGGTTGGCGGAAGCCAGTCCGAGGATGGCTCCGAGCACGTTGTTCATGTCGTGGGCGACGCCCCCGGCCAGGTTGCCGAGATTCTCGAGGTGCTGGACCTGTTGGAGCTGCGCCTGGAGCCTTGCATTTTCTTCTTCCGACTTCTTGCGTTCGGTGATGTCCGTGATCACCCCCACCAGCGCATTCAAGCTGCCGTCTTCGTTGTTCAGCCGCTTCCCGGAGAAGTGCCCCCAGAAGTCGGTGCCGTCCGCCCGGATGTAGCGCCGCTCGGACGAGACGGTATTCAGGCCGCCGTACAGGATCCGGTGGAGCCGCTCACTGCCGGCCTGCTTTTCGGAGGCATGGATGTGGCCGGTGTAATGGGTGCCGATCAGCCCCTCCAGCGTCGTTCCGAACATTTCAGCCATCCGATGGTTGGCATAGCGGATGGTGCCCTCCGGCGACACCAGGATGATGCCCGCCTCCGAGGCATCGAAGATGGTCCTCAGCTGCTCCTCGCTCTCCCGCAGGGCGGTCTCGGCCAATCGGCGCTCCTTGAGCCGGTTCAAATTGGATCTCCCATGGAGCAGGATCGCCACCAGGCCCAGGGCCCAGAGAACCCCAAGTCCGAGGGTCGTCGCCACGTTGTGGATGCCGCTGGTCAGGAAGGAATCCTGGTTCAGCGGAACCGTGAAGCTGATCCCGCCCCGGATGTCCCCGACCTTGTACCCCTGGGCCGCATGACAGCGGAGGCACCCTTCCAGCGTGACCAGCGCGCCCATGAAGCGGAGCCGGGGGTGCCCATCCAGGGAGGAGACATCCCAGTATTCCCGGGGGCCGGATTCCAGTTTGTGCAGCGCCTTCTGCTCCCAGGCATCGCCTGCGTTTTCCGGGGACAGCGGCCTGAGGCTGGCGATGTGCCCCCGCAGCTCGGGGACGGGAATGCCCAGCTCGTGCATGAATTGGGTCATGGGGGCCGAGTTGCCCATGGCGAAGGGCATGTCTCCGGTGGCGCGGCCCGCCGAGTTCGGCAAATGGAGCCCGTGGGGATTGGACCGGCTCGGTTCATCCGGCAGGGCGTAGCCGCCGCCGGGCCGGTTGACCAGCATGCGGACCATCACGTCCTTCTGGAAGTTCTCCCGGGCCCGGCTCAGGGCATTTTCGCGGCTCTCCCGGTAGGAATAGTAGGCGCCGAGGGCGACGAAGGCGGCCATGCCCAAGGTCCACAGGATCATTTGAAACACCACCTGCCTTCGCAGGTGGCGATCGGTCATCAGTTCCTTTGACCAGTGAGCCATGGGGACATGCCTTAAGCGCGTTGTGTTGCCGATCCAGTGGAAAAAATGGAGGGGTCGGCATCCGGATCATCGGGCCGACGCGGGCACCCCACCGACGATCCAGAAGCCATCCTCGAACCTATCGGTGGGATGGAGGGTCCGCCTGAAAACTGTCATTTCGCGCCAGGACCCGATTGCAGTACGGGCCCTAACGGCCCGCCAGGCGTCCGAGCCGCTCCCAGCAGGCCCATTGGGTCTTGCGGAAGCCCTCCTCCTGGGGCACGAGGTGCCAAAGCTGGAAGCGGGGCACGCGCCCCCCCGCATCGCTGGGAACGGGCACCACCTCCAGGCCCGCCCGCCGGGCCAGGGCCAGGGCCCTGGGCAGGTGCCAGGCGGAGCTGAGCAGCCCGACCCGCCGCCAGCCCTCCCGGGCCTTCAGGCGCCGGTAGGCCTGGATCTCATCCCGGGTGATGAAGCAGGGTTCCTCGATGGCGCGGACGGCCGTGCTCGGAATCCCGAGGCTCTTCCAGATCTCGCAGGTTTCGGCGCCGAGGTTCCGGCGGCCGGTCCGGGCATCATCCGAGGCGCCGCTGGCCACCAGGCACTTCGCCTTTCCCGCATGCCACAGACGCGCGGCCTCGAGGATGCGGTCCCCGCTCACGCCAAGCATGGGCCGGCCCCGTTCGTCCACCTGGCTTCCGCCCCCCAGGACAAAGAGGGCCTCCAAGGGGGCGGCGTTCTCCGGCAAGGGCGGTGCGGCCGACTCCAGCTGGCCCAGGAGCAGGGCCCCGACCTGGAGATTCCCGGCCAGGGCGAACCCCAGAAAAAGGACGGCCAGGAAGCCACCGAGGGCCCGCAGGCGGCGCCGGAAGGCCCAGGACGCCGCCAGGCCCAGCCCCAGCCAGACCAGGCCGGTGGGCATGCAGAGCATTCCGAGGAGCTTGGAGAAGGCGAGCATGGCCCCATTCTGACCCAGGGGCGCCTTCTCCTGGGAGGGGGTCAGCCCTTCCAGCTCAGCCCCATCGCCCCCAGCGTCACCAGGGCCACCCCGGCCCACTGGCGTGCCCCGGGGCGCTCACCGAGGGCCAGGGAGAAGATCACGGCAAACGCCACGGAGCTGTTGCGGACCGTGGTCACCGCCGCCGCTCCCGTTCTGGAGAGGGCCACGAGGAAGAGGCTGAACCCCAGGGCGCACAGGAAGCCCGCCACCAGCACCAGCCCTGGCTCTTCAGGGAACACGCGGAAGGCGGCGAACCCCCGGCGCCGGATCCGCACGAGGGTTTGGATCGGCAGGCCCACGGCCATCGAAAGGCTGTAGAGCGCCAGCGGATGGGCCCCGCGGGCCAGCGACAGCTTGTAGAACAAGATGTAGCCCGCGATGCAGACCCCCGTGAGCAGCGCCCAGGACAGGGCCCCGCGGCTTCGCGGTCCGGAAGACGACCCCAGGAGGGCGAGTCCGGTGCAGACCGCGGTCACGCAGCCCAGGGCGGCCCAGCGGAAGGGTTCGGCCATGAACAGCATGGAGACCGGCCACAGGAGCGCGATGGCACTGCCGCGCATCCAGCTGTAGCTCCAACCCAGCGGCGCCCTCTCCAGGGTGCGCACCAGCCCCACGAAGTAGCTGCCCTCGCACACCCCCGCGGCCAGGCCCCAGAGCACGGCCTGGGTTCCGGCAAAGGCTCGGCCTGGAATGAACGGGATGGCCGCCGCGGTGAGCAGCATGGACACGGCGAAAACCCCCGCGGAGGCGGAATCCAGGTCCCTGGTCCGCTTCAGCATCACGTTCCACAGGGCGTGGATGATCGCGGACGCGAATGCGAGAAGAAGCGCCGTTTGCGGCACGAGGACTCCATGCAGCCCGCCGAACGAGCAGGCTCTTTATAGCATCCCGAGCGTCCATCTCCCGGGAAGGGCACGGACTCACCCCGGTCTTTCCGCCAGTCCCGCGGGATAATTTCGTCACCATGGGTGAAACGACACAAATCTTTCCATGGGCTTCGGAACGCCTCAGGCTACTTGGGCAGGGCGGGCCGGCCCGAAGGACGCTGCAGGTCACGACACCTGTTTTGCCGGGGCTGGCGATATGATCGAGCGTCCACGGCAGACACATTCCGGATGAACCGTTGAAGATCCTCATCGTCGAAGATGAATTCAAATTGGCTCAGGTGCTTCAGCAGGGGCTGAAGGAGCAGGGCTTCGTGGTGGAATGGGCCGGAGACGGCAGCCTCGGTCTGGAATTGGCCCGGGGAGGGGACTTCGACGTGGTGGTGCTCGACGTGATGCTGCCGGGCAAGAACGGCTTCGAGGTGCTCTGCGAGCTCCGCCAGTCGGGCAGCATCGTGCCCGTCATCATGCTCACCGCCCGCAACAACGTGGATGACCGGGTGAAAGGGCTGGACCTGGGAGCCGATGACTACCTGTCCAAGCCCTTCGACTTCAAGGAGCTGCTGGCCCGGCTGAGGGCCATCCTGCGGCGGCCGAAGGTGGAGCTGCGGACCATCCTGCGGGTGGCCGATCTCGAGTTGAACGTGAAGAGCCGGGAAGTCCGCCGGGACGGCAGGCCCATTGAATTGACGCCCAAGGAATTCGGGATCCTGGAGTACCTGCTCAGCCGCAAGGGACTGGTGCTCACCAAGGCCATGATCATGGACCACGTGTGGCCCTCGGATGCCGATTGCCAGGGGGGCTCGAACCTGGTGGAGGTCTACGTCAACCACCTCCGGAAGAAGGTCGACCAGGACCAGGCCGTGAAGCTCATCCAGACCGTCCGCGGCTCGGGCTACATCATCCAGGAACGGGCTTGATGCGGTTCACGAACACGCTTCGTTTCCGCCTGACGGCCTGGTACTGCCTCGCCCTCGCGCTCGGCCTCATCGCCTTCGGCGTGGCGCTTTTGGGACTGGCCAGCAAGCATCTGCTCACCAACCATGACGAAGCCATGAGTTTGAAGGGTTATGCCGTCAGTCACATCCTGGACCAGGATCTCAGGGGCACCGACCTGACCCAGGGCCAACGGGAAAATCTCATGCGGCTGGGCCGGGTGGCCATCGCCCAGATGGACCAGGGGGTGGAGCGCATGCTCTACCGGGATCCG
>JARLGO010000505.1 GCA_031292655.1 Geothrix sp.
GGTCATGGTTCAGTCTCCCAGAAAATGCAGGGCCAGGCGGCGGTTGAGATCCACGCCGGCCTCGAGGTCGGCCAGGGTGAGGTGCTCGTCGAGGGTGTGCGCGACGGCGATGCTCCCGGGCCCCGCCAGCACCACGGTGCGATCCGGCACCAGGGCCCGCAGGGCCGGCGCGTCGGAGCCGAAGGGCATGGGGGCCAGGTCGAAGCCAGGAAGGGCGGGGTAGAGATCCGCGGGTTCGTCCAGGCGGAGCTCCAGGTCGCCTTCGGGCGGCGCCAGCCGCCGGACCTCATCCAGGAAGGTGCTGCCCGGCACGGTGCGGACCAGCAAGTGCGCCTCGGCGCTGGCCGGGACCGAATTCAACGCCTCCCCCGCCTGGAGCAGGCCCAGGTTCCACAGCTCCGGCCCCAGCCGCCCGTCCACGGGGCGCGGCTGCTGGCGCAGGCGCTGCAGCCAGTCCAGCAGGGGCCAGGTGGCGTTGCGACCCAGTTCGGGGCTGCCGCTGTGGGCGGCCCGGCCCTCGCAGCGGAGGCGGATCTGCTGCACCCCGCGCTGTCCGGCGGCCAGCTTCAGCTCCGTGGGCTCGCCGTTGATGAGCGCCTTCAGGCCCTGCAGGTGGCCCGCGAGGCCCAGGGCCGCCGTGGCCCCGGCGCTGTCCGTCTCCTCACCCACGACGCCCAGCCAGGCCAGCCCCTCCCGGCCCTCGTCCAGCAGCGTCTTCACCGCCGCCAGCTGGGCCACGATCTGCCCCTTGGCATCACAGGCGCCCCGGCCGATGAGGGTCTCGCCCTCGATGCGCGGCAGAAAATAGGGCGGTACCGTGTCGAGGTGGGTGGAAAAGAGCACCCGGGGAACGCCCCACAGGGCCAGCACATTGGTGCGGCCCTCCGCCACGGGCTGCTCCACCACCCTGGCGCCGAGCTCCTGCAGCAGCTGCCGCAGCATGGGCAGCCCGGCATCCTCGGCTCCCGAGGTGGTCTCCGCGGCGCAGAGGGCCATCAGGCGGGCCGTGAGCCAGCGTCGGAGATCTGCGGGGGCTGCGTTCATGGAAACCTCGGCGGGCCGACGGTGCCTTCAGGAACGCGGTGGAAAGGATTCCGCCGCCGCGCCTCAGGCCCTCCGTACCGGGTGACCGGCACGACAGCCGCCGGGCTTTCGCCTCGACGTCCAGGGGGCGCGTTGATGCTCCGCGATCCCTTCGGCGATCCTCCCCTTTCCCGCCGGGTCGTCGGGTTCATCACCCTCGCCGTCGGTACTGATGGGAACCGCTCCTCCATCGGAACTACCACCATCCCACGGGAGGGCTCCCCGTGCAACTCTGTCCGGGCCCCGGCGGGCCGGAGGTCCCCGGCAGGGTAAACTGGGGGTCCGGAGTTCCCATGTCCCTCGTCATCGCCGGCAAGACCTTTCCCAACCGCCTGGTCCTGGGAACGGGGAAGTACAAGGATTTCGCCACCATGCAGGCCTGCTACCGGGCCGCGCGGGTGGACATGGTCACCCTGGCGGTGCGCCGGTTCAACCTGGACGCCCAGGGCGAGGACAACATCTTGAACTGGATCCCCAAGGACATCGCCCTGCTGCCCAACACCGCCGGCTGCTACACCCGCGAGGACGCCCTGCGCGTGGCCCGCCTGGCCCGGGAGGCCCTGCACACGGACTGGGTGAAACTCGAGGTCATTGGCGACGCCAAGAGCCTCTACCCCGACAACGAGGAGACCCTGGAGGCCGCCAAGATCCTCGTGAAGGAGGGCTTCATCGTGCTGCCCTACGTGAACGCCGATCCCATCCTTGCCAAGAAGCTCTGCGACGTGGGCTGCGCGGCCGTCATGCCCCTGGGCAGCGCCATCGGCTCGGGGCTGGGGGTGCAGAACCCCATGACCCTGCTCCTCATCAAGGAGGTCGTGGAGGCCTACCAGCTGCCCATGATCGTGGACGCGGGCGTGGGCACGGCCTCCGACGCCGCCCTGGCCATGGAGCTGGGGGCCGACGGCGTGCTCCTGAACACCGCCGTGGCCGAGGCCGGCGAGCCCACCCGGATGGCCCAGGCCATGGA
>JARLGO010000506.1 GCA_031292655.1 Geothrix sp.
CTTTTTGCGCGTGAGCGAATCGCGTTCCTATGGGATACTGAAAGATCCTCTGTACCCGGGTGCCCATGCCGCACACGCACTTCCAGCTCCTCTCGAACTGCTCGGATGAGCAGCTCCGAACCATCTGCGAGCGGCGGCGCCTGCCCATCCCCGTCCGCTGGGAGGACTGCGGTGAGGGGCGGATGCGCCTGCTGAAGACCATGGTCTTCCACCTGGAGGACCACAAGCGCCTGTCCGACACGCTGGCGGACCTGGACAGTGAATCCCTGGTGGCGCTGAAGCACCTCGTCAGCGACGGCACGCTGCCGGAGGTCCCGGTGCTGGAGGCCCTGCGGGAGCTGGGGCTGATCCTGCCGTCCGGCGCCGGCTGGGCCGTGGCCGAGCGGGTAGCCGACGCCCTGGAAGACTTCGACGAGGGCGCCCTGAGCTTCCTGGCCCCTGCGGAAGTGAAATTGAAGGCCGTCGAGCCCTTCCGCTTCTCCCTGGCCCTCACCAGCGTCCTGCTGCGCTGCGTGGCTGGGCTCCGCGTGCTCAAGGGGGGGCTCCCCGCCAAGAAGGAGCTGGGCCAGCTCATGCAGCGCAACGCCATGCTCCAGGAGGAGCAGGACGCGACCCTGCTGTTCACCCTGCTGCATCGGCTGGGCCTCCTGTGGAACCGGGACGGACGCGTGGAGACGCTGCTGCCCGCCGTGACCAGCCATCCCCCGCGCTGGGTGGCCGAGCGCGCCTTCGCCAGCCTGCTGGAACATGACCTCAAGGCCTGGGGCATGCCGCCGGCCGAGGACCGGCACTTCCTCATGCAGCACCTGCTGGAGCGCCGGGGCCAGACCCTGACCGTCCACGCCTTCCTGGCCTTCCTCAAGACCTTGCATCCCCTGGACGAGGATCGCACCCGCCAGGTGTTTCTCCCCTTCCTGGGGCGCATGGGCATCATCCAGGGCGACGAGGGCTACCTGCATCTGCGCCTCACGGAGCACGGCGAGGCCCTGGCCCACGAGTACCTGCTTCGCGATCTGAAGGGCACGGCGGCCCACTGGCAGCCCCTGGAGCAGGACCAGGCCATGATCCTGCAGCCCACGCTGGAGCTGCTGACGCCCCTGCTCCAGAACCCCCACCGCCTGCTCCAGCTCGCCCAGCTGGCGGAGGTGGAATCCCTCGATGCCATGGGGAGTTTCCGGGTGAGCCATGCCACCCTGGTCCGCGCCCTGGATTCGGGTGTGCCCCTCGAAGAACTGGGCCAGCGCCTGGGCGCCACCACGCAAACCCTGCCCCAGCCCCTGCTCCAGCTGCTCGAGGATCTCTCCCGCCGGGTGGGCGAGGTGGAGGTCCACCAGGGCGTGCGGCTGGTGCGGGCGCGCACGGCCCACCTGGCGGACGAGCTCAAGCTGAGGCCCGAACTGGCGCCCCTGAAGCTGGGCTCGCTCTCCGACACGGTCCTGGAGGTGCGGGGGAACGGCAATGCCCACGCCCTGCTCAAGCAGGCCGGCTTCATGCCGAAACCCGGCCGGTTCCTCGCCCTCAGCGTGGACGCCGACGAGAAGCTCTATCTGTGGGCCCTGGCGGCCCTGGCCTTCGTGGACGAGAAGGGCATGAACCACCACCTGGAACCCGTGCAGCAGATGGTCCGCTCGGCCCTCCAGCGCCTCCACGACGAGGATCCCTCCCTCTACCAGGAAGTCCAGCGCCGCATCCCCATGCTGCACCTGGGCGGCGAAGACCAGCTGGCCGAAGAGGTGCAGCGCATCCTGGAATACGCCGCGGGACACACCCTCATGGTGGAGCTCACCTACCTGCCCCCGGCGGCCCATCGGACCCAGCTTAGACGCGTGTCCCCGAGGACCATCCAGGAGGATCATCTGCTGGCCTTCTGCCACCTGCACCAGGAGGAGATGGCCTTCCGCCTCACGCGCATCCAGGGCGTGAAGCTGCTCAACGAGCGGGGCTGGACACCGGCCAACCACAGCCAGGCGGGGTGATGCTCTCCGGGGGTTCCGTGCTTCGCACACACCCCCGGACCCCCGCGCAGATCATGGCGGAGCCCTGATCTGCTTTCGCTCTCCAGGCCCCCCGCACGGGCCTACCCCACCAGATCCTTCATCCGCTTGTCGATGACCTCCGCCAATTTCTCGACCACCTCCCGGCTTTCGGTGCGGGAGATCTGGATCTCCTTTTCCAGCTTGCGCTCGGTCTGAAGGACTGACTTCTGCAGCTGGGACAGCACCCCCTTCATGTCATCGAGGTCGTTCAAGAGGGAATTCAGCCTCGAATCGGGCGGGCGGCTGTTGCTGAAGACCCCCATGCCCGCCAGCACCGTGGCGAGGGCCGAGAGCAGAAGGATGAGGAGGAGCAGGGGATTGCTGGCCATGGGAACACCTTGCCCTTGAGGTTGCCAGGACCGTGCCGACCAGGGCTACTAATGTTGCGGATCTTGCGGGGGGGCCTGCTTGACCCGCTGATAGTCCTCCCCCATCACCTTGAGGGGGGACTTCACGGGGATCACCAGGAAGGGCTCCTGCTTTCGGAGCTCCTTGCGCGAGGCCAACTGAAGCTGATGTTGGACTTCCTCCTTGGCCTGACGCTCCCGGGCCAGTTCCGTGCTGTGGGAGGCCACCAGGCGGGTCAGCTCCTGCTCCTGGCGCTGGGTCTGGGCGGCCAGATCGTCGGCCCGGTGCTTCTGCTGGACGCCCCAGCTGCCCAGGCCCGCCAGGGCGGCCAGCAGCGGCAGCGCGGCGGCCGCCAGGAGCCCCCAGGTCGGGCGCTTCCGCTGCGTCCGGCTGCGGCGCTGGGCCTCCCGCCGGAGATCCTCCGCCAGGGCCTTCAGCTCCTCCGTCGGTTCCGCGGCGCTGGCCACCACGGGGCCCAGACCCAGGAGATCGCGGAGTTCAGCCCGCAGCTGGACATCCTCGGCGGGTTCGAATCGCCGGGCGGGATCAGACCAGGACATGGACGCCTCCTGAAGGGTTGAGCTGATCTTTGAGTTGGGCCTTGGCCCGGTGGATGCGGGTCTTCACGGTGGCTTCGGGGATGTCGAGGATATCTGCGATCTCGCGAATGGAAAGCCCCTCGACCACGAAGAGCCAGAGGGCCTCGCGGAAGGTGGGCGAAAGCAGCCGCATGCGCTCCCGCACTTCCTGGTTCAGCACCTGATCATCGGCCCCCCCGGCGAGTCCGGGCTCGGTGACGGATTCCAGGCTGAGATTCTGGTTCTTCATGGGGCGGCGCTCGGTGAGGGACAGGGTTCGCACGGTGCCATAGAGGAAGGCCGTGGGGTGCTCCACGGCCACCTCCCGCTGCATGAGGATGACAAAGGACTCCTGGGCGATGTCCTCGGGGAAGACGGCCCCGTAGCGGCGGGCGTAGCTCACCAGCCGGGGATACAGCTCGGCGAAGGCGGCGTGAAAGGCCTCCTGGCTGCCGAACGGGGTTTCAAGGGGGGACTGCGCCATGCATGGGCTCCAAGGCCTAGGATGCCCGAAGCCGGGAAGAAGTTCCGGAGTACTCTGGAGGGGTATGGACCATCCGCTTCAAGCCTGGCGCGACACCCTGGAGGAACTGGGGGTGATGGGCCTGGTGCGCGAACCCGTGCGGGCCGTCCAGGGGGCCCTCCCGGTGGAGCCTGCCGCCCCTCCCCCGCGTCCGCCGGCCCCGCGATCCACGCCAGTTGCCACAACCAAACCAATTGCAGCTTTTGTTCCACCCACAGACCCCGTCGGCTGTCCCACCCGCGAGGCCGTGGCCACGGCGACCAGCCTTTCCGATCTCCACCGGGCCATCCAGGGCTGCCTGGCCTGTCCCCTGGGGTCGGGCCGCATGAAGTTCGTCTTTGGAGAAGGCCATCCCCAGGCCCGGCTCATGTTCGTGGGGGAGGGCCCCGGAAGGGACGAGGACCTGCAGGGGCGCCCCTTCGTGGGCAAGGCCGGCGAACTGCTGGACAAGATGATCGGCGCCATCGGGCTGAAACGCGAGGAAACCTACATCGCCAACGTGGTCAAGTGCCGTCCGCCGGACAACCGCACACCCACCCCCGACGAGGCCCGTGCCTGCCTGGGCTACCTGCACCGCCAGATCGAGCTGATCCACCCCGCCGTCATCGTGACCCTCGGCGCCACGCCCCTGCGCGAGCTGGTGGGGGTGGCCGAGGGCATCACGAAGGCCCGGGGCCAGTGGCGGCGCCTGAGGATCGGCGACCGCGAGATTCCCGTCATGCCCACCTTCCATCCCGCCTACGTCCTGCGCCAGTACACGCAGGATGTCCGCCGCGCCGTGTGGGAGGATCTCCGGGCGGCGAAGGAATGGATCGACCGCCCCGCTGAGGGCTAACCAAGGGCCGAGAGCCGCCAGCCCACCTGTGTCATGCTAGGCGCAGCGTCAGAGGGTTGCCCATGCGTCTCGTCAATGTGTTCTTCATCGTCCTGCTGCTGCTGGTCCTGATGGTGCTGGGCAACCTGTACCTCACGAACCACGACCTGCTGGTGCGCGAGGTCGTCCTGTTCGGCGAGAGCATCAAGCTGCAAAGCGTTATCCTCATCACGTTCCTGCTTGGGTTCCTCCTGAACGTCCTCTACACCGGCATCATGGAGGTCATCCGGCTGGTGCGGGGACTGAACGATTCCGCCGACACCCGGCTGGTGAAGCGCATCTCCGAGCGGATGCAGGACGCCCGCGATCTGGTGGCCCATGGGCTTCCCCGCGAGGCGAAGGGGATCCTGGAGACCATCCTCGAACAGCGCAAGGAACACGTTCCCGCGCGGCTCCTCCTGGGGGAGATCTTCCTCAAGACCGGAAGCGCCGATGAGGCCGTGAACCTGTTCAAGTCCCTGTGCGACGACGAGCCCGACCAGGTCGAGGCGCACTACCAGCTGGCCGAGGCCCTGATGGCCGTCCGCAATTCGGAGGCGTCGCTCGCGGTGCTGAAGAAACTGGCGGCCGACCACCCCAAGAAGGCCCTCCGCGCCTGGCGCCGGCTCCGGGCCCTGCACATGGAGAACCAGCGGTGGGAGGAGGCCCTCGAGGCCCACAAGAAGCTCACGACGCTTTTCGCCGGCGAACTCACACCGGGAGAGAGGGCCCAGGGCTCGGCCCTGGCCTACCAGGTGGGCATGGCCAAGGTGGAGGCGGATCAGTTCAAGGATGCGGCCCAGATCTTCCAGCAGGTCATCAAGGACGAGCCCGACTTCGTGCCGGCCTACCTCAGCCTGGGTCGGTGCATGATCCTGCAGGATCAGGAGGCCCAGGGCCTGGAGATCCTCCTGGAGGGCTTCCGCAACACCGGCGAGGGGACCTTCCTTCAGGAACTGGAGGACTACTTCATCCAGCTGGGGCGGCCGGAGGACGGCCTGGCCGTCATGCGGCGGGTGGCCGCCACCTCCCGGCACGCCACCACCGCCAAGTTCTTCCTGGGGAAGATGCTCTACCGCCTGGAGATCCTCGACGAGGCCCTGGACCTGTTCCAGGAGGTGCGCAGCCAGGTGGTCTACAGCCCCATCCTGTTCTTCTTCATGGCCAAGATCCACAGCCGTCGCGCCCGCCTGGACGCGGCCCTCAACGAATACCGCCAGCTGCTCCGCAACCTGGGCATCCTGAAGCTGCGCTACGAATGCGCCGTGTGCGGCCACCGCACCCAGGACTTCAGCGACCGCTGCGACAGCTGCGGCAGCTGGAACAGCAGCCACTTCATGTTCAAGGAAAGCGACCTGCCCGAAGGTCCCATCCGCACCGAGAGCGGGTCGTGGATGGCGATGCTCTGACGGGTCGCAATTGGCGCTGCAGTGCAGCGTCAATTGCGGGGACCCGTCGAGCAGAGCATCACCACCAGGTTGGCCCCTCATTCCCATCGGAGCCTGGCGTCCCGAGCGGGGCGCCCCTCCAGCAGAGCATCACGATCAGGTTCGCCACTTATCCCATCGGAGCCCCCGTGACGATTCCCGAAACACTGCTGGAAGTCCTGAAGCAGGATGGCGTCGTCGCCATCGCCACCCTGGGCCAAGATGGACCCCATATGGTCAACACCTGGAACAGCTATATCCGCCTCACGGAGGATGGGCGGATCCTGATCCCGGCGGGCTACATGCAACGCACCGAAGCCAATGTCGGCTTCAACGATCGGGTGCTCGTCACCCTGGGGAGCGCGAAAGTGGCCGGCCGGCACGGCGCCGGGACGGGCTTCCTCATCAAGGGCAGGGCCGCCTTCCTGGCCTCGGGGCCGGACTTCGAGGTGCTCAAGTCGACGTTCGCCTGGGCCAGGGCCACCCTGGCCATCACCCCGGAATCCATCGAGCAGACGCTCTAAATCAGCTCATCCCCTGTGGAGACTCCCCATGCCCACCGAAGCTCCGGCCCTCAGCTCCGCCAGCGCCATGGCCAAAGACCTGGGGGTCTCGGATGCCAAGGTCAAAAAGGCCATCCAGGACCTGGGACTCGCACCCGCCGCCAAGA
>JARLGO010000010.1 GCA_031292655.1 Geothrix sp.
CTCAGGCTGCGGGGATCATGGTGGGCCTCATCCTGGATCGCCTGGATGGCCAGGTCGATCTTCTGGATGGTGTCCACCACGTTGTCTTCCAGCACTTGGGCCAGGTTCTGAGTGGCCGATTCCGCCCGCTCCACATAGTGCCGGTAGCTCAGGATCAGCACCCAGATGGCGAAGGTCGCGGCCAGCAGGTTGAACAGGGCCAGCAACGCACCCATCGCCTTGATGAAGGTCGAAGGGGTGATTCGCGATGGGCGTGGCGTGTGGCTCATGAGCTTTGCAGGCATTCGTCAGATCAGGCTTCTCCCGTCCATGACCGCGGGCTGCTCCAGCCCGAAGAGCTTCAGGAGGGTCGGGGCCACGTCGCTGAGGGCCCCCCCGCTGCGGAGCTGGCGGGCCTCGAACCCCTTGGCCACCAGCACGGCAGGGACGGGGTTCAGGGTATGGGAGGTGTGGGGGTTGCCGCCCTCGTCCCGCATGCACTCGCAGTTGCCGTGGTCGGCGGTGATGAAGAGGGCCCCGCCCATGGCCAGGGTGGCGTCCGCGATGCGGCCCACGGCGGCATCCACGACCTCGCAGGCGGTGATGGCCGCGGCCAGGTCGCCGGTGTGCCCGATCATGTCGGGGTTGGCCAGGTTGCAGACCAGGAAGCGGTACTGGCCCGAATGGATGGCGGCCTCCAGGCCCCGGCTCACGTCGGGCAGGCTCATCTCCGGTTGCAGATCGTAGGTGGCGACCTTGGGCGAGGGCACCAGCCGGCGTTCTTCGCCCTCGAAGGGGGCCTCCTGCCCGCCATTGAAGAAATAGGTGACGTGGGCGTATTTCTCCGTCTCCGCCGTGCGGAACTGTCTCCAGCCCTGGGCGCTGACCAGTTCGCCGAGGATCAGATCCAGGCTCTGGGGGGGATAGGCCACCGCCAGGAAGGGCTCGAGCTCGATGTCGTAGGCCGTGAAGGTGACCAGCTTCACCTTGGGGCGGACCTTCTGGGGGAATCCGGTGAACGCCGGATTCACCAGGGCGTGGCACATCTGCCGGGCCCGGTCGGCCCGGAAGTTGAAGAACAGCACCCCGTCGCCGTCGGCAAAGGGGTGGAAGGCGTCGAGCCGGGTGGGGGCCACGAACTCATCGGTCTCCCCCCGGGCGTAGGCGCCGGCGATGGCCGCCAGGGCGTCGGGTGCCTGCTGCGGGGCCTCGCCATCCACGTAGAGCCTCCAGGCCTGCTCCGTGCGCTCCCAGCGCTTGTCCCGGTCCATGGCCGTGTAGCGCCCGCAGACGGATCCGATCGTCACCAGGGGCGTGTTCCGCAGCTGGAAGGTGAGCCACTGCAGGAAGCCGTCGGCGCTCTTCTGGCCCGTGTCCCGGCCATCGGTGATGGCGTGGAGGGTGGTGGGGATCCCCTCGGCCTGGGCCCACTGGGCCAGGGCGACGATGTGGTTCTGGTGGCTGTGGACGCCGCCGTCGCTCACCAGGCCCAGCAGGTGTAGGCGCTTGCCCGAGGCCTTGAGGCCCTGCAGCAGGGCGCCGATGGCGGCGTTCTCCCGGAAGGTGCCCCGCCGGATGGCGGCGTCGATGCGGGTGAGCTCCTGCCACACCACCCGCCCCGCGCCCAGGTTCATGTGGCCCACTTCGGAATTCCCGAACTGGCCCTCCGGCAG
>JARLGO010000507.1 GCA_031292655.1 Geothrix sp.
CTGAAGGCCATGGAAGCGAAGATGTCGGGGCTCGAGGCCGAGATGGCGGGCATCCTCGACAAGGCCAAGGCCGATGCCGAGACCGAAAAGCAGCACGTGCTGGAGGCCGCCAGGACGGAAGCGGCCCTGATCCTGGCCCAGGCCCAGGCCGAGATCGGCTACCAGAAGCGCCAGGCCGAGTTCGAACTCCGGGCCCTGGTGGCGGAACTGGCCGTCGAAGGCGCCGCCAAGCGCCTGGAGGCCAAATTGCAGGGACCTGAGGCCGGCAAGGCCGTGGACCGTGCCATTCAGCAGATTGGAGGCGCCCAGTGAGCAGCCGCCTGACCGCCCGACGCTACGCCAAGGCCCTCCTCCAGATCGGCGACAAGCAGGGGAACGTGCCCATGCTCCAGCAGGAGCTGAACACCGTGGCCGCCGCCGTGGCCGCCAATGCCGACCTGTCCCGCCTGGTGGCCTCGCCCCTGGTGCTGCCTGCCAAGAAGGCCGAGGTCTTCGAAACCATCCTCGCCGCCGCCAAGGTGAGCGCGACCCTGCGCCACTTCTTCCGCGTGGTGGCCGGGGCCGGCCGCCTGAACCTGCTGCCGGACCTGCGCCGCACCTTCGATGACCTGGTGGACGAGCGGGCGGGCATCGTGGAGGCCAAGGTGGCCAGCGCCCAGCCTCTCACCGAGGCCCAGACCAAGGCGCTCACGGCCTCCCTGGCCGCGCGCACCGGCAAGACCATCCGCATCACCTGGCACCAGGACCCGACCCTGCTGGGCGGCGTCAAGGCCCAGGTGGGTTCCACGGTCCTGGACGCCTCGCTCCAGGGCCAGCTCCGCCAGCTCAAGACCCAGCTGCTCTCGGCCTGATCCCCTTACATCACCCTTCGCTATTCAACCGCAGGTTTGGAGGAATTCATGGACATTCGCGCGGAAGAGATCTCCCGCATCATCCGGAGCCAGATCGAGGGCTTCGACGCCCAGCTGGACGTGGCCGAAGTGGGCACCGTCATCAGCGTGGGTGACGGCATCGCCCGGGCCTACGGGCTGGAGAAGGCCATGTCCGGCGAGCTGCTGGAGCTGCCCCACGGCGTGATGGGCCTCGCCTTCAACCTGGAAGAAGACAATGTCGGCATCATCCTGCTGGGCGACGCGGCGGCCATCAAGGAAGGCGACATCGTCAAGCGCACCGGGAAGATCATGTCGGTGCCCGTGGGTCCCGCCTTCGTGGGCCGCGTGGTGGATGCCCTGGGCGAGCCCATCGACGGCAAGGGCCCCATCCAAGCCGCCCGGACCAACCCCATCGAGCAGATCGCCCCCGGCATCGTGGACCGCAAGAGCGTGCACGAGCCCATGCAGACGGGCCTCAAGGCCATCGACAGCCTGATCCCCATCGGCCGCGGCCAGCGCGAGCTGATCATCGGTGACCGCCAGACGGGCAAGACCGCCGTCGCCGTGGACACGATCATCAATCAGAAGGACACGGGCGTCATCTGCATCTACGTCGCCATCGGCCAGAAGCGCTCCACCATCGCCCAGGTGGTGAAGACCCTGGAGGAGTACGACGCCATGAAGCACACCATCGTGGTGGCGGCCTCGGCCTCCGAGGCCGCGCCCCTGCTCTTCCTGGCGCCCATGACCGGGGCCGCCATGGGCGAGTACTTCATGTGGCACGGCAAGGACGGCAAGCCCAGCAGCAAGGACAACCCCGGCGGCCACGTCCTCTGCATCTACGACGATCTCTCCAAGCAGGCCGTGGCCTACCGCGAGATCTCCCTCCTGGTGCGGCGCCCTCCCGGACGCGAGGCCTACCCCGGCGACGTGTTCTACCTCCACAGCCGCCTGCTGGAACGGGCCTGCAAGCTCAGCGACGAGCGCGGCGCCGGTTCCATGACCGCCCTGCCCATCATCGAGACCCAGGCCGGTGACGTGTCCGCCTACATTCCGACCAACGTCATCTCCATCACCGACGGCCAGATCTTCCTCGAGGGCGATCTCTTCAACGCGGGCGTCCGCCCGGCCGTGAACGTGGGCATCTCCGTGAGCCGCGTGGGCGGCTCCGCCCAGGTGAAGGCCATGAAGTCCGTGGCCGGGACCATCAAGCTCGACCTCGCCCAGTACCGGGAGCTGGCGGCCTTCGCCCAGTTCGGCTCCGACCTGGACAAGGCCACCCTGGCTCAGCTGAACCGCGGCCAGCGTCTCGTCGAGATCCTGAAGCAGGGCCAGTACTCCCCCATGCCCGTCGAGAAGCAGGTGGTCAGCATCTGGGCCGCGACCAACGGCTACGTGGATGACCTGCCGGTCCCCCAGGTCCGCCGCTTCGAGGCCGAATTCCTGGCCTTCCTGGACGTGAATGCCCCCGAAGTGCTGCGGGGCATCCGCGACAGCAAGGTGCTGTCCGACGAGGCCAAGGCCCAGCTCAAGACCCAGGTGGCGGTCTTCAAGGAGACCTTCGTGGCCTCCCTGAACCAGACTGCGGGAGCCTAGTCCGATGGCCGGTCTCCAGGACATTCGCCGCCGTATCCGGTCGGTGAAGAACACCCAGCAGGTCACCAAGGCCATGAAGATGATCTCCGCGGTCAAGCTGCGGAAATCTCAGGAACGCCTGGTGGCCCTGCGGCCCTACGCCAACAAGATGCTGGACGTCGTCCGCCGCGTGGTGGGCCGCATCCAGGGTGATGTCGAGATCCAGCCGGGTCCCGCGGCCCAGTCCTTCCTGGCCCCCCGCGAAGAGAAGCGCATCCGCGTGGTGCTCGTGGCTTCGGACAAGGGCCTTTGCGGGGGCTTCAACGCCAACGTGCTCAAGGCCGCCACGGTCTTCGTGTCCGAGTGCCCCGCCGAGATCGTCCATCTGGACGTGGTGGGCAAGCGCGCGGCCGAATGGGCGCGGAAGCGCCAGCTGGCGGTCGCCGGCGAGTATCTGAACCTTCCGCTCACGGGCCTCCAGAAGGTGGTGACCGAGATCTCCGCGGGCGCCGCCGCCCAGTACGGCGCGGGAGAGATCGACGCGCTCTACATCATCTACAACTATTTCAACAGCCCCATGTCCCAGACGCCCACGGTGCTCCGGGTGTTCCCCATGGAATTGGGGCCTCGCACGGAGGGCCGGGAGGCCTTCGAAGTCTCCCACCTGCTGGAACCCGATCCCAATTCGGTGCTGGAGACCCTGCTGCCCCGCTTCGTGGAGACGGAACTGCTCCGCAACCTGCTGGAGAGCAGCGCCTCCGAACACGGCGCCCGCATGGCCGCCATGGACAAGGCCAGCAACAACGCGGGCGACATGATCGCCAAGCTGACCCTGACCATGAACAAGATCCGCCAGGCCAGCATCACCAACCAGATCATCGAGATCGTCTCGGGCGCCAACGCCTGAAACCGCGAATTTCGCGAATATTCGCGAATGGAACGGCCCCTTGAAACACCCGCACTCCCTTCCACTTCTTCTTCGCGTCCATTAGCGTCATTCGCGGTTACTTCTCTTCCGAGGTCCCCATGTCAAACAACCTTCAAGGCCGCGTGATCGCCATCGTCGGTCCCGCCGTGGATGTCGAGTTCGGCAGCCACCTGCCGGAGATCATGAACGCCCTGCTCACCGATATCACCAACGCCCAGGGCGTCACCGCCTCGGTCACGCTGGAGGTGCAGCAGCACCTCGGCGAGAACCGCGTGCGCTGCGTCTCCATGCAGCCCACCGAGGGCATGGTGCGCGGGCAGATCGTGACCGACACCGGCAAGCCCATCAACGTGCCGGTGGGTCCCGAGACCCTCGGCCGCATCATCAACGTGGTGGGCGAGCCCGTGGACGAGCGGGGCCCCCTCGGCCACAAGATGACCCTCCCCATCCACCGCGAGGCCCCCAAGTACGAGGACCTGAACACCTCCTCCGAGATGTTCGAGACGGGCATCAAGGTCATCGACCTGCTGGAGCCCTACGCGAAGGGCGGCAAGACGGGCCTCTTCGGCGGCGCCGGCGTGGGCAAGACCGTGCTGATCATGGAGCTGATCAACAACATCGCCAAGGGCCACGGCGGCTACTCGGTGTTCGCCGGCGTCGGCGAGCGCACCCGCGAGGGCAACGACCTCTGGCACGAGATGATGGACAGCGGCGTCATCGACGAGAAGGATCTCTCCAAGAGCAAGGTGGCGCTGATTTACGGCCAGATGACCGAACCCCCCGGAGCCCGCGCCCGTGTGGCCCTCACCGGCCTCACCGTCGCCGAGTACTTCCGCGACGTGGAAGGCAAGGACGTGCTGCTCTTCGTGGACAACATCTTCCGCTTCACCCAGGCCGGCGCCGAAGTGTCAGCGCTGCTGGGCCGCATGCCTTCCGCCGTGGGCTACCAGCCCACCCTGGCCACGGAAATGGGCGAGCTGCAGGAGCGCATCACCTCCACCAAGAAGGGCTCCATCACCTCTGTGCAGGCCGTGTACGTGCCCGCCGACGACTACACGGATCCTGCGCCCGCCACCACCTTCGCCCACCTGGATGCCACCACGAACCTCTCCCGTGAGATCGCGGCCCTGGGCATCTATCCGGCCGTGGACCCCCTGGCTTCCACCAGCCGCCTGCTGGATCCCCGCATCCTGGGCGACCACCACTACAACACCGCCATGCGCGTGAAGGCGATCCTGCAGAAGTACAAGGAGCTGCAGGACATCATCGCCATCCTCGGCATGGACGAGCTGTCCGACGACGACAAGCTCATCGTGGCGCGCGCCCGCAAGATCCAGCGCTTCCTCAGCCAGCCCTTCTTCGTGGCCGAGCAGTTCACGGGCATGGCCGGCAAGTATGTGAAGCTGGAGGACAGCATCAAGGGCTTCAGCGAGATCTGCGACGGCAAGTGGGACCACCTGCCCGAGCAGGCCTTCTACCTGGTGGGCACCATCGAGGAAGCCGTCGAGAAGGCCGAGAAGCTAGCAGCCGTGTAATTTTGCTTTTCCCATGC
>JARLGO010000508.1 GCA_031292655.1 Geothrix sp.
GCCTCCCACACCCCCCGGAAGGCGTGGTTCAGGCTTTCGGTGCCGCCGGACGTGAAGACGATTTCCGCCGGGGTGCAGCCCACCAGGGCCGCCACCTGCTCCCGCGCCGCCACCACGGCCCCGTCCGACAGATGCCCCAGGGCGTACGCCGCGCTGGCATTGCCGAAGCGCTCCGTGAACCAGGGCCCCATGGCCTCGAAGGCCTGCGGGTCCAGGGAGGTGGTGGCGTTGTGGTCGAGGTAGATCAGGTCCATGACCCCATTATCCCATTGCCTGGAGCCTGGCCAGGGCCTCGGCCCGCGCCGCCAGGCTGGGCGCCTTGCCCTGGAAGGTCTTCCCGGCGCCGCCGCCCTTGGCCCCCAGGACCGCCGCGAGGGCCTTCCCGGCGGCGGGCACATCCAACGGGGAGCCTTCCCCGGCGCTCAGGAGGAAGATCCCCTGGCCGCCTGCCTCGGCGGTGAGGAACACGGCCTTGGCGGGATCCAGCCCCAGGATGCCCCGGGCCAGCTTCTGGAGGAAGGCCATGTCCCGGTGCTCCAGGTGGGCCTCCACCAGGGCCCCGGGCCGCGCCGCCAGGGCGGCGGCCTGGTACTCGGCCAGGTCCTCCTCCAGCTTGCGGCTGCGCCGTTCCAGCGCCAGCAGCTGATCCAGCTTGATCTGAAGGGCGGAGACCAGTTCCTCGTCGGGCGCGCCCAGCAGGGCGCGCAGCGCCGCACTGCGGTTTTCATGCGCGCCCAGGCGCAGCCTGGCGCGCCCTCCTGCCACATAGAAAAGTCTCGTACCCCCCCGGATGGCTTCGGTGCCCAGGAGCTTGAGGACCTCGATCTCGCCGGAGTGGCGCAGGTGGGTGCCGCCGCAGGTGTTCAGGTCCACGCCCGCGATCTGCACCAGGCGGATGTCGCCCGTGTGCCCCTCGGGGAGCCCCCGGGAGCGCACCGGCTCCTGTCCGTAGGCCCCGGGACTCACCCAGCGGGCGGAAATCTCATGATGCGCCCTGATTTCAGACGCAACCGCCTCTTCCAATTGCGCCATTTCGCGAAGCGAAATGGCGTGAGCCGAGAGCTCAATGTCGCAGACCTGGGGGCCCAGATGAAAGGCCGTGGTCTCCCACTGGAACCGATCCTGGGCCACGGCAGTGAGCAGGTGCTGGCCCGTGTGCTGCTGCATGTGGTCGAAGCGGCGGGCCCAGTCCAGCTTCAGCGAGGCCGGGCCTTCCGGCAGGGCGGCCCCGAGCAAGTGGCGGAGCTCCCCTTGGCGTTTCTGGACGTCCAGGACGGCCACCCCGTTCACCGTGCCCAGGTCGCAGGGCTGCCCTCCCCCCTCGGGGTAGAAGACCGTGTCCTCCAGGACCACGAAGGGGCAGCCCTTTTCCTCCCCGCCCTTCAGGATGCGGGTCTCCAGGGTGGTGGCGTAGGGGTCGCGTTCGTAGGCCGGATACATGCGGGGAGACTAGCACAGGCGCTGATAGGCTGGAGCGGTCGTCATGTCCCACATCCCCCTCCCCGAACGCATGCGCCCCACCACCCTGGACGAGGTGGTGGGCCAGTCGCACCTCCTGGGCCCCAGGGGCGCGCTGACGCGGCTCACGGCGGGCGGACGCCTGCCTTCCATGGTGATGTGGGGCCCGCCGGGCACGGGAAAGACCACCCTGGCCCGCATCCTGGCGGAGGCCACGGGCCACGGCTTCATGGAGTTTTCCGGGGCCAGCGGCAGCGCCGCGGAGCTGAAGAAGTTCCTGGCGGAGAGCCGCGAGCTGCCCCTGTTCCGGTCCGTGCCCCCGGTGGTATTCCTGGACGAGATCCACCGCTTCAACCGGGCCCAGCAGGACATCCTGCTGCCCTTCCTGGAGCGGGGCGAGGCCATCCTCATCGGCGCCACCACGGAAAACCCGGCCTTCTACCTGAACCCGGCGCTGCGCAGCCGCTGCCAGCTCATCGCCCTCAAGGCGCTGGAACCCGCCCACATCTTGACGGTGCTGAAGCGGGCCTGGACCCGGGAGCGCGGCGCCGAACCCGAGCCGGCCGGGGTCTTCGAGTGGCTGTCCTCCTGGGCCGGCGGCGACCTGCGGTCGGCCCTCTCGGGCCTGGAGACCTGGCTGGAGATGCCCGATCCGGACCTCGAATCCCTCCAGGGCGCCCTGGGCGGCCGCATGATGTTCGATCGCGCCGACGGCCACTACGACCTGGCCTCGGCCTTCCAGAAGAGCCTGCGGGGCTCGGACGCCGACGCGGCCCTCTACTACCTCAGCCGCATGATCCGCGGGGGCGAGGATCCCCGCTTCATCGCCCGGCGCCTCATGGTGTGTTCCGCTGAAGATGTCGGCAATGCCGATCCCCAGGCGTTCCTGCTGTGCGAAGCCGCCAGCCGCGCCGTGGAGCAGATCGGCTGGCCCGAGGCGCGCATCCCCCTGGCCCAGGCCGTGATCTACGTGGCCAACGCCCCCAAGAGCAACGCCACCGTCCTGGCCGTGGACGCCGCCCTGGCGGCGGACGACGCGCCCATCCCCGAATCCATCCGCGACGCCCATACCGCCACGGCCCGCAAGGCCGGCCGGGGGGCGGACTACCACTACTCCCACGACGACTACGACCGGGAGCAGGCTTTCCTGCCCGACAAGCTGCGCGGCCAGTCCTTTTACGAACCGAAGCGCCCCCAGGAGCGAAGCTGGCGGGACCGCCAGGAACCAGATGTGACCGCCCTGTCGGCCCTGTGGCAGGCCTGGGTGGAGGCCCATCCCGAAGGCGGCGAACTCCCCCTGGAGGCCTGGAGCGCCGACCTCGCCTGCAGCCGCGAGGCCCTGGCCCGGGCCCTGAACAGGCTGGCCTCCGGCCGGTTCACCCTCACCCGAAAGCTGGAGGTGAAGCCTCTCTGAGAGGCTAGCCTTCGCTGGACCAGCCCAGCAGGCTGGCGCCATAGCGCTGCCCGCAGACGTAAAGCGGCACCGTGAGCACCGTGATGATGGCGCCCGTGTCCCGGGCGTAGGTCTGCACCAGGAACTCCTCCCGGTTCGCTGCCTGTTCAGCGAGGTCCGCCACGCCCTGGAAATCCCGGCGGCTGACCCGGTCCGGGAGGGTCTCGGCGACTTCACCGAGACCGTGCCGGGCGCCCCGCACCAGCACCTGGTTGTCGGTGAAGAAGCGCTTCACGCGGTTGCCCGCCAGATCCTTGGCCGGCTGCCCGGTCCAGTCTTTTGAGAAGACCTTGTTGTGCGAAGGGGCGTAGCTGTTGAGATCGAGGATCAGGGCGAAGGTCAGCCGCGGTTCCTGCTCCAGGACCCGGTCGAAGGCCTGCTGCAGGGGCAGCTCCACCAGGGCGTCATAGGCGGTGCGGTACTTGGGCGGAGTGAAGCCCTCGGGAGGCACATGGACCACGTTGAAGAACCGGGACAGGCTGTGGATCTCCGTCCCTCGGATTTCGCGGTAGTCCAGGGCGAGCAGATCCTCGGCGCTGAGCTTGCCCTCGGAGACGGGCGCCGCCAGGATCCCCGCGCTGGTGGTGGCGAGGTCGCGGCCCAGGCGCAGGGCGCGATGAAACAGGGAGCCCGTGTCATAGGCCGCCAGGTGGCGGTGGCCTTCTTCTGTGAGGGAAGAGACGCTGAAGGCGTCGTGGGCGACGGCGTCGGCGGCGGCCTTGAGCTTGCCCGTGGAGTCCAGCAGCTGCCCCGAGGCGGCCACCAGGGTCTGCGCCGCGGCCTGCTCTTCCGCCGCGGTTCGCGCGAGGCTGGACACATGCCCGGCGGTGGATTCCGCCAGGTCCGCGATGCCCGAGAAGCGCTGTTCGACGGCCTCGACCTGGCTCCGGGTCGAGGAGGCCAGGTCCACGCTCCGATCCATGGCCTCCCGGGCGGGATCCAGGTCCTTCCGGATGGCCTCCAGCAGGGCGGCGATCTCCTGGGTCTGGCGAGAGGTGCGGTCCGCGAGCTTCCTCACCTCATCGGCCACCACGGCAAAGCCCCGGCCCGCGGCTCCCGCGTGGGCCGCCTCGATGGCGGCATTGAGGCTGAGCATCCCGGTGCGATCGGCGATCTCCCCGATGACCAGGGAGACCTCGTTCACCTGGAGGATGTGGCCCAACAGGGACTCCAGGCGCTCGGAGGTGATCTGGGTCTGCTCCTGGAGGTGCCGCACCGTGGTCACGGCCTGGTCGGTTTCCTGGCGCCCCTGGCGCGTCAGATCCGCCATGAGGCGGGTGGATTCGGCCCCCTCCTCCGCGGCCGAGGCCGCCTGGGAGATGTTGCCCCCCAGCCCCTCCAAGGTCGCCTGGATGTCCCGGGTGCTGCTGAGGATCTGGTCGATCTCGCCCGCCAGGGTCTGGACCCGCACGGAGGTCCGCGCCGCCCCGGCCGCCGACCTGCTGATGACCTCCTCGAGTCCTACGAGATCATGAGTAAGTTGTTCTGGATCCACGACTTTGGGGCCGTCCATGGGTAGCGAGGCGGGCAGGGACATCGGAACCTTCCGGGAATGGCCACTGTATCGGCAGCTGGGCTCAAGTCTGAACTTCAGTTCAGTTGTCCCATGCGACCCTGTTGGAAGTCCAGGATTGCCTGCTCGATTTCTTCGCGGGTGGTCATCACGAAGGGGCCGTAGTGGGCGATGGGTTCCCCCAGGGGCTCCCCGGCCAGCAGCATGAGGCCGACCGGCGAGGCGGCCTCCAGGGCGACCCCATCGCCGGCCCCCAGGCGGGCCACCGTGTCGGCCGGAACCGTCGTACCCAGGATGCGGATCGAGCCATGCAGGGGCACCACGGCGGCGGTCCACCCGGCCGGGAGGGCGTGCTCGAACCGGGCGCCGGGCTCCAGTTCCAGGTGCGCGTAGGCGATCCTTGCAGGGGTGCGGGCGGGTCCGGTCACCCCCATCCAGGTGCCCGCCAGCACACGGATGCGCCCGCCCGGAAGGGCCATCCAGGGCATGCTTTCGGGCTGGAGGTCCCGGTAGCCGGGCGCCGTCCCCTTTTCCGCCCGGGGCAGGTTGATCCAGAGCTGCACACCCTCGATGGGCCCGCCGGTCTCGAGGTGTTCGGGTACCGGCATCTCCTCGTGGACGATGCCCGAGCCCGCGTTCATCAGCTGGGCCCCGCCCGGCTGCAGCAGGCCGGAGCCGCCGGTGCTGTCCCGGTGCCGGAAGGCGCCCTGGATGAGGTAGGTGAGGGTCTGAAAGCCCCGGTGGGGATGGGGCGGGAACCCCGCGTCCGTCCCGGGGGGCAGCACCATGGGGCCGAAGTGGTCCATGAGCAGGAAGGGATCCATGGCCCGGAAGGCCTCCGTCCCGTCCTGGCCCCGGCCGGGCACCAGCCGGGTGAGGGGGACGCGGTTGCCATCCTGGGTGGAGAGACCGGAGATCAGGGTTGCGACGGGCTTGAAAGACATGGCCAGCTCCTCAGGCAAGGTCGAAGAAGAGGATTTCGGAAGGGGAGTCTGCCACCACCTGGAGGGAGGACTCACCTTCGATGCGGGCGCCATCCCCCGCCTGCATGGCCGTCCCCTGGAGGCTCACCGACCCCTTGGCCACCTGGAGGAAGCCGGCGCGACCGGGGGAGAGCGCGGGCCGCACCTCCAGGCCCGCATCCAGGCGGGCCGCGAAGACCTTCACATCCTGGGCGAGCTTCACGGAGCCCCCGGCGCCCTCGGGGCCGGCGATGAGACGCAGGCGGTTCCGCAGGTCCGAATCGCTGAAAGCCACCTGATCGTAGCGGGGCGCCAGACCCTGCCGCTCCGGCAGGATCCAGATCTGGAGGAAGTGGACGGGCTCCGAGGCCGAGGCATTGAACTCGCTGTGGCGGATGCCTGTGCCCGCGCTCATGATCTGGGCCTCCCCCGGACGGATGACGCCCCGGGTGCCCAGGCTGTCCCGATGCTCCAGGGCGCCGGAGAGCACCCAGGTGAGGATCTCCATGTCCCGGTGCCCGTGGGTGCCGAAGCCCTTGCCGGGCTGCACCCGGTCCTCGTTCAGCACCCGGAGGGTTCGGAACTGTTCGTGCTCCGGGTCAAAGTACTCGCCGAAGGAAAAGGTGTGCCGGGTGTCCAGCCATCCGAAATCGAAATGGCCTCGGGA
>JARLGO010000509.1 GCA_031292655.1 Geothrix sp.
GCCCACGCCGCGGATGTCGGCGGCGGCGGCCACCACATGGGCCAGGTCCGCCGAGCCGTCGGTTTCCAGGAGCAGGTGGCGGGCGTCCACGGCCCGCAGCGCCTCCCGGAGCCGGGGCCGATGGGGGTCCAGGAGGTCGCCGGAGAAGGAGAGGAAGAGCCCCATGGCTTGCAGCACCCGGGCCGTCTCGGCGCTTCCGGAAAAGGCATGCACCATGGCCGCCGGGGGCGCCCCCTCCTCCCGCAGCAGCTCGACGAGCCGCCCCCAGGCCCGCACCCCATGGAGGGCGATGGGCCGGTGGAGGTCCCGGGCCAGCCGGAGCTGGGTGCGGAGGGCGGCCTCCTGGGCCCCGCGGTCGGTCTCCTGCCGGGCAAAATCCAGCCCGCATTCCCCGATGCCTGCGGAATGGAACCGCAGCAGGGCCTCCAGCCTCTGCGCCCACCCCGGCGCGGCGGCCTCCACGAACCAAGGATGCAGGCCCAGCATGGGGATGGCCCGTCCGTCGGCGGCTGCATGGGCCAGCACCGCCTCCCAATCCGCTTCGCAGGTCCCGCAGAGGACCCGGGGGTGGTCGACGTGGGGGGGGCCCGCGTCCGAAAGGTGGCTGTGGGCGTCGAATAAGGTCGTCACGGTCCTGAGTCTGACCGGGTTCCGGCGATCCTCGCCCCGATCCGCTTCCCAAAGGGGATCATCCCGCGGGGGACTCGCTTTCCGCGGCCTTCTTCGGGTCCAGGACCTTGGGGAAGGTGGGTTTCTTCAGCAGGTCCGCCAGGCTCGTCAAACGGAAGGAATGCTCCACCATCTCCATCACGTCGTCCAGGCGGCGGTGCAGCGTGCACAGCTCCTCCCGGTGCTCCGGCAGCTTCAGTGGGCATTCCAGGATGCGGCTGACGGGATCCACCGCCTGCACGACCTCGTAGACGCTCAATTCCGAGGCGGGCCGGGCCAAGCTGAAGCCCCCGCCGAGCCCCCGCTGGGAGGTCAGGAGGCCCGCCCGGACCAGCTGCTGCAGGACCTTGGACAGGTAGCCGGAGGGCACCTGCGTGGCGGCCGCGATGGTCAGGAGGGGACTGGATGAGGCCGGATGTTCGGCCAGGAAGACCATGGCGCGGAGGGCGTATTCGGAGGTCTTGGAGATCATGGGTCACCATAATTGGATAATTGGGCCTTGACATCCAATTTAATCCTTCTACCTTTGAAGGTGCAAGGCAAGGTCCCACCCACTCTAACCAAAGTCCTGCCCTGGAAGGACCCCGGCCCACCTGCCGGCGGTCTGGTCCTCCTCCTTTCGCGAGGCTGGGGCAGGTCTGCCTTCTCAAAAGGAGCCCCTGTGAGTCCCGTCACGATCACCCAAAGCATCGGTTCGTTCGTCGTGGAGCGCCCCTCCCGTTCCAAGGTCTTCGAGCGCTTCGGCCTCGACTACTGCTGTGGTGGCCACCTCAGCCTGGAAGAGGCCTGCGTCAAGGGCGGGGCCGAACCCGCTGAGGTCCTTCGGGCCCTGGCGGAATTCGATGCGGCCAGCCCGGCCGAGGCCTCCGCTCCCTGGTCGCAGAACCTGGCCGCCCTGGCGGACCACATCGAGGCCACCCACCATGCCTACCTCCACGCCGAACTGCCCCGCATGCGCGGTCTGGTGGAGAAGGTGGCCAAGGCCCATGGCGAGACCGATCCCCGGCTGCTCCGGCTGAACCAGGTCTTCCAGCGCTTCCAGGAGGAGATGGAACTGCACATGGGCAAAGAGGAGCAGATCCTCTTCCCGCTGATCCGCCGGATGGCGCAGGGCGAAAGCGCCGCCTCCTTCCATTGCGGAAGCGTGCGGGGGCCGGTCTCGGTCATGCGCCACGAACACGATGACCACGCGGTCAATCTCGGTCTGATCAAGGAACTGACGGACAACTTCGCCGTCCCCGGCTACGCGTGCAACACCTACCGCGCCATGATCGACGCCCTTCAGGAGCTGGAGCAGGACCTGCACCGTCACATCCACAAGGAAAACAACATCTTGTTTCCAGGCGCCGAGGCCCTGGAGGGCTGAGCCCGCCCAGCAGCCGACCCTTCCCCGCCCAACCTCCTTTCAGAGAGCCCCCCCATGAGTGCAGCAACGACCGATACCTCCCCGATCTCCCCCTGGTGGCGCCAGGCCGTCATCCTGGTGATGATCCTGGGCTTCACCCTCCTCACCATCGTCACGGTGAAGACCTACAACGGGGCCCCGCCCATCCCGGCCCAGGTCGTGGATGCCAGTGGACACGTGGTCTTCACCGAGGCCGATGTCAACAAGGGGCAGGAGGTGTTCCTCAAGTACGGCCTCATGGAGCATGGCACCCTCTGGGGTCATGGCGCCTACCTGGGTCCGGACTACACGGCGGAATACCTCCACCGGCTCGCGGAGATCACCCAGGACACCGAGGCCATCCGGCAGTTCGGGAGGCCCTTCGCCCAGCTGTCGCCCGGGCAGGCCCGCGAGGTCGCGGGGGCCGTCAAGGGGCTCCTCAAGCAGAACCGCTTTGATGCGGCCAGCCGGACCCTCACCTTCACGGATGCGGAGAAGGCCTCCTTTGAGCGCCAGCAGGGCGAATGGAAGGCCTATTTCTCCGGGCCCAAGGGCGCCCCGGGACTGCCCGCCAAATTCATCAAGAGCGAGCAGGAACTGGAGGCGCTGAACGCCTACTTCGCCTGGGCCACTTGGGCGACGGTGGCCCTGCGGCCCGGCACCGACTACTCCTACACCAACAACTGGCCCTACGAGCCCCTGGTGGGCAATACGCCCACCAGCTCGGCCTACCTCTGGAGCGGCCTCAGCCTGGTGACGCTGCTGGGTGGCCTGGGCCTGGTCCTGTTCATCTTCGGCAAGTTCAACTACCTGGGCTGGTCCGGCGGCGAGGGCAAGACCTCCGGCTTCACGGGCACGCTTCGGACCTGGACCCTCACGCCCAGCCAGAAGGCCCTGGCCCTCTACTTCGCGGTGGTCGCCCTGCTCTTCCTGGGACAGACGGCCCTGGGCGGCGTGCTGGCCCACTACCGCGTGGAACCCGGTGGCTTCTACGGGTTCGACCTGGCCAAGGTGCTGCCCTACAACCTGGCGCGCACCTGGCATCTGCAGCTCGCCATCTTCTGGATCGCCACCTCCTGGGTGGCCGGCGGCCTCTTCCTCGCCCCCCTCGTGGGCGGCGGTGAACCCAAGGGCCAGAAGGCAGGCGTCCTCGTCCTCCTGGGCGCCCTGGCCGTGGTGGTCTTCGGCAGCCTCTTCGGCGAGATGGCGGGCATCAACGACAAGCTCGGCACGCTCTGGTTCTGGTTCGGCCACCAGGGCAGCGAGTACCTCGACCTGGGCCGCTTCTGGCAGCTGCTGCTGGCCGTCGGCCTGGTGTTCTGGCTCTTCCTGATGTTCCGGGCCCTGCGTCCGGCCATGAAGTCCGGCGTGCAGGGGGAACTGCCCTCCCTGTTCCTCTA
Source organism: Geothrix sp. (assembly GCA_031292655.1). Classification (GTDB taxonomy): domain Bacteria; phylum Acidobacteriota; class Holophagae; order Holophagales; family Holophagaceae; genus Geothrix. The sequence continues at coordinate 3,454 of JARLGO010000509.1, forward strand.
TGCGGCGGTGGCGATCCCCGTCTTCTACTTACCGGCCACCTTCTACGGGCCCCACACGAATTTTGCGGTCATCGACAACTGGCGCTTCTGGATCATCCACCTCTGGGTAGAGGGCTTCTTCGAGCTCTTCGCGACGGTGCTCGTGGCCGTGATGTTCGTCCAGATGGGCCTGGTCAGCACCCGGTCGGCCACCCGCCTGGTCTACCTCGACGCGATCCTCTACCTCACCGGCGGGATCGTGGGAACGGGGCACCATTGGTACTTCACGGGCCAGAGCACCCTCAACATGGGTCTCGCCGCCTGCTTCAGCTCCCTGGAAGTCGTGCCCCTCACGCTGCTCACCCTGGACGCCTGGGACTTCGTGCGCCTGAAGGACCGGGCCTGCGATGAGTGCAACGCGCCCCTGGCAGCCAAGCAGAAATGGGCCATCTACTTCCTCATCGCTGTCGGCGTCTGGAACTTCGTGGGTGCGGGCGTCTTCGGCTTCCTCATCAACCTGCCGATCGTGTCCTACTTCGAGATGGGCACCACCCTCACCCCCAACCACGGGCACGCGGCCATGTTCGGCGTCTTCGGCATGCTGGCGCTGGGGGTGGTGTTCTTCTGCCTGCGGGCCATCCGCAGCGACCGGGCCTGGAACCGCGCCGAGCCCTACGTGAAGACGGGCTTCTGGGGACTCAACATCGGTCTCGGACTCATGATCGTCCTGGACCTCTTCCCGGCCGGGCTCATCCAGTTCTGGGACGTGCTGCAGAACGGCTACTGGCATGCCCGGCGGCTGAGCTACCTCATGAAGGGCCTGTACCACACCCTGGAATGGATGCGCATGGGCGGCGACCTGGTGTTCCTGCTGCTGGGAGCCGTGCCCCTCGCCATCGCGGTCTGGAAACTCATCCTGGACCACCGGCCGGATGAAGCTTGAACTGGAGCGAGGCAGGGGGTCCCATACTGGATTCCCTGCCTCGAACCCTGTCACCTGCCTTGCGGAAGGAGCGGACCATGCCATTCGACCTCGACCAGATCTGCCGGCAAGTGGTCACCCAGGCCGCCGACGCCATCATCTACGCGGATGACCAGGGCCTGATCCGGCTGTGGAATGCCGGAGCCGAGCGGATCTTCGGCCATCCGGAAGCCGAGGCCCTGGGCCAGAGCCTGGACATCATCATCCCCGAGAATCAGCGGAAGCGGCATTGGGACGGCTACGGCCGGACCCTGGCCACCGGCGTCACGCGCTACGGGGCCGACAGCCTGCTGTCCGTGCCCGCGATCCGCAAGGACGGCTCCCGGGTCTCCGTCGAGTTCACCATCCTCCCCTTCCACGGCGAGGGGGGCAAGATCGTGGGCATGGCCGCCATCATGCGCGACGTGACCACCCGTTTCGAGGAGCTGAAGGCCCTGCGCAAGCTGGCCGCCGGCGCACCGTGATCCCCGGAAGGTCAGCGAGGACTCGCGGCATCCCCATCGGCTTGAAGAAGATGGAGGATGACCCCACGCAGATCGTGAAACATGAATGGCTTCAGCAGGAAGGCGTCGGGCCGGGCCTTCCACACGTCCTCCTTCGTGTTGCCGCTGCAGAGGATCACCTTGGCGGAAGGTTTGATCTCCCGCATCCTCCGGGTCGCCTCGACGCCTCCCAGCCGGGGCATCTCGACATCCATGATCACCAGGGCGATCGAATCGGATCGGGCCTTGAATTGTTCGACGGCCTCCAGCCCGTCCTTCGCCCGGTGGGCGTGAAAGCCC
>JARLGO010000115.1 GCA_031292655.1 Geothrix sp.
CCCAGGCTGTACCACTCCACGCCCCCCTCCTGGGCCAGCGCGGCCAGCCGCACGTTGAAGGCCGTGTAGTTCCGCCACCAGAGCCCCCAGTCGTCGGGGCGGATGTTGCCCCGCCACCAGTCGGCGTTGTCGGCCTCGTCGCGCAGGTTGATGGTGGGGAAGAACATCATGCGCAGGCCCCGCGCCCTGGCCTGGCGGAAGGTGCGCCGCAGGGCGGCTTCCGTGGGGCTGGAAGTGGGGTGGCGGCGAATCTCGTTGCTGTGGCCCGTGTCCATGCGGTAGATGGCCTGGAGGCTCACGCAGGTGGCCCCGGTGGCGGCGATGCGGTCCAGTTCCTCGTGGTAGTCGTAGTCCGGCACCCCCGCGTAAAGCCCCAGCACCATGCCCCGGGGCTGGGGCACCAGGGCCTTCCGCTGCCGGCGCCCCACGAAGCGCAAGGTGAGGGGCAGGACGAGGATGGCGAGGAGGGCGAGGATGCGACGGGTCATGCGGTGGGCTCCAATCTTCAGCCTAGCGGCTGAATATTGGAGATAGGAACTGCTTCGCAGTTCCAAACACTTTTCCTATCTCGCAAACCGCAGGTTTGCGAGCCTGCCGATGGCATAACCTCCTCGCCGGGGTCCTCGCTCCGCCGCCCTGCCCCGCAGGGCGCTCCGCGATCCGGCGGTCGGTTAGGTTCGTTCGACCCGCACCTGCACGATCCGCTTGCCCTCCATGCGCAGGACGGTCAGGCGGGCGCCTTCGACGCTGACGGATTCCTGGGGCCTCGGCACGCGGCCCAGGCGGGCCATGACGAGCCCGGCCAGGGTGTCGAAGCCGTTCCGCTCCCAGGCGAGGCCCAGGGCCTGGGCCACGTCCTCCACGTGGGTCTGGCCCGAGACCAGCCACAGGCCGGGCCCCTGTTCGATGAGGCCCGCGGGGGCCTCGTGCTCGTCCTGGATCTCCCCGAAGACTTCCTCCAGCAGATCCTCCAGGGTGACCAGGCCGGAGACGCCGCCGAACTCGTCCACCACCAGGGCCATCTGGGCGCGGGCCCGCTGGAGTTCCCGCAGCAAGTCGGCCACGGGCTTGCTCTCGGGCACGAAGTGGGGCGGCTTCAGCAGGCTGGCCAGGGGCGGCTGGGCCCCGTAGGGCAGCTGCATGAGGTCCTTCAGCAGCAGCACGCCCCGGACATGCTCGATGCCGCCCTCGTAGACGGGCAGGCGGGAGTGGCGGCTGGCGGTGAAGGCGGCCCAGGCCTCCTGGATGGTCGCGGTCAGGGGCAGGGCCACGATGCGGGTGCGGGGCGTCATCACCTCCCGCACCACGGTGTCGCCGAAGGTGACCACGTTGCGGATGAGCTCCCGGTCCTCGGCCTCGAGGATGCCCTCGGCTTCGCCTTCCTCCAGGAGGGCGTTGACGGCCTCCTCGGTGGCCTCGTCGGGGTCCTCGTCGCGGGCCTTCTCCTCGGCGTGCCGGCGGTCGGTCATCCGGGCCAGGGGGTTGACCAGGCGGCCCAGGAGCGCCTCGAGGGGCGCGTAGAGGGGAAAGAGCCGGACCAGCCAGTGGGCGGGCTCCCGCGAGGCGAGCAGGGCCGGGAGGAACAGGTCCAGCAGCCAGAGGCTGGCCAGCCCCAGGACCACCAGGGTCCAGGCCCCGCCCGGCAGGATCCGGTGGAGGGGCCAGAGCAGGAGGACCAGCGCCAGCAGGAGCAGCTGGTTCAGGAAGGCCAGCCCCATGCCCAGGGCCCGGGGCCGCTCCAGGAGGGCGACCAGCCGCGGGTCCGTGAGGGTCTCCTCTTCCAGCAGGCGCCGCCGCTGGAGCGAGGGGATGGCGTGGAAGGCCGACAGCAGGATCACCATCGAGGCGCGATAGGCCAGGACCGCCAGGGTGGCGAACGGGTACCAGGTGGGGAGGGCGCTGCCGCCGGGATCAGACATCGTTTGAAGGATTCTAGCGCGAATCCCCCCGAGCCAGGATCTCGCGGGTCAGTTCGGCGCGGGCCCCGTCGCCGAGGTGCATCTTCCGCCGTTCGGCCTCGCGGAAGTACTCCCCAGGATCGCGGCTGAGGCCGTCGGGCGTGGGGGGCAGGCCCTTGCGGACCCGGGCGGCGTTCAGGAAATGGTAGGGCTCCTTGGCCAGCTCGGGGCTCTGCAGGAAGTGGCGGAAGGTCCACCAGCCCCCCAGCACGAACCAGATGCCCAGGGCGGCCACGGCCTTGTGCTGGAGCCAGCGCATGCGCTCCGGCGTCTGCCGCACCCGCTGCCAGGCGATTCCGGCCCAGAGGTTGAACAGGATGATCGCGGCGGTCATCAGCAGGGTGCCCGTCCAGCCCAGGCTGCCCCAGCCCCAGCCCGTGAGGCCGATGACCATGGGGGAGAGGAGCACGCTGAAGATCAGGTTGAGGTGCAGCATGTAGAGGAGCAGGGACTCCATGCTGGCGGCCTTGATGGGGTTGGGACCCTCCCAGCGGGGGCGCGCCAGCTCCACGGCGCCCATGAGGGAACCGCCCAGGAGGATCCAGCCCGCCCGGGCCGCCACGCTGGGCAGGGTGGTGTTGGCGAGGCCGCCCAGCTCATCGTAGGTGAAGGTCCCGGAGCGGCTGTGCAGCATCCAGACGCCGTTTTCCCGGAGCCACTGGCCGCCCCAGAGCCAGGCGTGCTGGGCGGAGGCGCCCCAGGCCAGCAGGACGGCGCCGACCACCGCGAGTCCCGCCAGGAACCGCGGCTCGCTCCAGCGGGCCTTGCCGTCCATGGCTTCCACCCGCAGGTGCCGGTAGAGGCCCCCCAGGAAGGCGCCGAAGGCCGGGAAGGCGATCCAGGGGAAGAGGGGGAAGAGGGCCGTCACGCCCCGGTCGGTGTTGCCGTTGATGAGGCCCCGGAGCGGCAGCCACAGGCCGTCCGCCACGCCGTGGGCCCAGAGGGCGGGCGAGATCAGGGGCACCCAGATCGCGATCACCAGGGCGAGGAAGGTGAAGACCTTCGGGTTGCGGACCAGCCGCGCCAGGCCCTGGAGGATCAGCAGGGAGAAGACGATGCACTGGAGCACGTCGATCTTGAACAGCTCCCGGGCCTTTTGCGTGGTGTTCAGCACGGTCCAGTCCGCGGCGGTGAGGCCGGGGGCGTGC
>JARLGO010000510.1 GCA_031292655.1 Geothrix sp.
AGACCTTTTGGTTGCCAAACGGCCCCCAGGCCGATTTCCCGCCCTCCATCACCCCTTCCACGCAACTCCCATGCGACGCGCCGAGAAGGGACTGCCGCCCGCCCGAACTGTCTTCCCACCCCACTCCACAGGAGATCAGCCCCATGAAACACCCCCCTCTGAAACAGCTCTGCGGGCTTCTCGCCACCGCAGCCGTCGCCCTCGTGCTCGTTGGTTGTAACGGGAGTTCGGGCGCCAATGGCGCCAATGGAATCAACGGCACCAACGGTACGAACGGCATCAATGGCACCAATGGGACCAATGGCACCAACGGTGTCTTCACGACCAATGTCGCCGCCCTGACCCAGGCCCAGTGGATCGCCCTCAATCCCATCGGCACCGTCACCGGCGTCACCCTCAGCGCCACCCAGGGCCAGCCGGTGGTCAATTTCAAGCTCACCGACGCCAATGGCAACGGCCTCGTCGGGCTCGAGAACTACACCAAGCTGAACCCCGCCACCGACCTGACGGCCAGCTACCCCAACTTCACCTTCACCATCGCCAAGCTGATCCCGGCGGTGGCCTCCACCACCACTCCTGGGGCCTTCTCCGCCCAGAGCAAGTGGGTCAACTACATGGTGGTCACCACTCCGAATGTCAAGCAGCCCACCTCCATCCCCACCGGGCCCACCACGGACGGAAACGGCACGCTGGTTGGCCATGGCGATGGCACCTACACCTACACCTTCGCCACTGACATCACCAAGGTCGCCTCCACGGTGACCAGCTACGGCACCGCGAACAACGTCGACGTGAGCGCCCTGGATCCCACGAACCTGGCCTTCGACCCCCAGGCGCCCACCCGGGTCGTGATCGAGTTCTTCGGCAACGCCCGCGGGACCGGGTCGGGCTCGCACGCCAACACGCCCACCGGTTTGGGAGGCGTGGGCACCGCTGAGATCCAGCACCCCCTCAACATCGTCTACGACTTCATCCCCGCCACCGGGGCCGCCGTCGCCCCCTCGGCCACCAGCCGCGAGATCGTCACCATCTCCACCTGCAACAACTGCCACACCCAGCTCGCCTATCACGGCGGCCACCGGGTGGACACCAAGAACTGCGTCATCTGCCACACCGACCAGCGCCGCTACGGCTCCACCGAGGCGACGCGGAACACCGCCGGGACCGCCTTCACCAGTGGCGTGGACACGGTCAATGGCACGGCCGAGTACAACTTCCAGCAGATGATCCACCAGGTCCACATGGGTTCCAACCTGCTCATGACGGGCCACGACATCACGCCGGACAATACGGCGGCCTGGAGCAACACCTCGGGCCTCGCCGGCGAGTACTCCATCAACTTCCCGACGAACACCGCCAATTGCGGTGCCTGCCACGTGGCCAGCGCCGCCACCCCCCAGGCCGGCAACTGGGCCACCACGCCCAGCCGCGCCGCTTGCGGTGGCTGCCATGACAACGTGAACTTCCTCACCGGGGCCAATCATGTCGGCGGCATCGCCCCCGACGAGTCCCTCTGCGGCCAGTGCCACAGCCAGAGCGATATCCAGATCTACCACACGCCGCTGATGAGCCCTGCGGAAAATGGCACCAACACCGCGCCGAGCTACAACCCCACGGCTCAGCTCACCCAGAACTGGCAGGCCACCAGCTTCGACAACCTGCCTGCGGGCGCCGCCACGATCTCCTACAAGATCGTGTCTGCCACCGTGAACGCCGCCGGCAACCCGGTGGTCCAGTTCCAGATCCTGGCCAACGGAACGCCGCTGACCCTCAATCCCTTCGTCCCCGGCACCACCCCCGTCACCGGGGAGGCGCTGCCCACGCCCTATTCGGCCGGTCCGAACTTCATGCTCACCATGGGCATCCCCCAGGACGGCATCACGCCCACGGACTTCAACTACGGGCATCAGGACGTCGGCTCCTGGAACCTCCGGCAGATCTGGAACCAGACCGCCCTGGCCACGAAGAGCTCTACGACCCTGCTGCTCGCTTCCCAGGGCGTCGTCGCCACCGGGACCAGCGGCACCTACCAGATCACCATGGACGGCATCGTGGTGCCCACCGGCACTCAGCTCGTCGGCATCGGCATGGGCTTCGGGGGCATCGTCCAGACCAACCTCACGCCCAGCAGCTTCCTGAACAACCGTCCCGGCGGCGCGCCGAACTTCACCTGGACGGCGGCCCCCAAGGCCAGCGGCCAGGGCGTCGGCGGTGTCTTGCTGCCCGCCAAGGCCACTTGGACGTCGGCCGCCGGCACGGGCCTCATCGCCCGGCGCCAGATCATCAAGGATGGCGCCTGCGAGGCCTGCCACTCGAATCTCGGAGCCTTCACCACCAACGGCGCCACCACCGCCATGGGCACCCCGATCAGCAACTTCCATGACAACGTCATGAACAACGGATCGCAGTGCATCTTCTGCCACTACACCAACGGCACCAGCAGTGGCTTCTCCTACAACGCCAAGACCTGGGTGCACGCCCTCCATGCCGCCGGCATGCGGACCAATCCCTACACCATCCAGCCCAATTTCCCCAACATCGTCTACCCCGGCAAGCTGAACAACTGCGAAGCCTGCCACGTGCCCGGCTCCTATGACTTCAGCAACAGCACCAATGCCGCCCAGATTCCCGGCATGCTGTGGGACACCGTCGCCGCCTCCGCCACGTTCACCAGTGGCCCCTGGGTCACCTACAACACGGCTTACGGCCCGACCATGGCCTTCAAGGCCCCCGCGACGCCCAGCGCCACCTGGAATGTGGCGCAGCCGACGGGCTACGGCACCAGTGCCGTGTCTTCGCCCATCACGGCCGCCTGCGCCGCCTGCCATGACACCCAGACTGCCGTTGGCCACATGACCAACAATGGCGGTGTCTGGTATACCCAGCGTCAGAACGTCCCGACTCTGTCTGCGAACGGGGCGCCCGGCACCCAGGGCGCCACCATCGCCCTGCAGTCCAACGAGCAGTGCCTGATCTGCCACGGCAACGGGGCGGTGGCGGACATCAGGGCCGTCCACATGAACTTCTAATGAGCCCGGCGTCTGGGGTCCGGTTCGCCGGGCTCCAGACGTCGCCATCACCAAGAAGGGACCCGGCAGCCCCCCTGGCTGACGGGTCCCTTTGAATAGGCCACCTTTGGAGACGTGATGCTCCCCCTTTCCCTGACTACGGGCTATGCCGTGCGGGCCTTGCAATGCCTTCAGGAGCCAGGCGGCCAGACGATGCGGGTCGAAGAGGTCGCCGAACTCACGGGCATTCCGCGGTTCTACCTGTCGAAGCTGATCCACAAGCTCGCCCTGAAGGGGCTGGTGGTCGCCCGCCGGGGACGCAAGGGCGGTGTGATGCTCGCCAGGCCTTCGGCCGAAATCATGCTGGAGGAGTTGTCGGATGCCATCGACGCCGGGGCCTGGCGGAAGCGCGGTCTCATGGGCCTCCTGGGACGCCAGGAAACCGCGCCCCTGGCGCTCCAGGAGCGCTGGCCCATGCCCCTGCAACAGCTCCTGGCGCATCTGCACTCGGTGACCCTGGCGGACCTGGCTCAAAACCGCGATCCCGGTCTGGAGCGCTTCCAGGCAGGCCGGGGGACCGATCCGCAGGACCGTGCCCGATAGAAGCCGTTCGCATGCACGAACACCCTGGATTTCTCTGGGGCCCTTGGTACTGCCGTGAGAGCGCCCTTTCAACGATCCCATGACTGCTGCTACGGCCATGAACCGAATCGTTCATCAGGTCGTGACCCTCGGACTAACCGGCCCCGGCCATCTGGCTAAGGCTGCAAAGGCCCATCTGTCAGAGGGTCCTCCATCCAGCTCACGAGGCTTAGAAGATGTATTGAAACCTATGGGAGGCTGGGCTGTCGCAGCGAAGAATCCGCCCGGCTCATGGCCGGGTCTTCTTGGCCGAGGATGCCGAACTCCATGGGCGACTTGGTCCAGAAGAGCTGAGCGCCTTCCTGGTGGACCAGATCCAGGATTTTCTGGGCGTCTTCCTCGTTCACGAGAAATTCCACCATGACGGGTAGCTCGCTCTGAACTTCGAAGAACAGGTGCTCGTGCAGCACCCCGTGCCGACCAAATCCTGCCACGGCGAGGAAGGCAGAACCACCATGCAACCCACGTCTTTTGGCTTGGTCGAGGAGCCAGTCGTACAGGAGCGTCCCCCCATGCCGGGCATTTTCGTGCATGTAGAACCGGAGCGAGTAGCCATTTGCCATGGCGCGCCTCCCGAAGAATAGCCATCTAAATGTACGGACGAATTTGAACCCCGCCAGGTGAATCAATTTAAAAAGACAAATTGAGAACATCGCTCTTCCTGTCGTCTTCGGGAACCCCCGTCATCCAGCATCCTGTTGGCCCTTCTCGCCATGAAGGCGGCTTATCCCTTTCTCGATTCAAGCTATTCTGAAGCACCTGGAGCGGGGATTTTGTGCCATGGCAAAGCTCGTTTTTGGAATGAACGCATCCCTGGACGGCTACGTCGACCACCATGCATTTAGGCCAGGCCCCGTGCTCTTTCGTCACTTCATAGAGCAAGTCCGCGGCTTGACGGGCAGTGTGTACGGTCGCCGCATGTACGAGGTGATGCGGTATTGGGACGAAGACCTTCCTGAGTGGGACGCGGAGGAACGCGACTTCGCGATGGCCTGGCGGGGCCAACCGAAGTGGATCGTGTCGCG
>JARLGO010000116.1 GCA_031292655.1 Geothrix sp.
GCCGTCCAGGTAGTCGTAGCCGCCGCGGCCATCGGCGGAGAGCCCGAGGGCTTCGGTGGACATGATCTGGTTGATGGTGAAGCAGTCGTGCACCTCGGCCAGGTCGACATCGGCGGCCTGGATGCCGGCCTCCCGGTAGGCTTTGGCGACCGCATCCTTGCCGGCCATGAGGTCGTGCATGTTGGGCCGCACGTTTTCCGGCAGGCGCTCCACCGAGTGGCCGATGCCGGCGATCTCCACGGCCCGCTTCCGGTTGCTGACATTTGCCGTCTGGGTGATGACCACGGCGGCGGCGCCGTCCGTGACCAGGGAGCAGTCGTGAAGGCGCAGGGGGGCGGCGATCATCATGTTCTTGCACTTGCCCTTGTCATCCAGCTCGTTGAGCTTCATGATCGCCTCGACGGTCGCCGGGCCGTTGCGGACATGGGCCAGCGGGTTCTCCGCGCCGTTCCTGTAGCAGAGGGCGCCGGCGGTCCACAGCATCTGCTCCAGTTCCGCGTTGGGGATCTGGTAGTGCGCCTGGTAGCCCTTGGCATATTCGGCGAAGAGCATGGGGAAGGACATGCCCTTCGAGCCCTCGCTGGGCCAGTGGGACGAGCAGGCCAGCACGTGCGTCATCTGGGGCGTCGGCAGCAGGTTCATCTTCTCCACGCCGATCACCAGGACGTGCCTGGCGCGGCCGGCCTCGACGGCATACACGCCCTGGTACAGGGCCACCGAACCCGAGGCGCAGGCGCACTCGCAGCGGGTCATGGGCTTGAAGCGCAGGGCCGGGTCGATCTCGGCGGCCAGGGGGGCCACATGCTCCTGGTTGATGAAGGAGCCCGGCGAGCAGGAGCCGACGTAGACGGCATCGATGTCCTTCGCCTCCAGCCCGGCATCGGCGATGGCGCCGCGCCCCGCCTCCACCAGCAGGTCGTAGTAGGTCTTGGTGTCGGTGACCAGCCCGGTGGCCTTGTCCTTCTTCACGAAGGCGCCGAAGGCGGTGTTGTAGGCGCCGATGATGCTTGCCTTGCTCATGTCGGGTCTCCTTTCAGGCCTCGAGCATGGTTCCACGGCCCGGCCCCGGGCCGGGCCCCGGCAGGCTCCGCCGGGACCCGACCTGGACCCGAGTCTAGGCTCCGATGCCGTCCTTGTGCGTTTCCTTGGCGAAGTAGATGGAGACGGCGGTGACGGCCACCAGGCCCATCATGTAGTAGGCGATGAAGGCCGGGCCCTTGCCCGCGGCCACGCCACTGGTGAGGAGGTAGGTGGCCACCAGCGGGGAGAGGCCCCCGGCGAAGATCGAGGCCAGCTGGTAGCCGAGGGAGGCGCCACTGTAGCGCACCCGGGTCGAGAACATCTCGGAGAGCATGCTCGCCTGGGGGCCGTACATGGCCGCGTGGCCGAGCACCACGGGGATGATGATGGCCATGGAGATGATCCAGGGCGTCTTGGTCCCCAGCATCCAGAAGAAGGGGAAGGCCAGCAGGCCGCAGGCGAGGGCGCCGTACATGTAGACCGGACGGCGGCCGACCTTGTCCGACAGGGCCCCCCAGGCGGGGCAGAAGAAGATGCCGATGGCGGCGGCCCAGAGCAGGCCGTTGAGGCCCACCACGCGGGGCACCTTGAGATAGGTCGAGATGTAGGTCAGCGAGAAGACCGTGAAGACGTAGAACAGGCCGTTCTCGGCGAACCGGGCGCCCATGGCGATGAGGATGTTCTTCGGATGCTTGGTGACGGCCTCGATGATCGGCATCCTGGCTTCGTGCTTCTGCTCCTTCATCTTCTCGAAGACCGGGGACTCGGCGATGGTCATCCGGATCCAGACGCCCACGATGACCAGGAGGATGCTGACCAGGAAGGGCACCCGCCAGCCCCAGGCGAGGAAGGTCGCCTCGGGCAGCTTGGAGACCGCACGGAAGACCAGCGTGGAGGTCAGCAGGCCGATGTAGGCGCCGATCTGGGGCCAGGAGCCGTAGAAGCCGCGCCGGCTGGGGGGCGCGTGCTCCACCGCCATCAGCACCGCCCCGCCCCACTCCCCGCCCAGGCCGAAGCCCTGGGCCAGCCGCATCACCACCAGGAGGATGGGCGCCCAGATGCCGATGGAGCCGTAGGTCGGCAGCACGCCGATGAGGGCCGTGGCGATCCCCATGATCATCAGGGTCAGGTAGAGCATCTTCTTGCGGCCGATCTTGTCGCCGTAGTGGCCGAAGACGATGCCGCCCAGGGGACGGGCGATGAAGCCCAGCGAGAAGGTGAGGAACGCCAGTAGGGTGCCCACCAGGGGATCGAAGTTGGGGAAGAAGAGCTTGTTGAAGACCAGCGCCGCGGCGGTGCCATAGAGGAAGTAGTCGTACCACTCGATGGAGGTGCCGATGAGGCTGGCCAGGGCCACCTTCACGATCTGCCGGTACTCCTCGGCGGGCACGTCGGGCTGGTCGCCCTGCGGATGGGTGGGGGATGCGGCAGGCGCCACGGGAACCTCCTGAAATGGGGATGTGGGTTGAACGGGAAGACGGTCGTGGTTGGGAAGTCGGGAGAGGGGCCGGGGCGGTCCGGATCAGGCCCGGGGCAGCAGGTCCAGGAGGCCCATGGGGGCGTCGCGGAATATGCATTCCGGCATGAGGCGGAGGTCCGGGGCAATGGCCGGCGTGAAGTCCATGTGGGCGAGGATGTCCCGGTCCAGGTCGACGCCGGGGGCGATCTCGATCAGTTCCAGCCCCTTTTCCACCAGGCGGAAGACACAGCGTTCCGTGATGTAGAGCACGCGCTGCCCCTGCTTGAAGGCCACCTCCCCGCTGAAGGTGCGGTGCTCGACCTCCCGGAGGAACTTGCGGGTGCCGCCCTCCTTGAGGATCTTCAGGACCCCGTCCTCCACGGCGATCTCCAGGCCGCCGGCGGTGAAGGTGCCCACGAACACGACGGTCTTCGCGGCCTGGGAGATGTTGATGAAGCCGCCGGCCCCGGCCAGCCGGGTGCCGAACTTGCTCACGTTCAGGTTCCCCTGGCGGTCCGCCTGGGCCAGCCCGAGGAAGGCCAGGTCCAGGCCGCCGCCGTCGTAGAAATCGAACTGGGAGGGCTGATCGATCACCGCGGAGGTATTCGAGCCCGCCCCGAAACTGAGGCCGCCGGCGGGCACACCGCCGATGACGCCGGGCTCCGTGGACAGCGTCATGAGATCCGAGGCCCCCTCCTCCACGGCCACCGAGGCGATGCCCTCGGGCATGCCGATGCCCAGGTTCACCATGCTGTTGGGCTTCAGCTCCATGGCCGCGCGGCGGGCGATGAGCTTCCGTTCGCTCAGTTCCATGGGTTCCAGGGAGGACATCGGAATGCGGATCTCGCCACTGTAGGCCGGGTTGTACTGCTCCGCGAAGGTCTGCATGTGGTACTCGGGGCACTCGGCCACCACCACGTGGTCCACCAGCACGCCGGGGACCTTGACCTGCCGGGGATTCAAGGTGCCCCGCTCGGCGATCCGCTCCACCTGGACGATGACCTTGCCGCCGCTGTTCCGCACGGCCATGGCGATGGCAAGGGCCTCCAGGGTGAGGGCCTCCCGCTCCATGGTGACGTTCCCGTCCGGGTCCGCCGTGGTGCCCCGGATGATGCCGATCTGGATGGGAAAGGCCCGGTAGAAGAGGTAGTCCTCGCCGTGGATGGTCAGGTGCTCGACCAGGTCCTCCTTCGTGCGCTGGTTGATCTTCCCGCCCCCAAAGAGGGGGTCCACGAAGGTGCCCAGCCCGATGCGGGAGAGGGTGCCGGGCTTGCCGGCGGCGATGTCCCGGAAGAGGTGCGCGATGATGCCCTGGGGCAGGTTGTAGCCGTCGATCTTCTCCTCCAGCGCCAGGGCCTGCAGCTTGGGGGCCAGGCCCCAGTGGCCGCCGATGACGCGCCGCACCAGGCCCTCGTGCCCGAGGTGGTTCAGGCCCCGCGCCTTGCCGTCCCCCTGGCCCGCCGCATAGACCAGGGTCAGGTCCCGGGGACCGGCGGTCTGGAGGAACCGCTGCTCCAGGGCGATGGCGATGTTTTCCGCGAAGCCGATCCCCACGAAGCCCCCGGTGGCCACCGTGTCGCCGTCGCGAAGGCAGGCCACGGCCTCCGGGGCGGTGGTGACCTTGCTCCGGCGCCCGGGGGAAGGCTCTGACATCGGAACAGAGGGGGTCAAGGCTGTCGGCATGGCTTCTCCATCAAGGGCTTTCCGGGCCCTTTGTGCAACGGAGGTGCCAACCTCGATTGTTGGTTTATTTATTAATAAAAAGGATGTTACAGAAGCAGCCCGAAATCGGCTGTCTCCAGCCCGGGACTCGATCCTGCACGCTTCCGGGGCCGATGCCTTTTATCAACCAGGCCCGTCCGCCCAAAGTTGGACTTCCAGGCATGGTCTCCACTTTGAGACATGTCTCAATCCGGAGATGGCCGCTGCAGGGCGCTCATGCGCTTGTAGAAGGTCGCCCGGCCGATGCCCAGCCGGCGGGCGGCTTCCACGACCTTGCCCTGGGCGGCGCTCAAGGCCGATTCGAGGATCTGGCGCTCCGCCTCGGCCATGGCCTGGGCATAGGTCCTGTCCGGCAGGGCTCGCGGGCCGGCAGGCGGCTCCTCGGCGGCCTTCAGCAGCCCCCGGAAGGCCGCCGCCTCGAGCCTCACCTCGTCGGTGTTCATCACCGCCCGCTCGAGGACATTGCGCAGCTCCCGGACGTTTCCGGGCCAGGCATGCCGCTTCAGGTAGCCGATGGCCTCGGGGCTCAACTCCCGGGCCCTGGTGCCGTTCTCCAGCGCGGTCTTCTCGAGCAGGTGCTCGCACAGCAGTTCCAGATCCCCCAGCCGCTGGCGGAGCGGGGGCAGCGGGATGTTCAGGACGTTCAGCCGGTAGAAGAGGTCCTTGCGGAAGCGGCCGTCTTCCACCATGGCTTCCAGGTCCCGGCTGGTGGCCGCCAGGATGCGCACATCCACCGGGATCACCCGGTTGGAGCCCAGGGGCTCGCATTCCTGCTCCTGGAGCACGCGGAGCAGCTTGGACTGCAGGGGCAGCGGCAGGTCGCCGATCTCGTCCAGGAACAGCGTCCCCCCGTGGGCCAGCTCGAATTTCCCGGGCCGGTGCTTGCGGTCCGCCCCGGTGAAGGCGCCGGGGGCGACGCCGAAGAATTCGGCCTCCATGAGGGCCTCGGGAATGGCCGCCATGTTGACGGGGACGAAGGGCTTGCCCGCCCGCGGCCCCCCCGCGTGGATGGCCTGGGCCAGGAGCTCCTTGCCGGTGCCGGTCTCCCCGTGGAGAAGCACCGGCGCCTGGAGCTGGGCGGCCCGGCGGGCCAGCCGCTTCACCTCCATGGTCGCGGGGCTGTCCCCGATGAACGAGGAGAAGGTGTACTTGGTGGCCCGGGCCTCGGCGAGCTTCTTGCGGGCCCGGGCCAGCTCGGTCTGGAGCCCGGAGAACCGGTCGAAGAGGGGCTTCAGCGATTCGTAATGGCTGAACAGGGCGAACCCCACCGCCCCGGCCACCTCCCCCGCCTCGTCGCGAAAGGGCATCCGCATGACCACGAAGGTCTGGTTCGCGGCCTCCAGGAGGTCGATGAGGATGGGCTGGCCCGTCACCACCACCTGGCGCATGAGGCTGTTGGGGATGAGGGCCTCGATCTCCTGGCCAATGGCCCGGACCGGATCGATGTGCAGGCGGGCCGCGTACCGGTCATTGATCCAGATCACCCGCGCCTCGCGGTCCACGATCACCGTGCCCTCACACAGGCCCTCGAAGCAGTCGAACATGGACTGCATGGCCTTGGTCTGAAGCAGGGAGGGATCCTGCAGGGGGAGGATGGGGCTCGTCACGGCGGTACCGAAATGGGGAGGCTGCATGATTCTAGCCTGCCCGCGTCGGCCTCAGCTTCAAAGCGGGCCCCCTCAGCCCGCGCCGGTGCCCCTGGTTCTTGACAGGGTGCAAAAGGTCCGGGCCCTGGACGAGGGATCCGCGGCCCGGGACCGGGCCGGGGCCCGGCAGTCCTTGGATGGACCCCCCGGCCCCTGTAGAATCCCCCTTTCCCGGGGAATGGAATGACCCGAAAAATCGCGCTCTTGGCCATCGGCGGCAATGCGCTGCTGAAAGAAAAGGAAAGCGGGCTCCAGGAGGAGCAGCTGGAGAACGCCCGGGAGACGGCGGAAATGCTGGCCAGGGTGGTGGCCGAGGGCTATGCGCTTTGCGTGGTGCACGGAAACGGGCCCCAGGTGGGCAACCTGATCATCCAGCAGGAGGCCGGCTCCGGCCAGATCCCGCCCTACAGCCTGGACATCTGCGGGGCCATGACCCAGGGGTCCATGGGCTACATGCTGGAGCGCATGCTCATCAACCGGCTGCGCTTCCTCAAGATCGACGCACCGGTGACATCGGTGCTCACCGAAGTGGTGGTGGACAAGGAGGACAAGGGCTTCCAGGAACCCACCAAGCCCGTGGGTCCCTTCTATCCGGAATTCCGGGCCCTGGAGCTCATGCGGTCCAAGCGCTGGAAGATGAAGGAGGATTCGGGGCGCGGCTGGCGCAAGGTGGTGCCCTCGCCCCGGCCCCTGGAGATCATCCAGCTGGACGCCATCAAGACCCTGCTCCACTCGGGCCACTCGGTGATCGCCGGCGGCGGGGGCGGCATCCCCGTGATCCGCGACGCCAGCGGCTTCCTGGTGGGGGTGGAGGCCGTCATCGACAAGGACCGCCTCAGCGCCCTGCTGGCGGCCCAGCTGGGCGCCGACCTCTTCATCATCCTCACGGGCGTGGCCCAGGTGGCCCTCGACTTCGGGAAGCCCTCCCAGCGCTGGGTGAGCCGCCTCAGCGCCACGGAGGCCCGGCAGCACCTGGCGGAGGGCCAGTTCCCGGCGGGCAGCATGGGCCCCAAGATCGAAAGCGCCCTGGCCTACCTGGAGGGCGGCGGCCAGGAGGTGCTCATCACCACCGCCGAAGCCCTGGCCACCGGGGATCCCGCCACCGTCGGCACCCGCATCGTTCGCTGACCGGCGCCGATCCAAGGCCTCCGTTCCAGGTGGTCGCGGTTCATCCCATCTGGAACGCGGACGCCTCCTGGGCCAACTGATCCGACACCTGGGCCAGGCTGTCCAGGTGCCGCACCGTCTCCTGCACGGTGGCCGCCAGTTCCAGGGCGCCCGCCGCATTCTGCTCACTGGTGGTGCGGACCCCCTCGGTCTGCTCCGTGATGTCACTGCTCGCCTTGGCCTGCTCCCGGGAGGCGAGGTCGATCTCCTCCATCTGGCGGGCCAGGGTGGACACTTCCACGAGGATCCGTTCCAGGGCCGCCGAGGTGCCCGCCACCTTGTCGGCCCCCGTGCCCACGATCTCGCGGGTCTGGACGATGAGGGTCTCGATTTCATGGGCGGCCGTGGCGCTCCGCTCGGCCAGCTTGCGCACTTCCTCGGCCACCACGGCGAAGCCCTTGCCCAGGCTGCCGGCCTTGGCCGCCTCGATGGCCGCGTTGAGGCTCAGGAGGTTGGTCTGCCGGGCGATGTCCTGGATCACCTGGACGGCCCTCACGATGCGCTCCGTAGCCCCCTGGATGCTCTCCATGGCCGCGGCGGTTTCCCGCCCGAAGCCTGCGCCCGCCGTGGCTTCGGTCCTGGCGGAGGCCGCCCGCTGCAGGGCGGCCTCCACGGTCCGCGCCACCTGCTCGACCGATGCAGACAGCTGATGGATCGCGGCGGAGGCCTGATCCATGGCCCCCCGCTGGTGTTCGCTCCCTTGGGCCACCATGTCCGTGGCGCGCTGGGTCTCCTCGGCTCCTGACACCAGCTGGCCGGCCAGGGAGGCCACCTGGGCGGAGGCCTTCTGGATGGTCGTGATGACCCCCACCAAGTGCCCCTGGAAATCGTTGAACGCCCGCGCCAGCTCGCTGATCTCGTCCTTCCCGGTGGTCTCCATGCGCAGGTTCAGGTCCTGCTGCCTCAGGGCGGTCGTCAGGCCCTGGATGGGGTGGATGAGCCCGCGGGTCACCGCGCGGATCAGGAAACCGGTGGTCGCGATGACCCCCAGCAGCACCCCCAATATCGCCAGCAGGGCCAGTCGGGCCCCCTCGGAGTCCGCCTTCACCCGCTGCGCCAGGTGGCCGGCCAGGGCTTCCTCCGCCCCATGAAGCCGATCCACCCGCTCCGTGGCCCCCTTGAACCAGGCCTCGGGCGTGAAACCCCAGGGCCCCGAAGGCCGCTCCAGCAGGGCCTGGCGCATCTCCTGGACGATCCCGAAACTCGCGGGGCTGAGCAATCCGTCCATGGATACGGCGTCGGAGCCCTTCAGGAGGGATCCCGCCTGCCGCAACCGGTCCTCCTGCAGGGCCGCGAGGCTGGCCAGCCGCCCGTGAGCGGCCAAGCTGAGGGTTCCGGCCGTGGCGGCAGCCATGCCCGTGGCCCGCTCCTGCCCCGCGGCTTCCTTGGCCCACTGCAGGCGCTGGAGAGCCTGGGCCTCCGGCCCCGCCTGGATCAGGTCCAGGGCATCGAGCAGGGTGGCGATCTCGCGGCTGTAGGCGGCAATGGCCTCGGGGGCCGTGAGGGCCCGGCCATCCACCTGCTTCCGCAGCCCCTCCAGGCGGCTCGACAGGCCATTCACCTGTTCCAGTGCGGTTCCCTGGGCCCCTTCCCGGGCCGCCGCGAGCGCCTGCCCGGCCTTTTGCCGCTGGGCCTGGAGGGGCTCGGCATTGGAGGCCCCCGAAAGGAAGCCCGAGCCCAGGCCCCGCTCCGCCTGGAGGGCATGCACGACCCCGCCGGTGCTCACGCAGCGGAGGGCCAGGGCCTCGGTCTCCCGCGCCGCCTGGTAGCGGGACCAGAGCGAACCCGTCAGCCAGCTGGCCAAGAGCGCCAGGAACACCAGGATGGGCAGCAGCAGCAGGGCCAGCTTCCGACCGATGCTGAGGCGGCGCAGCCAGAGATGTTCAGCCGAAGCGCGGGTCACGGGCATGGGTGGTTCCTTTGGAGAGGTCCTAGGGGTTGCATCGTGGAAAACGAGGGGCTTCCTTAATACAGACCAGATTGTCTGAAAATGGCGGCCCGTGCCATGTGAAATGGCCGCCGGTGGCGGATCCTCCCGCCCCGAGGCCCGGGGCCCCCGGCGGCTTCCCGCTTTTCACCGGTGTGCCTTCTCCCGCCAAGCAGGGCTTGTCGGGGATCTTGCGTCATGTTCACCTGGGACGGATTGAGGAGACCCCATGTACGCCATGATCATCTGCCGCTACCGCCGCCCGCTGCCCGAGATCGAGGCGGTCACGGAGGCCCATCGTGCCTACCTCCGCACGCTCTCGGAACGGGGTGTCCTGGTGGCTTCCGGGCCCCTGGACCCGCGGTTCGGCGGCTTGTGGCTGGTGCGGGTGGGGGATGAGAACCCCCTGGCCGAACTGGACGCTCTTCGGGATGGAGATCCCTTCTGCCAGCACGGGCTGGCCAACTACGAGCTGCTCCCCTGGAAGGTCATGCAGGGCCGGGAAGGGCTGGACCGGATCTGATCACCCGGCGACCGGAGGGAGCGCCTTCCGCACCACCTGCAGCAGCTCCTCTGCGTGGATCGGCTTGTGGAGGATGTACGCGACCTCCACGCGATGGAGGGCATCCATCACCGCCGGATCATGACTGGCGGTCACCACGATGACCGGAAGCCCGGGCCGGGTCTTGCGGGCCATGCGGGCCAGGGTCAGGCCATTGGATCCGGGCATCTGGTAGTCCGTGAGGATCAGGTCGGGGTTTCCCGCCTGGATGCGGTCGGGAATCTCCGCAGCCGTCACCTCCTCCCAGACCTCCACCTCGTAGCCGGCCTGCTCCAGGATGTGCTGGAGCAGGCTGCGGATGAGCTTGCTGTCGTCGATCACGACGATCCTGGCCATGGGTGGACTCCCTCCGTTCGGCGCCGGTCCTGCCCCCTACTTCCGCTCCTTGGCCCGCTTGAAATTGGCGTAGCCCATGTCCACTTCATTGATGTGGTGCTTCAGCCAGTTCGACAGGAAGGTGGTCACCTCCATGGTGACGGGTTTCCCCTCGGCGAGCTTGGCCTGCAGATCCAGGGCCTTTTCCACCAGCTTGGCGTGTTCGACCTTGTGGGAGGTGAGGTCCGGGTAGCCCATCTCCTTCATGACCTTCTCTTCAGTGCTGAAATGCTCGACGGTGTACTTCACCAGGAAATCCAGGCACTCCTTCACCTGGGTCTTGGAAGTCCCGGTCTTGAAGGAATCGGCGAGATCGTTCACCGCCTGGAAGAGGGCTTTGTGTTGCGTGTCGATGATCCCGATCCCCGTTTCGAACCGGCTGTTCCAAAGCATGAGGGCCACGTTGTCTCCTATGGAAGCTCCAGGAGACCCATCGGCCCGCTATCGGAAGACCTTCATTTTTGGCGCGGTTCCTTCATGAAGCGGACATAGGCCATGTCAGAGCCATGGATGTGCTCCCTCAGCCAGTCCGCCAGGAAGATCGCGACGTCCATGGCCACAGGCTGCCCCTCCTCGAAGGCCATCTGGAGATCGCGGACCTGCTCCATCAGCCGGGCGTGCTCGCCCCGGTGCTCAGCCAGTCCGGGATAATCCATCTCGCGCATGAACCGTTCCTCGTCCTGGAAGTGCTCCTGGGTGTAGCCGACGAGGAAATCCAGGCTCGCCTTCACCTGCTGCTTCGCGTGCCCGGCCTTGAACGCCTCCGCCAGCCGGTTCACGGCCTCGAAGAGGGACTGGTGCTGCGCGTCGATCAGGTCGATCCCGGTCGCAAAGCGGCTGTTCCAGGGGGCTATGACCATGCAGTTTCCCGTCAATGATGGAACGTTCCTATCGTCCCGGGGCCGCCATCGCTTGAATCCCCGCCTTCAGGGCCGCGGGCCGGGCGCGGGTTGAATCCCGAGCGCGGCGATCTTGGCCTGGATTTCCTTCAGGCTGAAGGGCTTTCGGATGCTCGAGACTGTGGGGCGATCTTTCAGCAGGGGCGCGATCTCATGGTCGCTGAAGCCCGTGGCCATGAGGACCGGCAGCTCCGGCCGGAGGTCGAGGATGCGGGGCAGCGCCTCGGCCCCGCTCATGCCCGGCATGTTCATGTCCAGGATCACCAGGTCGACCTCCCGGCCCTCGCGAAGGAAGGCCAGGGCCTGCGGGCCTCCGGGGGCCGTCGTGACCGTGTGCCCCAGCACCTCCAGCATGGGGCCCACCGCCTCCCGGATGAGCTCGTCGTCATCCACCAGCAGGACCCTCAGCCCCACCGGCGCGTCCATCGCCGCCGGAACGGCCTCCTGCCGGGGTACCGGCCTTTCCACGCGGCCCGGGGGGAACCGCAGGATGGCCTCGGTGCCCTGCCCCGACTGGCTGTGGAGCTCGAAGGTGCCCTCGTGGGCCTTCATGGTGCCGTAGACCATGGCCAGGCCGAGCCCCGTGCCCTTGCCCCGGGGTTTGGTGGTGAAGAAGGGCTCCATGGCCTTGGCCAGCACCTCGGGGGCCATGCCCAGGCCCGTGTCCTGCACACGCAGGAGCACACCGCCATCCAGGGCGGCGGTCTGGATGCGCAGGGACCCGCCCTTGGGCATGGCGTCGATGGCATTCACGCAGAGGTTCATGAGCGCGTGGCTCAGGGCCCCCGCGTCGCCCCGGATCCGGCCGAGGTCCTCCTGGAGGTCCAGGGTCAGCTGGATCCGCTGGAGCGTGGTGTGGCTCAGCAGCTCCTTCATCTCCCTCACCAGGTCGTTGAGGTCGATGAGCTGCTCCTCCTGCAGGTCCTTTTGGGCGAAGTAGAGCAGGCCCTTCACCACGCCCCGGCCCCGCAGACAGGCGCTCATGATGGTGTCGAGGCTCTTCGCCACGGGCGAGAAGGGATCCGCGCCCTCCCGCAGGGCCGAGGATAAGCTGAGGATGGCCCCCAGCACGTTGTTCATGTCGTGGGCGACACCGCCCGCCAGGCTGCCGAGGCTTTCCAGCTTCTGGGCCTGGTGCAGCTGGGCCTCCAGGGAGCGCCGTTCCTCCTGGTCCCGCTTCAGGCCCGTGATGTCCTCCTTGATGGCGATGTAGTGGATCACCCGGTCGTCCGCGCCCTTCACAGGGGCGATGGTGGACCGTTCATGGAAGGGTTGGCCGTCCTTCCTGCGGTTCTCCAGCTCGCCCACCCAGACCTCTCCCCGGGCCAGCGTGCTCCACAGCTGCTGGTAGACCGTGGGCGGCGTGGAGGGCGACTTCAGGATCCGCGGGTTCCGGCCGACCGCCTCCGTGAGGGTGTAGCCCGTCACCTTCGTGAACCAGGGATTCACGTACTCGATGGCGCCCGAGGCGTCCGTGATCATCACGCTGAACGGGCTCTGTTCCATCGCCATGGAAATGGTCCGGAGGGATTCCTCCAGCTGCTTGCGCTGGGCCTCGCCGGCCAGGTGGTCCAGGGCGAAGGAGACATCGCTGGCGGCCTCCTCCAGCAGCGCCACCTCGTGGGGTCCGAAGAACCCCGTTTCCGTGGAATACACCGTCAGGGTGCCGCAGACCTCGCCCCCCA
>JARLGO010000511.1 GCA_031292655.1 Geothrix sp.
AGCACGGCCGGCGGCACGTAGGCGCCGGGCACCTCGTTGGCCATGAATTCGGCGTTGCGCAGGCTCTTGAGGGGCCAGATGCCCGCGATGATGGGGAGGCCGCCCTTGCCGTCGAGGGCCTCGGCGAAGTCGAGGAAGCGGAAGAGGCCCTCCGGCTCGAACACGGGCTGCGTGATGGCCCACTGGGCGCCGGCCTCCACCTTGTAGCGGAAGCGGGTCTTCTCCCGCTCCAGATCCTCGGCCACCGGGTTGGCGCCCACCCCGATGCTGAAGGAGGTGGGCTTGCCGATGCCCGCGCCGCCCAGGTCGAGGCCGGTGTTCAGGCGCTTGAGCATGTTCACGAGGCCGATGGCATCCACGTCGAAGACGGCCGTGGCCTGGGGGTAGGGTCCCAGCTTCGGCGGATCGCCCGTGACCGCCAGGATGTTGCGCAGGCCCAGGCCCGCGGCGCCCAGCAGGTCGCTTTGCATGCCCAGCAGGTTCCGGTCCCGGCAGGCGTAGTGGAGGATGGTCTCGAGGCCCACCTGCTGCTCGATGATGAGGGCCGTGGCCAGGGCGGACATGCGGGCCATGGCGCGGGGGCCGTCGGGGACGTTGATGGCGTCCACACCCAGGGCCCGGCACTGGCGGGTCTTGGCCACGAGCTTGTCGTACTCCATGCCCTTGGGGGGCACCAGCTCCACCGTATGGGTGAACTCGCCCTGGGCCAGCTTGAGGCTGAAGCGGCTGCGGAAGGCGAAGGGAGCCTCGGGCTGGGGCTGTTCGTGGGGCTTGAGCTCGAAGCCGCCGCCCGCCTGCACGAAGGCCCGCTCCTGCTTGAAGGCGCCCCGCATGGCGCGGATGTGCGCGGGCGTGGTGCCGCTGCAGCCGCCCACGCCCCGGGCGCCGGCGGCCAGGGCCCGGGCGGCGAACCCGCCCAGGTACTCGGGGCTGGCGCCGTAGAAGAGCCGGCCGTCGACCATGTGGGGCAGGCCGGGATTGGGCTGGAGGACGATGGGCTTGGTGGTGACGGCCTTCAGGTGCTCCAGCAGGCGCAGCTGGGGGGCGGGGCCGTTGCCGCCGATGAGGCCCACCAGGTCGGCGCCCCAGCCATCGAGCTGCTTGATGAACCATTCGGGTTCGGCCCCGAAGAGGGCCTGGCCATCCTCGTTGGTGGTCATGAGCGCGGCGATGGGCAGGCTGCCCAGCTCCTGCACCGCCCGCATGGCCTGATGGATCTCATTGAGGTCCTCGAAGCCCTCGAGGACGATCAGATCGGACCCGGCCTCGATCAGCGGAGCCGCCTGCTCGCGGAAGAGGGCCCGGGCTTCATCGAAGGAGGTGGGTCCCCAGGGCTCGATGCGCACGCCGAGGGGGCCGATGCAGCCCGCCACCCAGGCGCGGGCGCCCTGCTGGGTGATGGCCCGCTTGGCCAGGGCCACCCCTTCGCGGTTGATGGCGTCCAGCTGGCCGTCGAGGCCCCGGGTCGCCAGCTTCAGCCGGCCGGCCCCCCAGGTGTTGGTGGTGAGCACCTGGGCGCCCGCGGCCAGGAACTCCCCGTGGATGGCCAGCAGCAGGTCGGGCGCCTTCAGGTTGCATTCCTCGAAGCTGCGCTGGAGGGTGATGCCGCGATCGTACAGGGCCGTCGCCGTGCTTCCGTCGAAAAGGAAGCACTCGCCCGCGTCAAGGGCCTGCTGGAAGGTGGTTGGCGACATGGGACTCGCAGGATGGGGGCGATCCTTGAGGCGACATCCGAAGGGGGTTGGTCAGTCCATCTGCTTATCTTTCCCCCACATTCCCGGGGGCAGGATTTGGCACCTTGCGCGAGCAGGTTGCCAAGGTTTCACAGGGCCTAATCCCTCCACCTTTCTGGATATCGCTCTGGGACTGCCAAAGAACCGGAGCTCCAAGGATGGGCGAGCCCGGAGTCTGCGTCAAGCATTCCGGAGATCTCAGCGCTTCAAGATGAGCCAGTCTTCGTAGGTGAACACGGCCATCCCCGCGTAGCTGGGATGCCGCCTCAAACGGGCGTTTGCCTTGCGCATGGCCCGGAACAGGGCGCCTTCGCCGTGTCCGCAGAAACTGGTCGTCGCGTTGTCGGGGGCCCGATCGCAGTGCACCGCCAGGCCGATCAGCACGGGTCGCCCCAGGGCATCCGCCGCAGCCAGGGGGCCCTCGGCGTCCTCGACGATGGCCTTCACCCGGTTGCGATAATCCATGAGCACCGTCCGGTCCGCCAGCTGGATGACCCACTCGCTGAGGGGGCGGGTCCGGCCCTGGCGCTGGATCGGCCGCCCCTGCCACCACACGGGGATGTCCACGTGAAGGGGAGGACCTCCGGCCAGGCCGGCCTTGACCGCTTCCAGCAGATCGAGGTAATCGCCGGACAGCCTTGCGCCATTTCGCTCCCAGTCCGGCAGCGCGTGGGGCTCGACATCGATCTGCAGGGCCGCCAGGCGGGCCCGGCCCGCCCGGGCCTGCTCGAGATCAAAGTCGCGCACGGCCCGGACGGCCTCGAGGGCCGCGGGTCGCTGGTCGGGGCGGGCCCAGCTGTCCATGTCCAGCACCAGGGACACGGCAAGGCCCCGCTGCCGGGCGGCGTCCAGGAAGGCGGCCAGGGCCTCGGCCCGCCCGGGCAGCAGGTCCGCGGCCCCCAGGAACAGCTCCCGCACGCCCTGGCGTTCCGCAAACTTGAAGAAGGCGGCCTGCTCCGAAGTCGAACCCGGGAGATCGCGATAGGACCACACGGCGAAAGAGGGCATGGCGCCGCGCCCGGAACCGGGGCCTGTGGCGGGGGGACCGCAGGCCAGGACCAGCCCGAGGAACACGAAGGCTCCGATCCATCGAGGCAGCGCGGGCTTGGGCATATAATGGCCAGGGTACCCGTAATTCCGACGCCAATCCCCCGGCACCTTGAATGGGAGGGTCGTTCTCCCCAGGCGAGAGGCCGCCCTTTCCGATCGGCCCGTCCCCCCGCCCGAGAGCAGAAGACGCGCGACGGCCAGTCCCATTTCAAACCGGACCCGTGAAGGATCTGCATGAGCATGGAACGAGCTTCAAGACAGGCGGCCCTGGTCCTGCTGGGACTCATGGTGGTG
>JARLGO010000512.1 GCA_031292655.1 Geothrix sp.
ACCGTCCTGGTGGTGGACGACGAGGAGGGGGTGCGCCAGGTGGCCTCGAATCTGTTGCAGTCCATGGGATTCGAGGTGGTGGTCGCCGAGGACGGGCTCCAGGCCCTGGAGCGGTTCCGGAAGAGCCCGGTCCCGATCCGGGCAGTGCTCATGGACCTGACCATGCCCCACCTCGATGGGGTGGAGACCTTCCGGGAGCTGCGCCGCCTGGACCCCGGCTGCCGGGTCGTCCTCACCAGCGGCTACAACGAGCAGGAGGCCATCCAGGACTTCCTGGGCAAGGGGCTGGCGGCCTTCGTGCAAAAACCCTTCCTCCGCGAGGACCTCATGGCTGCCATGCAAAAGGCGCTGGAAGGCTGACCTTCCATTCATCCACCGCCCAGCATCGGTAGGAGGGCCCGGAGGAGGGCCTCGACCTGGCCATCCTCCAGGTGGGCGCCCGTGGTGATCCGGAGCCGGGCCGAGCCTTCGGGCACCGTGGGGGGCCGCACGGCCCGCACGTCGAAGCCCTGGCGCTGGAGGGCTTCCGCCCGGCGCACGGCCTCGGCGTCGGCCCCCACCGGGACGGGCACGATGGCTGAAGGCTGGCTGGGCTGTCCCAGGGCCTCCCGGAGCCGGTCCGCCAGGGCCAGGGCCCGCGCCCGGCGCCAGGGCTCGGCGCGGGCGAGGCGGAGGCCCGCCAGGGCGGCTCCGAGCACCGGCGGGGGCAGGGCGGTGGAGAAGATGAAGCCCCGGGCCGTGTTTACGAGGTGGTCGCGGAGCGCGGCATCGCAGCAGACGAAGGCGCCAAAGGAACCGAGGGCCTTCCCCAGGGTGCCCATGACCAGGGGGACCCGCCCATGGACACCCTGGAGCTGGGCCAGCCCCGCGCCGTCGGCCCCCAGCAGGCCCGTCGCATGGGCCTCGTCGATGAGCAGCAGGGCCCCCTGCCTTTCGCACAGCTCCACCAGGGCCGGCAGGTCGGCGGCGTCGCCGTCCATGCTGAACACCGCGTCCGTGGCCACCAGGGCCAGGGCGGCCGGAGGGGCCGTGGCCCGCCAGGCGGCGAACTGCAAGCCCAGGTCCCCGAGATCCCGGTGGCCGAAGACGCCCACATGGGCCCCGCGGGCCCGGGCCATGCGGCAGCCATCCACCAGGGAGGCGTGGTTGAGGGCATCGGAAAAGACCGCGTCGCCCGCCCCCACCAGGGCCGGGAGGAGGGTGGCATTGGCCTGGTAGCCCGTGTTGAAGAGGAGGCAGGCCTCCGTGCCCTTCCACTGGGCCAGGGTGGCCTCCAGCCCGTCGTGGAGGGGACTGGTGCCCCGCAGGAGGCGGGCGGCGCCGGCCCCGGCGCCTTCGGTCCGGGCGGCGACGGCGGCGGCTTCGGCCAGGCGGGGATCCCGCCGCAGGCCCAGGTAGTCGTTGGAACACACATCCACGCCGGTGGGCGGATGAATGGCCCGCTCCCGGCCCAGGGCCCGGCGGCGCGCGGCCTGCTGTTGAAGTCGGTCGAGCCAGGAAGGGGGGATCACGGAACCTCGGGGGTGCTCATGGCAGGGATAGGGTGGGGGGAATGTTAGGATCTAAGGGGGATCCGAGACCGGATCTCCCTTGGAGCGTGGCATGGATCTTCAGCAGTCTTGGCAGGGGACCTCAACCGGGACGCAGTCCCGCCTTGATTTTGTCCGGAACGTCTACCTTTGGCTCATGGGCGGGTTTGCCGTGGCCGCTCTGGGGGCCCTGAGCGCCCCCCTGATCGGGAGCGCCCTGGTCTCGGTGGCCGGCCGTTTCTGGTTCTGGATCCTCTTCGGGGCCCAGTTCGGGACCCTGATGTTCGCGTCCAGGGTGAGCCGCCGGAAGCCCCTGAACCGGGTCGCCTATGCCATTTTCACCTACGTCTCCGGCGTCATCGCGGGCATCATCGCCCTGGCGGTGGCCCAGGGGGCGGGCTTCAGGCCGGTGTTCATGGCCTTCGGCCTCACGGGTACCGTCTTCCTCACGCTCACCGTGACGGCCTTCGTGTCCAAGCGGGACTTCAGCTTCCTCCGCAACTTCGTCATCGTCGGCATCGCCGTGATGTTCTTCGGAAGCCTGGCCGCGGCCATCTTCCACCTGGAGACCTTCAGCCTCATCATCTCCGGCGTGGCGGTCATCGCCTGCTCGGCCAAGCTGCTCTGGGATACCTCGGCCATGCTCCGCACCAACGATTTCGGGGACCCCGCGGGCTTCGCCCTGGCCCTCTTCGTGAGCCTCTACAACATCTTCATTTCCCTGATGAACCTGCTGGGCGGCCGCCGCCGCTAGGTCGGGGCCGTCCTGAAACAACCCCCGACCAATCCAAGGAAAAACATGCTCCGTGCCTCCCTGATCTCCCTCATCGCCCTTGGTGTCGTCGCCCAGGAGCCGGCCAAGGCGCCGGCCCCCGCCTCCACTCCGGCCCCCGTGGCCAAGCCCGCGCCCGTGGCAGCGCCTGTTCCCAAGCCCGCGCCCAAGCCCGAGGATGTGATCCTCGCCAAGGTGGGAGATGAGGTCGTCTCCGAGGCGGACTTCCAGGCGGCCTTCCGCCTGCTGGGCCAGCAGGAGCAGATGCAGCTCCTCATGATCCAGGGCGGCAAGGAGGAGTTCATCAAGCGCATGGCCGAGAGCAAGCTGCTTTCCGTGGAAGCCAGGCGCATGGGCCTGGACAAGTCGCCGGGCTTCCAGCGGGCCCTGGATCGCGCCAAGGATGACCTGCTGGCCCGGGAGTACCTGACCAAGGAGGGCCCGGCCCTCCAGAAGAAGCTGGCGGTGGACGAGGCGGCGGTGAAGGCCTACTACGACAAGCATCCCGATCGCTTCAAGCAGCCGGACCTGGTGTCGGTGCGCCACATCCTGGTGTCCGTGAAACAGGGCGAGGGCCAGCAGGGCCTCAGCGATGCCGAGGCCAAGGCCCGCATCGCGAAGATCCAGGCCGAACTCAAGAAGGGGGCCAAGTTCGAGGCCCTCGTCAAGAAGTACAGCGACGATCCGGGCAGCAAGGAGAACGGCGGGCTCTATGCCGACGCCGATCCCACGGGCTGGGTCCCCGAGTTCGGCGCGGCGGCCCGCACCCAGCCCCTGGGCAAGGTGGGCGCCCCCGTGAAGACGAGCTACGGCTACCACCTGATCAAGGTGGAGAGCCGCAAGCCCGCCCGGGAGGTGCCCTTCGAGGAGGCCAAGGGGCAGGCGGAAAAGCTGGCCCAGCAGGAACGCCAGGGCCAGGTATGGAACGAGCTGATGGACCACCTCCGCCAGGAGATCCCCTTCGAGCTCATCAAGCCCGCCCCGGCGCCCAAGGCTCCCGAGCCGGTGAAGGCCGCCGAGACGCCCAAGGCCCCTGAGCCCGCCCAGGCTCCGGAAACCCCCAAGACCCCGGCGACCCCCAAGGGAGGTGCCGAGTGAAGCTGATCGCGCCGGCCCTGGCCGTTCTGCTTCTCGCTCCGGCCCTGGTGGCCGAGACCAAGGCGGATGTCCGCGACGAGATCCTCGTGGTCGTCAACAAGCACATCATCACGCGCCGGGAGCTCAACCAGGCCGTGGAACAGCAGCATGCCGCCCTCTACCGCCAGTTCTCGGGGAAGGAACTGGACGAGAAGCTGAAGGACGCCCGTGAGAAGACCCTGCAGGGTCTTGTGGACGCCTTCCTCCTGGAGGACAAGGGGGATGAGATGGGCTCCCCGGTCACGGACGAGTACATCCGCGCCAGCATCGATGGCATCAAGAAGGAAAACAACTTCGCCACGGATGGGGATCTGGAGCGGGCCCTCAAGGGAAGCCTCGGCATCGGACTGCCCGAGTTCATGAAGCGGCAGAAGCAGCAGGCCACCCAGCAGTTCGTGCTGCAGCGCGAGGTGTATTCGAAGGTGGCCGTCGAGGACAACGAACTGCGCGCCTATTACGAGGATCACAAGGATGAATACCGCCTGCCCAGCCGGTTCCGCATCCGCGAACTGGTGATCGCCAAGGGCGCCACGCCCGAGGACCAGGTCGAGGCCAGGAAGAAGCTGGCGGCGATCCAGGCCGAGCTGAAGGGCGGCAAGTCCTTCGAGGAGCTCGCCCGGCTCTACTCCACCAGTCCCAGCAAGGCCACGGGGGGCGACCTGGGGTGGATGAACAAGGGCTTCCTCCGCCCCAGCATCGAGGACGCGGCGGTGCAGCTCAAGCCTGAGCAGGTTTCCGCGCCCATCGAGACGGACAAGGACCTGTACCTGATCCAGCTCATGGCGCTCGAGGACGCACCCGTGAAGTCCTTCGCGGAGGTGAAGGCGAAGATCCTGGAAAAGCTCCAGGAACCGAAAGCCCAGAACGCCATCGAGCAGTACCTGGCGAATCTGCGGATGCGCGCCAACATCCGTTATCTGGTGCCCAAGGACCAGATCCTGAAGGGGTGATGCATTGAGGCTGGACACCTTCCTCAAGAAGAGCCTGCTCATCAAGCGGCGGGAGCTGGCGAACCAGCTTTGCGACGAGGGGATGGTGCGGGTGAACGGCATCCCCAGGAAGGCCAGCCAGGAGGTGAGGGCCGACGATGAGCTGGAGTTCCCGCTCTACAACCGGGTGCTGAAGGTCCGGGTGCTGGCCCTGCCCGATGGCAACGTGAAGAAGGCCGACCAGTGGGCCCTCTTTGAAGTGCTCGAGGACAAGCGGATTCCCCTGGAGTTCGGGTACGGCGACGAGGATCCCTTCGCCCTGCCGCCGAAGGTGCCCCGCAGCCACTAGACAGCGATTGTCATCTCGACCGGAAGAACCTGCCGGTCCCTTGGAGTCCCGATGCCCGACCAGCCCCTGATCCGGAACCTGAAGGAGGGCGACTCCTTCCAGGGGTTCCTCCTGGCCCAGGAGGCCGTCTACAAGGTCAGCACCAAGGGGAGCGAGTACCTGGAGCTGAAACTGTCGGATGCCTCGGGCGACCTGAAGGCCTTCCTCTGGGACCTGCGGGCCGTCGAGGGCGACCTGGAGGCCATCCGGGCCGATGTCTTCGTGCGCCTGAAAGGCGCCGCCACGAGCTACAACGGGCGCCTCCAGCTCCGGCTGGACAAGGTGCGGTTCGCCGCGGATGCGGAAGTCGGTGATTTCTCGGCGTTCTTCCCCGTGAGTGCCCGGCCCGTGCCGGAGATGCTGGCGGAGATGGACGGGTTCATCGGATCCGTGAGGGACCCGTGGATCCGCCGTCTGCTCTCGGCCCTGTTCGTGGAGGACGAGGCCCTGCGCGCGGCCTTCGCCTTGGCCCCCGCCGCCAAGTCCATGCACCATGCCCACCTCGGCGGGTTGCTGGAGCACACCCTGTCAGTCATGAGCATGGCCGAGCGGGCCTGTGGGCATTACCGGGACCTGAATCGGGACCTGGTGCTGGCGGGGGTCCTCCTCCACGATGTGGGCAAGACCGCCGAACTGAGCTACCAGCGCAGCTTCGGGTACACGGATGCGGGCAACCTGCTGGGTCACATCGCCCTGGAAGCCCAGTGGATCAGCCAGGCGGTGGGCAAGATCCCCGCATTTCCCGAGGAGCTGCGACTGCAAATCCTGCACATCGTCCTGAGCCACCACGGCCACCTGGAGTTCGGATCCCCCGTCCTGCCGAAGACCCCGGAAGCCCTGCTGGTCCACTACCTTGACGACCTGGATGGCAAGCTGGAAGCCATGTCCCGGGCCATGCAGGATGAGGCTTCAGGGGGTTCCTGGAGCCCCTTCAACCGGGCCCTGGACCGCATGATCTACCGGCGGCGATGGCCGAGTGCGGGTTCAGAGGAAGCCTCTGTCCAGAATTGAACAGATCGCTTCTTGCCTGACCGAAATCGAACAGGGTTTGGGGGTGGCGGGCCCCTCCTGGGCAGGTAGCGCTGGGCAAGACCCGCGGAGAAGTGCTGACGGCTCAAGGGGTGTGCCCTTTTCGTGGCGGTAGAAAATTCCTGGCACGGCTCTGGCTGTGATGGAACTCTCCGAGGTGCCTCATGAAGCTTTCCCGCAAAGCCAAGCGCTACGACGACTCTGTGCTTCCCGGAGAATTCCAGGGATTTGAGACCTTCAGCCAGACCGACCAGGAGTTGGATGGCACCTTGGCTGGCTTCCTGCTCCGCAAGGAGGATGGGGTTCAGTTGGGCGAGATGGTCCTGGAGCGCCACATCCCAAAGAAGCTCAGCTTCGCCAAGCTGAAGACCAAGGCGGAAAAGCTCTCTGAGCAGGTGAACTACCTGAAGGAGCGCCTCGAGATCGTGGACCATGACCGGCGGGGGATGTACATCCAGCTTCGGAGCCTGCCCCCCTACAAGGACGACACCCAGATCCAGTTCAACGAGATCAGCATCGGCAAGAACAAGATCGTGGTGAAGCGCATCGCCTTCTACCGGAAGGAGGAGGTCAAGCAGCAGGTGCCCCTCCAATTGTCGGAACTGGAGCTCAAGCGCCTCCTGTTCGATATTCGACAGGCCATCGCATAGACCAGCTAAAGGGCGCCTTTGGCGCCCTTTTTGTCAACTCTGCGCCGGCACGGCGCAGAACAGAGGAGCCTTTGGCTACTTGAAGAAGGCCTTCAGCTTGGCCATGGCTTCGGCGTCATAGAAGGAACAGCAGCCCTTCTTGGCGGCGGCTGCGAGTCCCAGGTCCTGGATGGCCTTTTTGACCTTGGCATCCGAGACCCCCAGGTCTTTGGCCATGGCGCTGGCGGAGCTGAGGGCCGGAGCTTCGGTGGGCATGGGGAGTCTCCACA
>JARLGO010000513.1 GCA_031292655.1 Geothrix sp.
CCGCGTGAAGGGGAACATCGGCCACGGCGTCTACATGCAGCCCTGCGTGTGGGACGGCGTGAGGCCCGAGATGGGGTTGTTCCGGAACCAGGTTCCCGGCCCCTCGGTGAACCTCTCCACCTTCAAGGACATCGAAGAGCCCCTGGCCTGGCTCCACGGCGCCGCCTGCGGCCCGATCCTCCGCCTCCACACCCAGGACCCCGTCGCCATCGGCCGGTTCCGGCGGGAGACCCGGGCGGACACCATCTCCATCAATGCCCGGGCCGAGCAGCCGGGAACCTGCACGCCCTACACCGGCCAGGGCACCCATCCCGGCGGCCGCCTGGCCCTGGAGGGGTTCACCCGGTGGCAGGCCTCGAACGGGGCCGGACTGGCCGACCTAGAGCCCGGCGAATCCGCAGTGGGTTTGCCTCCAGTCTCCATCCAGACCGACTGGGACAGCCTCTAAATAAGTGCCCATTTGCCTTCAATGCTGGATCGCTGTGCGTTCAACGCACAGCGGTGTCAGAACCCGAGCGCGGCCATGGAGGCGCCCAGGTCCCCGGTCGCTCCGCCCAGGGCCAGGCGGAGGAGGAATTCCGTGTTGCCCTCCCCGCCCAGGATGGGGCTCACGGCGAGGGCCCGGGGGCGCAGTTCCGTACCCGCGAAGTAGGCCCAGGTCTCCAGCAGCACCCGCCGGTGGACCGCCGGGTCGCGCACGATGCCGCCGGCACCCACATCGTCGCGGCCCGCCTCGAACTGGGGCTTCACCAGCAGCACGGCCTCGGCCCCGGGGACGAGGCTGGCCAGCACCGGCGGGATGACCAGCCGGAGCGAGATAAAGCTCAGGTCCGCCACGAGCAGGTGGCAGCGCTCGGGAATGGAGGCCGGGTCCCAGGTGCGGAGGTTCACCTGCTCCATGGAGACCACCCGGGGGTCGCTGCGCAGCTTCCAGTGGAGTTGGTTGGTGCCCACGTCCACCGCATAGACCTTCGCGGCACCCCGCTGGAGCAGGCAGTCCGTGAAGCCCCCGGTGCTGGCGCCGGCATCGAAGCAGGTGAGTCCCGCCGGATCGATGGCCCAGAGGTCCAGGGCCCCGGCCAGCTTCAGGCCGCCCCGGCTCACGAAAGGCGGCGGGTCGCCCCGCAGGCGGATGCTGGCCGCCTCGTCCACGGCCGTGCCCGCCTTGGTGACGGGCCGGTCCTCCACCAGCACCTCGCCTGCCAGGATGCGCGCCTGGGCCTTGGCCCGGGTCTCGCAAAGCCCGCGCTGCAGGAGCAGCAGGTCGAGGCGGAGTTTAGAGCTCATAGCAAAACCCCACGGCGCCGCGCGAGGGTCGCCGGGCGAGCGAGGCGAGTCGAAGCGTAGCAGGTACTACTTTAGCCACGGGCGGCCCGCTTCTGCCGGGCCAGTTCCTTGCGGTAGGCCCCCACGTTCTGGTTGTGGCCCCGCAGGCTGGGGGCGAAGGCGTGGCCGCCCTTGCCCGTGGCCACGAAGTAGAGGTCCTTCCCCATCTGGGGCGCCTTGGCCGCCTCGATGGCCGCGGCACCGGGAATGGCGATGGGCGTCGGGGGCAGGCCCGCCACGGAGTAGGTGTTGAACCGGTGGGAGTGGCGGATGTCCTCCGCCGTGGGCCCGGTGAACCGCAGGTCGCCGCTGAGCCAGCGGGCGTAGAGGCTGGTGGGGTCGCACTGCAGGCGCATGCCGAGGTCGAGGCGCCGCTTGTAGACCCCGGCCACCTTCGGGCGCTCCTCCGGCAGCTTCGTCTCCTTCTCCACCAGGCTCGCCAGGATCAGGGTCTGGTAGGGCGGGAGGACCCCGCCCTCCAGCTCCGGACGCACCTGGTCGCGAAAGGCTTCCACCAGCATGAGCATCACTTCCTCGGGCTCCAGGGCGTGGTTCAGCTTGTAGGTGGCCGGGGCCACGAGGCCCTCCAGGCTTTCGGCCTGCTCGAAGCCCGCGGCCCTGGCCAGCCGCGGACTCTTCCAGAGGATCCAGAAGGTGTCTTCGGGCACGAAGTCCTTTAGGCGCTTCTGCACGGACCAGGCATGGGCCCCCTCGGGGATGGACACGAGGGTGTAGTGGATCTCCGCCCGGCGCAGCTTTCCCGCCACCTCCGACAGGCTGGCCCTGGGGGTGAAGGTGTACTCGCCGCGGATGAGCTGGAGCTTGCGGGCCCGGGCCCAGAGCTTGAACAGCGAGGCCGAACGGATCACCCCGTCCCGCTCGAGGCGGTCCGCCACCTGGCTGATGCTCTCTCCCCGCTTGACCACCACCGTGGCCTCCTGCCGGAGCGGTCCCTGCCCCTTCCAGGCCCACCACCCGCCCAGCCCCGGCAGGATGGCCAGGATCGCGATGGCCAGGAGGAGCCGGAGGGAGACAGGGGAACGCGCCATGCCTCCAGAATGCCGTGATAGCGTGGATCGAGCCAGCAGAGGAACCCATGACCCATGTCGTCATTCTCGGAGCGGGACGGGTGGGCGGGACCATGGCCCGGGACCTGGCCCGGGACTTCAAGGTCACGGTGGCGGACCGCTCCGAGGCCGCCCTGTCGCGCATGCGGGAGGCGGGCCTCGCCACCCGGGCCGCCGACCTGTCTCTCCCGGAGGCCGTGAAGGCCGCCGTCGCGGACGCCGACCTGGTGGTGGGCGCGGTGCCCGGCTTCATGGGCTTCGCCACGGCCAGGGCCGTGCTGGAGGCCGGCAAGCCCCTGGTGGACATCTCCTTCTTCGACGAGGACTGCTTCGAGCTGGACGCGCTGGCAAAGGACCAGAAGCTCACGGCCATCGTGGACTGCGGCATCGCTCCGGGCTGCGGAAACCTCATCCTGGGCGATGCCTCCCGCCAGTGGGACCGCATCACCTCCTTCGAATGCCTGGTGGGCGGCCTGCCCGTGGTGCGCACCTGGCCCTATGAGTACAAGGCGGGTTTCAGCCCCATCGATGTCATCGAGGAATACACGCGCCCGGCCCGCTACGTGAAGGCCGGCCGGGTGGTCACCTTCCCCGCCCTGTCGGAGCCCGAGCTGGTCGACTTCGAGGGCCTGGGCACCCTGGAGTCCTTCAACACCGACGGCCTGCGCAGCCTCATCAAGACCTTCCCCCAGGTGCCGGACATGAAGGAGAAGACCCTGCGCTACCCCGGCCACATCGAGAAGATGCGGATGCTCCGGGAGTCCGGGTTCTTCGGCAAGGAGAAGATCCGGGTGGCTGGCGCCGAGATCAGCCCCCTGGATCTGACCACGGCCCTGCTCTTCCCCATGTGGCACATGGGGGAGGGTGACGAGGACTTCACCGTCATGCGGGTCGCCATCGAGGGCGAAAAGGGCGGCCGACCGGTGCGGAGGGAGCTGAGCCTGCTGGACCGCTACGACCGGGCCACCAGGACCACGTCCATGGCCCGCACCACGGGCTACACCTGCACGGCCGCCGTGCGCCTGGTGGCCAAGGGCTGCTACACCCGCGAAGGCATCAGCCCGCCGGAGTTCGTGGGCCAGCAGCCCGGGGCCTGGGACTTCATCCGGGAGGACCTGGCGAAGCGCGGCGTGGTCTTCACGGAAAGGTGATCAGCCTCCCAGCTCCCGATGCCGGATGGTGAGGGCCGCCACATCGCCCTTGAGCCGGCCGGCCAGCAGCTCCACCAGGGCCACCGAGCGGTGCTGGCCCCCGGTGCAGCCGATGGCGAGGGTGTGGTAGGCCCGGCCCTCCTGCTGGACCAGGGGCAGGGACCAGCGGAGCCAGGATTCGGCGCGCTCCAGGAACTCCCGGAAGTCCGGCGAGGCCAGCAGGTACTCCTGGACGGGCCCATCGCGGCCGGTGAGGGGCTTCAGGGCCTCGACGTAAAAGGGATTGGGCAGGAACCGGGCGTCGAGGATCACGTCCGCATCCGCCGGGATGCCCCGCTTGTAGCCGAAGCTGAGCAGGCGCACCGCGGTGTGGCGGGTGGGCACCTGGGGCACCAGGGCCGCGATCCGGAGGCGGAGCTCGGACAGGCTCAGCTGGCTCGTATCGAGGATGGTGGTGGCCAGGGCCCGGATGGGGGCGAGCAGCTCCCGTTCCCGGCGGACGCCCTCCTCGGCGGTGCCCAGCATGGCCAGGTGGTGGGGGCGCCGGGTCTCGGAGAACCGGCGCAGCAGGACCTCCTCGGCGGCCTCCACGAAGACCACCTGCACGGGCACCTTGCCCTGGATCAACCGCTCCAGCAGCGGCTCGAATTCCTGCACGAACTCCGCCTGCCGGCTGTCCATGCCCACCACCAGCCGCTCGCGGTGCGGCTGCAGCTTGGATTCCAGTTCCAGGAGGGGCTCCAGGAGGCGCGGCGGCACGTTGTCGAGGGCCGTGCAGCCGCTGTCCTCCAGGGCGCCCAGCACCGAGTGCCGCCCCGCGCCTGAAAGTCCCGTGACGACGATGAGTTCCATGACCCTAGTGTGTCTCAGGGCCGGAGGCCCTGCCCAAGAAAATCGCAAGGGGCCGGATGGCCCCCTGCGATTTTCTCAAAAGAACAGCTGAATGAATCAGTCCTCCAGCCCCCCGGCGGTGAAGCGCAGCACTCGCTGGATCCCATCGGGGGCATTGCCCTGTTCGTCGGGGCCCAGCTCGATGGTCTCGGTGGGGACCCGGAAGAAGTCCTCATCCGGCACGTAGGCGGGCTGGGGCTCCACGCGATAGAGGTAGGAGATGATCTCGTCCTCGTAGCCGAAGCGCATCTGCTCGAAGTACTCGTAGCTTTCCCGCTTGTACTCGACCAGGGGATCCTTCTGGCCGTAGCCCCGGAACCCGATGGCCTCCTTCAGGTGGTCCATGACCAGGAGGTGCCGCTTCCAGGCCGCATCGATGATCTGGAGGATGGACCAGCGCTCGTAGCTGCGCATGCCCTCGCCCCCCAGGCGCTCGTCCTTGCCCTCGTAGTAGCGCTGCACCAGGGCCGCCAGGGCCTCGGTGGCCTGGGCCTGGGGCATCCCGCCCACGGCATCCACTTCCTCCCCGGTGAGGGTGAACAGCTGCTCCACGCGCTCGCGGAACCCGGCCAGGTCGCGCTCGCCCTTGTCGGCCAGGAAGTCGTTGGCGATGCCTTCGGCGATCTCGCCGGCCACCCGCAGCACGTACTCCTTGGTGTTGCCCTTCAGGATCTCGGTCCGGAGCCCGTAGAAGAAGATGCGCTGCTTGTTCATCACATCGTCGTACTCGAGCAGGTGCTTGCGGATCTCGAAATGGTGGGCTTCCACCCGCTTCTGGCTGCGCTCGATGGCCCGGGTCACCATGCCCGCCTCAATGGGCTCGTCGTCGTTCATGCCCATGGCGCCCATGAGGTTCTTGATGCGGTCGCCGCCGAAGATCCGCATCAGGTCGTCCTCGAGGGACAGGTAGAAGCGGCTGGAGCCGGGATCGCCCTGGCGGCCGGCGCGGCCCCGGAGCTGGTTGTCGATGCGGCGGCTCTCGTTGCGTTCCGTGCCCAGGATGTGCAGGCCGCCGAGGGACACCACCTCCTCGTGCTCCGCCGCGGTCTGCTCCCGCATCTTCTCCACGAGGGCCGAGAACTCGGGCGTCTCGAAGCCCTCGGCGTCGTAGAGGGTGATGTTCTTCTTCTTGGCCTCGAGCCGGGCCAGGCCCTCGGGATTGCCGCCGAGGATGATGTCGGTGCCGCGGCCCGCCATGTTGGTGGCGATGGTGACGGCCCCCTTGCGGCCCGCCTGGGCCACGATCTCCGCCTCCCGCTCGTGGTGCTTCGCGTTCAGTACCACGTGGGGGATGCGGGCGGCCTTGAGCGCATCGGCCACATCCTCGCTGCTTTCGATGCTGGCCGTGCCCACCAGGACGGGTTGGCCCTTGGTGTGCAGGTCCCGGATCTCCTCGACGACGGCCTTCTTCTTGCCGGCCCGGGTCGAATAGACCGTGTCCGCGAAGTCCTTGCGGACCATGGGCATGTTCGTGGGCACCACGATCACGTCCAGCTTGTAGATGGAGTGCAGCTCCGTGGCCTCGGTCTCGGCGGTGCCGGTCATGCCCGCCAGCCGGCTGTACATGCGGAAGAAGTTCTGGAAGGTGACGGTGGCGAGGGTCTGGTTCTCCGCGTTGACCTCCACCCCCTCCTTGGCCTCGATGGCCTGGTGCAGGCCGTTGGACCAGCGGCGCCCTGGCATGAGGCGGCCCGTGAATTCGTCCACGATGACCACTTCCATGCCCTTGCCGTCCTCCTTGGGGCGGACCATGTAGTCCACGTCCAGCCGGTAGAGGTTGTGGGCCAGGAGGGCCTGGTTGAGGCCGTGCAGGGTCTCGATGCTGGTGGGATCGTAGAGGTTCGTCACGCCGAGCAGGTGCTCGGCATGGTGGATGCCTTCGTCCGTCAGCATCACCTGGCGGTCCTTCTCGTCCACCTTGTAGTGCACGTCGGCCTTGAGCTTGGGGACGATGGCGTCGATGCGGAAGTACTTGGACGTGTCCTCCTCGCTGCTGCCCGCGATGATGAGGGGGGTGCGGGCCTCGTCGATGAGGATGCTGTCCACCTCGTCGACGATGGCGTAGTGGAAGCCGCGCTGGGTGAACTCCTCCAGTTCCCATTTCATGTTGTCGCGGAGGTAGTCGAAGCCCAGTTCGTTGTTCGTGGCGTAGGTGATGTCGCAGGCGTAGGCGGCGCGGCGCTGCTGGTCGTCCAGGCCGTGCTGGATGATGCCGACGCTGAGGCCCAGCCAGGTATAGAGGCGGCCCATCCACTCGGCGTCCCGCCGGGCCAGGTAGTCGTTCACGGTGACTAGGTGGGCGCCCTTCCCCGCCAGGGCGTTCAGGTAGAGGGGCAGCGTGGCCGTGAGGGTCTTGCCTTCACCCGTCCTCATCTCGGCGACCTTGCCCTCGTGCAGCGCCATGCCGCCCACGAGCTGCACGTCGAAGTGGCGCATCTTGAGCACGCGCCTGCTGGCCTCCCGGGCCACGGCGAAGGCCTCGGGCAGGATGTCCTCCAGAGTGGCGCCGCTGGCCAGTTTCTCCTTGAGGTACGGGGTCTTGGCCTTCAGGGCCTCATCGCTGAGGGCGGAGATCCCGGGCTCCAGCACATTGATGGCCTGGACCTTGGCCCACAGCCGCTTCAGCTCCCGGTCATTCTTGGATCCGATGAGTTTCTTGAGAAAGGTGTCGAGCATGAAGCCGTCCAGTCGCGTAAACCACCGATTGTAGCGTGACGGACCCCCATTTCCCAGCGCCGGGACCTGCCGTCAAGCTTCCGTGGTTGCCGAAGTTACTGACACAGGCCACACTGGACGTTTGGATTCTGGAGAAGCCATGGCCCTCGAACGCACCTTTGCCATCATCAAGCCCGATGCCGTCAAGGACGGCCATGCCGGCGAGATCATCACCGCCATCGAACAGAGCGGCCTCAAGGTCGTGGGGCTCAAGCTGACCCGCCTGACCCCGGCCATCTGCCAGGGCTTCTACCACGAGCACGTGGGCAAGGGCTTCTACGCGGAACTGGAGGCCTTCATGACCGAGGGGCCCGTGGTGCTCATGGTCCTGGAGGGCGAGAACGCGATCCTGCGCTGGCGGGACCTCATGGGCGCCACCAACCCCGCCAATGCCGCGGAAGGCACCCTCCGCAAGCGCTTCGGGGCCAACATCGGCCGCAACGCCACCCACGGCAGCGACAAGCCCGAGAGCGCGGCGTTCGAGGTCAGCTACTTCTTCAACGCGTTCGAGCAGTTCTGATTCCCCGGGCCTAGCCCCTGCGAAAATCGGCGCCGTGGGCGCCGATTTTCGGTTGAACGGCAAAAAGCTGGAACCTCACCCCTCCAAGATCGCCTGCAGGGCGGACTGGCAGAGGCGGCGGACGCCGGGCAGGAGATCGGCACTCTGGAGGCCCTTCTCGCTGAACCACTGGCCGCCGGTCGGCGGGGGGGGCAGCAGATCCTCGGGCGCCTTGGTGCGCAGCAGGTGGCTCAGGTAGAGGCGCTGCTGCCCTTCGAGCCCCTCGAGGCGCAACAGCCACGGGGTGGGCAGCCGGCTGGTGCGCTCGTCGAACACCACGGGCAGGACCGACTTGTCCACGAAGCGGAAGGGCATGCCCCAGGCCGCCTCGACCTGGGCGTTGAGGAGCGCGGTCGGGAGGAAGCCCGGCGACCAGGGAATCTGGGCGGGCATGAGGAGGCCGCGATGGGGGCTGTGGGGCGAGGGCACGAGCAGGACGAAGGGCGTCTGCTGGCCGTGGACCAATACCCCCTCGATGAAGGTGGTGAGGTGGACCCGGCCTTCCGCCATTAACGTCCTCCCGCTGTCTCGAGCTCCTGCATGATGCGGTCCCGGGCGACGGAGACTTCGGCCACGGCGGCCTCGGGCTTGAGCTTCACGACCGCCTTGGTGCGGCGGTCGCGGAGTTCCACCACGCCCTCCTTCAGGCCCTTGGCCCCCACGGTGAGGCGCAGGGGGAAGCCCAGCAGGTCCGCATCCTTGAACTTGGCGCCGGGACTCAGGCCCTCGCGATCGTCGTGCAGGACTTCGAAGCCGGCGTCCTCCAGGTCCTTCTCGACCTGGTGGGCCACGCCGGAGACCTCCTCGCTGCCCGGATCCAGACAGACCACGTGCACCTGGTAGGGCGCGATGGGCCAGGGCCAGATGATGCCGTCGGCATCGTAGTTCTGCTCGACGGTCGCGGCCACGGTCCGGGTGATGCCGATGCCATAGCAGCCCATCACCATGGGATGTTCCTTGCCCTGCTCGTCGAGGAAGGTGCAGGACATGGATTTCGAGTACTTGGTGCCCAGCTTGAAGACCTGGCCCACCTCGATGCCGCGGAAGGCCTGGTACCGGCCCTTCCCGCAGCGGGTGCAGGCATCGTGCTCGGCCGCCATCCGAAGATCCGCGAAGGTGCAGCCCGGCAGGTCCCGCTTCGGATCCAGACCGAAATGATGGTAGTCGGTGCGGTTCGCCCCGCAGGTGAGGTTGACGGCTCCTTCGAGGCTGCGGTCCACCAGCATGCGCACCTCGGCGCGCACCTCGGCGAACCGGGTCCCCTCGGCCGGGATCGGGCCCATGAAGCCCGATTTCGCGCCGGTGAAGGCCTCCGCCTCCACGATCTCCATCAGCTCGAGCCCGGTGGCCCCCAGGAGGTTCTTCACCTTGACCGGATTGAGCTCGTGATCCCCCCGGAGCACCACGCCGACCAGCAGAACCTTGATGTTGCTGACATCTCCACCCGGGGCTGATTTCGAGGCCTCCGGGCTCCCCTCGAACTCGGCCTGCATCAGGTAGAACTTGCTGGTCTGGGTGAGGGGCATGCCGTCATGCTCGGCATCCTTCATCCCCGCCGCCTGCTCGATCTGCCCTAATACGCCAGGTGTGCAGAAGTGGTCTTTCTTCAGTTCAATTCTATCTCCGCAATTGCCGACAGGTAATTGCGGAGCCTCCGTCTTCTCCATGTTCGAGGTGTAGTCGCAGGCGTCGCAGCTGAGGATGGCGTCCTCGCCGCTGCCCGCCAGCACGTGGAACTCATGGGTGAAGCTGCCGCCGATGGCGCCGCTGTCGGCCTCCACGGGCCGGAACTTCACGCCCAGGCGGGAGAAGATCCGGGTGTAGGCGTTGTACATGGCCCAGTAGCCGCGGTCCGCGCAGGCGTCATCGGCGTGGAAGGAATAGCCGTCCTTCATGGTGAACTCGCGGCCCCGCATGAGGCCGAAGCGGGGACGGCGCTCATCGCGGAACTTGGTCTGCACCTGGAAGAGGTTCATGGGCAGCTGCTTGTAGCTGCGCACGTGCTTCCGGACGATGTCGGTGACGGCCTCCTCGTGGGTGGGCCCCAGGCAGAAGTTGTAGAAGTCCCGTTCATCGGGCGTCTCGCCCCGCTTGCGGCGCTCGGCCACCTCGGCCTTGGCCTTGCGGTCGCAGAAGCGGAGCAGTTCGTCCCCGTAGAACTTCCACCGCCCGCTCTCCTGCCACAACTCCGCGGGCAGCACGGCGGGCATGAGCAGCTCCTGGCAGCCATCCTTGGCCAACTCCTCGCGGACGATCTCCTCGAACTTGCGGATGCTCCGGAGGGCGAGGGGCAGGTAGCTGTAGATGCCCGCCGCCACCTTCTGGATCATGCCGGCCCGCATCATGAGCTGCTGGCTCACCACGTCGGCGTCGCGGGGGGTCTCGCGCAGGGTCTGGATCAGGAGCTTCGACTGCTTCATCAGGGGCCTCGAACCTTTGAGCTTAACGCAGCCCGGGCCCTTCCTGCTCAACCCAGCAGGGACTGCACCAAGGCGCTTGCGGCCTTTCCATCGATGGCGGCGCCGTGGGTGGCCTGGAGGGCCTTCATCACCAGCCCCAGGTCCTTCCGGGCCGTGGCCCCGCTCTGGGCGATGGCCGCCCTCACCGCGGCTTCCAGGGCCGGGCCCTCGAGCAGGGCCGGAAGGTAGGGCTTCAACAGCTCGATTTCGGCCCGTTCCAGGGCGGCCCGGTCCGTCTGGCCCACCTTCTCGAACTGGGCGATGCTGTCCTCCCGGGACTTGACCAGGCGCTTGAAGACGGCCAGGGCATCGGCCTCCGGGAGGACCCCCTGGGGGCCCAGCCCCTTGGCCACGGCCTCGTTCTTGTAGGCGGCCAGGGCCATGCGGAGCACCTGCGTCCGGGGGGCATCTCGGGCCAGCATGGCGGTTTTCAGGTCGGCCTGCAGGCGCGATAGCATGGGTATCTCCACGTGCGAAGGTCCATGGTGACGCGAGAAGCCTCGGCCCTCAATGCAAGAAGTCATGCCAACCCCTTCCTTGACCGAAACCATCACCAGTCACATCGCCCGGGGTCCCATGAACGTCGCCTTCATCAATCCCTTCATCGAGTCCACCCTCCGCAGCCTCGAGATGATGGCCAGCATCGCGGCGGAGAAGGTGGGCCTGTCGGTGAAGGAGGATCTCATCACCACCTACGACATCTCCGCCATCATCGGCATCACCGGGGACACGTCGGGCTCCATCATCCTCAGCTTCCCCGTGGGAGTGGCCTGCCGCATCGCCAGCAACATGCTCATGGAGGAGATCTCCAGCCTGGACAAGAGTGTGGAGGACGCCATCGGCGAGATCGGCAACATCGTGGTGGGCGATGCCCGGCGCCTGCTCATCCAGGATGGGTACAGTCTGTCCATCTCCGTGCCCACCGTGGTGGTCGGAAAGGGCCACAAGATCAGCCGCAGCGGCGACGTCCCCTGCATCGCCATCCCCTTCAGGACCGCTTTCGGCGAGTTCGAGGTGAACGTGGGGCTGAAGGAGTAGGCTTCAGTTCCGACCAGGTTCCTCAAAATGCGAAAAGGGCGCCTGCGGCGCCCTTTTCGATTTGAAACGGCGAAGCCGTTCCCGCAGTGCCCTAGGCCTTCTCGAACTTGATGACTTCCACG
The DNA here is from genome assembly GCA_031292655.1 of Geothrix sp. Classification (GTDB taxonomy): domain Bacteria; phylum Acidobacteriota; class Holophagae; order Holophagales; family Holophagaceae; genus Geothrix. Next base: position 11,329 of record JARLGO010000513.1, read on the forward strand.
GGGCAGCCGGCGGCGGCGGCCTCGATGGCGGCCTCCAGATCCGTGCCGGTGCTGCCCGACAGGGGGCTCTGCTCGTCCCGGTTCTCGTTGTCCACGCCGTCCTCGCGCACGGAGCCGTTGACGTTGCAGCTGGTGTCGGTGACTTTGAACACCTCGGGGCACTCGGCCTCGCAGGCGTTGCACACGATGCAGCCTTCTTCGATCCAAACTTTGGTGATGGCCATGGTCGTCTCCTCGAGATCCAATTGGGGCCCGGCGCGGGCGTACCCCACTAACGTAGCATCGCCGCCGCCCGCGACCAAGCCTCGCCTCGGCTCCTGGGCCATGGGAGACTGGACTTGTGACGGAGGTCCGCCCATGCACCTGAAGGAGACGGGAGTACTTGCCCGGATCCGGGACCTGTTGCCCGGCGGGGACAGCCTCCTGGACGACTGCGGCGCCCTGCCCCCGGCGCCCCCCGGTCGGACCCTCCTGGTCACCACGGACCTCATGGAATCGGATCAGCATTTCCGCCTGGACTGGCATCCGCCGGACCTGCTGGCCCGCAAACTCCTGGCGGTAAACCTGTCGGACCTGGACGCCTCCGGGGCCCAGCCCTTCGGATTCACCCTCACCCTCGCCCTGGGCCCTGAAATCGATGGACCCTGGCTCGACACCTTCCTGGAGAGTCTGGCCCAGGCCTCCCGGCGCGCCGATGTCCGGGTGCTCGGCGGGGACACCGTGGGCCGCCCTTCGGGCCTGGGGCTCGGACTCACGGCCTTCGGCTTCGCCGCGCGATGGCTGAGGCGCGATGGCCTCAGACCCGGCGATCGGATCTTCGTGGACCAGCGTCCTGGGGCCAGCCTCCGGGGCCTGCGGAAGCTGCAGGCAGGGCAGCGCTGGGATCCGGCCCGGCCCGATCCCGATCTGGAAGCCCATCTGGACCCGAAACCCAACCTGGGCCTTGGTTCCAGGCTGGCCGCCATGCCCGAGGTGCATGCCTGCCTCGATCTCTCGGATGGGCTCAGCCGCGATCTCCGCAATCTGGCGGAGGCCTCCCGCCTCAGCATCCTGGTGGATCCGGGCCTGGACGAGGAGACCCTGCGGGGTGGGGAGGATTATGCCCGCTGTTTTGGCACGGACCTGTCCCAGCTCGAGTTGGAACAGCGGCTCGGCCAGGCCCTCATTCCCGTGGGCCGGGCCGTGGAGCCGGGAGCCGGGCCCCTGCTCGTCTATGATGGACGTGGAACGCGCACCCTGCCGGACCTTGGATTCGACCACTTCGCCCATGACTGATGCCCCAGAGCAGCCCCTTCCCCCACCCATTCCGGCGGCCCCCCCCAAGGGCATCTGGAATCGCCTGAAGGCGCACATCCTCCACCCGGAACTGAGCCCCGAGCAGCTGGCCTGGAGCTTCTGCCTGGGCTTCTCCATCGCCTGGAACCCGCTCCTGGGCCTCCATACGGGGATGGTGTTCCTCTTCTGCCTGATCTTCCGGCGCCTGCACCGGCCCCTGATGATCATGGCCATGCTCATCAACAACCCCTGGACGACGGTTCCCATCGCCACGGCAAGCACCTGGGTGGGCAACCTCGTGCGCGGGCGGTTCAACGCCGCCAACCTGGCCAAGGTCCAGTGGCACGAGATCGGCTGGCAGAGCTTCCTCACCTGGAGCGGCTTCGAGGCCATGACCCACATGCTGAGACCGATCCTGAGGTCCTACCTCATTGGCGGGTTCCTCTGCTCCCTTTTGGCGCTGCCTGTCGGATACTTCTTCATGCTCTGGCTGGCCAGGCGCCTGCGTCGCATCCACTGGCCGCACCTGCATGGCCACGCCTGCGCCCCTCATGATCGTTCACTCGGAGGTTGATCCCATGGACATGCGGTTCCTGATGAAGCAGGCCCAGCAGATGCAGGCCAAGCTGGCGGAGGCCCAGGCCAACCTGCGGGTGGAAGGCACCGCCGGAGGCGAGCTGGTGAGGGTCACCCTCAACGGTTCCAAGGAGCTGATGGGCCTCTCCATTGCCAAGGACGCCATGGACCCCGAGGATCCCTCCATGCTCGAGGACCTGCTCCTGGCCGCCTTCCGGGACGCCGCCGCCAAGGCCGACGAGGCCATGAAGAAGCAGATGGGCGGCATGGGCGCCGGCCTCAACCTGCCGGGCCTCGGACTTTAGGGCCTGCTCATGAAGCTGCCGCCGCCCCTCGAGGCCGTGGTCGAAAGCCTCCAGAAGCTGCCGGGCGTGGGCGCCAAATCCGCTCAGCGCATGGCCCTGCACCTGCTGAAGGAAGGCCCCGAGGCCATGACCCACCTGGCCCACCAGCTGCAGCAGGCCGCCGAGAAGGTGGGATTCTGCGGAACCTGCGGCGCCTTCACGGACCAGCCCACCTGCCCCATCTGCCTGGATCCCCGCCGGGACCCGACCAGCCTCGTCATCGTGGCCGAGGCGTCCAACGTCATCAGCTTCGAGCGCAGCGGCCACTTCCGGGGCCGCTACCACGTGCTGGGCGGCCTCATCTCGCCCCTGCGGGGCGTGGGGCCCGACCAGCTGCGCATCCGCGAACTGCTGAAGCGCCTGGAGGACCACGCCATCCAGGAAATCATCCTGGCCACCAACCCCACGGTGGACGGCGAGGCCACGGCCAGCTGGCTGGCGCGGATGCTCGAGCCCATCGGCGTGCGCACCACCCGCATCGGCCTGGGGCTCCCGATTGGCAGCGACCTCGAATATGCGGACGAGCTCACCCTGGACCGCGCCATGGAAGGCCGGCGGCCCCTCGGATAGCCTACCTAGTACTTCACGCTCACGTCCCCCCGGGCCCAGGTCTGGCAGGCCAGGCGCTGGTCGGGGTTCGCCTTCAGGGCTTTGAGGACGCGGGTCTCGGCGGCGCCCATCTCGCTCAGATGCTCGGCCCCCGTCTGGACCGTGACGAGGCAGGTGCCGCAGCGGGCATGGCCGCCACAGCGATGGGGCAGTGGAACCGAAGCCATGGCGCTGGCGGCGAGGAGGGCCGTCTCTCGGTCACATTCCGCCGTGCCCGGGGTCTTGCCGTCAAATTGGATGGTGTGCATGGAATACCCATAAATCGTCAAAGCAGAAGGGATAGAAAGGCACCTATTCCACTCTAACAGGGTTCCCGGGCTCAGATGGCCTGTCCACCCCGCTCGCCGGTGCGGATGCGGATGCACTCCCGCAGATCCTGGACGAAGATCTTCCCGTCGCCCACCTCGCCCCCGCCGTGCCGCGCGGTGCGCACGATGGTGTCCACGGTGATGTCCTCGAACTCGTCGTTGCAGGCGATGGTGATCTGCACCTTGGGGATCAGGTTGGGCACGACCTTCTTGCCGCGCTGGACCACGATCTCCTGCTGGCGTCCGTGGCCGCTGACCCGGGCCACGGTGATGCGTTCGATCTCCGCTTCGATCAGGGCCTCCCGGACCTCGTCGAGCTTCTCTTCGGGGATGATGGCGGTGATCAGCTTCATCTGGCGCTCCGTCAGTTCAGGTTGTTCAGGCCGTAGGCGCGCTCGCCGTGGATGTCGTGATCCAGGCCCGTCTTTTCCACGGCTTCGCTCACCCGGAGTCCGACGAACCTCTCCACCAGGAAGGCGATGAGGAGGGTCATGCCCACGGAAAACACGATGGTGGTGCCCACGGCGAAGGCCTGCACCTTCAGCTGGGAGAAGAGGCCCCAGCCCGGGGTCTTGGCCGCGGCCTCGGCCCACCAGGAGTCCCGGATGAAGAAAGTGAGGCCCAGGGCCCCGACGATGCCTCCAGTCCCGTGGATCCCGAAGGCGTCCAGCGAGTCGTCGTAGCCCAGGCGGTTCTTCAGCAGGATCATGCCGAAGCAGGTGCAGGCCGCAATGGCCCCCAGGGCGATGGCGCCACCCACCTGCACCACCCCGGCCGCCGGCGTGATGACCACCAGGCCCGCCAGGATCCCCGAGGCCATGCCCAGGCTGGTGGGCTTGTCGTCCCGGATCGTTTCGATGAGCACCCAGGTGAGCGCCCCGGTGGCCGCCGCCACCTGGGTCACCGTGAGGGCCCGGGCGGTGTCGAGGTTCGAGGCGATGGACGAGCCCGCATTGAAGCCGAACCAGCCCACCCAGAGCAGTCCCGCGCCGATGAGCGTGAACGTGAGGTTGTTGGGGGCCATGGCGGTCTTGGGGTACCCGTGGCGGGCGCCCAGGTACAGGGCCAGCGCGAGGCCGGCGACACCCGAGGAGATGTGGACCACCGTGCCGCCGGCGAAGTCCACGGCTCCCTTGGCGCCCAGGTTGTAGAAGTAGCCGTCCGAGGCCCACACCCAGTGGCAGAGCGGGCAGTAGACGAAGATCACCCAGAGCGTGATGAAGGCCACCCAGCCCCGGAAGGAGATGCGCTCGGCCACCGCCCCGGCGATCAGGGCGGGCGTGATGATGGCGAACTTGCCCTGGAACATGGCAAAGGCGTATTCCGGCACACCGGCCGGAAGGATGGTGTGATCGATGCTGCGAAGCAGGACCAGCCCGCGGCTCCAGCCGATGAGGCCGCCCAGGGCATTGGGCCCGAAGCTGAGGGCGTAGCCCACCACGGTCCAGAGCACACCCACCACGGCCATGGCCGCGAAGGAGTGCATCATCGTGCCGAGCACGTTCTTGGTGCGGACCAGACCCCCATAGAACATGGCCAGCCCCGGCACCATCAGCAGCACCAGGGTGGTGGAGGTGAGCATCCAGGCCGTGGCCCCGGAATCGTTGACGGGGCCGCTGCCCTGAGCGAGGAGCGGAACCCCCGCGGCAAAGGCAGCCACACAGCCCAGAGTTCGCTTCCAGGTCATCGGAATCTCCACAAAACGCCACAAGTGTGTCCCGTGATTTTGGCGAAAAAATTAATCATCCATATGCATTTCGTCAAATCATAAAAAAAATCAATATATTTATAAACCACCCTGGGGGCGGCGCGGACCGTCAGCCGTTGGCCCCGCTGCCGAGCGCCGCCTGCCAGAGTCCCGTGGGATCGGGGTGCAGCAGCCAGTCGGACACGAGGGCCCGCCGGGTCCAGGCGCCCAGTTCCAGTTCCTGGTCCAGCTGGCCAGCCCCCCAGCCCGCATAGCCCAGGAAGAGCCGGTACCGGGCCGACGGATCCCCCAGGAGGGCCTCCAGCAGGTCCTTGCGGTGGCTCACGAAATGAGTGAGGTCCACCACCGTGTCCTCCTCCTCGGGAAGCCCGCCCTGGACCAGGAGGATCCCCCGCTGCGGATCCACGGGGCCGCCCCGCCAGGCGGTGGCCTCCTCGGATCCGCGAAAGGCCATGCCCCCCTCCTCGCTCACCTGGGCCAGGGCCAGGGGCAGCGGACGGTTGAGAATCAGTCCCAGGGCTCCCTCCTCATCGTGTTCCACGATCAGCACGACGCTGTGCAGGAAATTGGGGTCCAGCAGGGCCGGGCTGGCCACCAGGAGGCAGGGGGCTTCGTACACCATGATGCCGATGATGATAGCCCAGCCCACCAGTTAGGCTGGAGGGATGCGCGTACCCCAGCCCTCCCACCTAGGCGCCCTTCGCGAGGGAGTCACCCTTTTGCGCCGGCATCCATTCCTGTCGCTGGGTCTGGCCCTGCTGGCCATGGTCCTGGCCCAGCTCGGGCCGGCCCTGGAGCTGGCGGCGGGCGCGGGGCCGAGCCTGATCTTCCAGCCCATCTTCGGGTTCGCGGGTCTGCTGCCCTTGGAGATGTACTTCATCCCCCGTCTGCAGGCCCAGCTGGATGCCGAAGGCCTGGACACCTCCTGGAACCCCGCGGCCCGGTGGCGGGAGACCTTCGATGGCCGCTGGTGGCGGGCCTTCCTCCTCCGCCTCGGCCTCAGCCTGGCCATCGGCCTGGGCCTCCTGTTGTTCCTGGTGCCGGGGGTGGTGATCCTCGTGCTGTTCGGCTGGGCGCCCATGCGGGTCCTGCTCCGCGGCGAAGGCCTGCTGCCCGCCTTGAAGTGGAGCCGAGCCGCCATGGCCCGCCACTGGCCCCGGATCGTCCAGGCCGTCCTGGCCATGATGCTGGTGGCCCTGGTCTACCAGGTCGGCGCCGGCTGGGCCCTGGACCGCCTCCTGCCCGCTGCGGACCCGGACCTGGGACCGGGTGCCCTCGTCCGCCTCAAACACCCGGCCTTCTGGGTCTTCAACCTGCTGGGCGGAGCCCTCAACCTGTGGCTCAGCAGTTCCCTCCTGGCCCTCTACCAGCGGCTCGAGGCCGCCATGGCCGGATAGGGCCGGCCCTCAGGCCTCTTCATCAAAGAAACCCGGATCCTCGATCTCCACGAGCTCTCCGGCCTCCAGCCCCCGGCGCTGCTGCGGCTCCAATTCGGTTTCGATCCAGCGCGGATCACTGCGCCCGTTGAAGAAGTGGGCGGAGGGCTCGGCGCTTTCGAAGTCCTCGCGGCGGAGCCAGAGGTGCACCCAACCCACGTGGTTGATCCGGGCCCAGACCTTCATGTGCAGGGGCCCCCCGCCTCCCCCTCCTTGCGGAGGACGGCCACGGCGTGGGTGAGGAGGGGCCAGGCCAGCTGGATCTGCTCGAGCGCGGCCGCGGGCCGGCCCGACAGGTTCAAGATCACGGTGCGCCCGGCGATGCCGCAGACGGCGCGGCTGGCGAAGGCCAGGGGATGGCCGCCCCTGGCGCGGATCAGTTCGCAGATGCCGGGGGCTTCCCGCTCGATGACCCGGCGGGTGGCCTCCGGCGTGGTGTCCCGCGATCCGAACCCGGTTCCCCCGCAGGTGAGCACCAGGGGGAGGCCGGCGGCCACGGCGGCACGGAGATCCCGCTCCAGCAGGTCCTGGTCATCCGGCATCAGGGCAGAGGTCACCGTCTTCACGCCCTGGCCCTTGAGCCAGGAGGACAGGAGGGGTGTGGACTGGTCCTGGTATTCGCCCCGGGAGGCCCGGTCCGAGAGGGTGATCAGATGCACGCCCTCCATGTCAGGGCATCTCCAGATCATCGTCAGCCAGGGCCTTTTCGGTCTGGGTCTGGCGGTAGGCGAGGTAGCGCCCGCGGATGCCCGCATCGCCGAGCGCCAGGATCGACGCCGCCAACAGGGCCGAGTTGATGGCCCCGGCCTTGCCGATGGCCAGGGTGCCCACCGGGATGCCCGCGGGCATCTGCACCGTCGAAAGGAGGGCATCCATGCCTTCGGTGGCCCAGCCCTTCATGGGCACGCCCAGCACGGGCAGGTGGGTCTGGCTGGCGCAGACCCCCGCCAGGTGGGCCGCGCCGCCCGCCGCGGCAATGATCACCTTGAGGCCCCGGCCCTCGGCGCCCTGGCAGAAGGCCACCACCTTCTCCGGCGTCCGGTGGGCGCTGGCCACATGGGCCTCGAAGGGGATGCCCAGGCCCTTCAAGGTCGAGGCCGTGTGTTTCATGGTCTCCCAGTCGGACTTGGAGCCCATCAGAAGGCCCACCAGGGGATTTGCTGTCATGGATGCCTCGGAAATGAGCCGCGTGGCCGGAAAGCCGCATCAGGAAGGGCCATTCTAGCGGGAGTGGAGGGCGGGAGGCATGGGGCGAATCAACGCCTCGCCCAGGAAAGCACCCACAGGACGCCCAGCATGGCCAGGGCGTCGCGTTCGTCGGGGTCCATGCGCTCATTGCGGCTGGTGAGCTCCTCGGGGCCCGGGCCGCGCATGACCACGCGGTGGGTCTCCTGGGCGGGATCCTCCAGCAGCACCCAGTCCGGGGCCGTGCGGCCCACCACCGCCGCGCCCACCCTTGGCCTCCCGGACTTCCACCGGACCTCCAGGGGTTCCCACAGACCCGCGTTCATGAGGCGCCAGGGGCCTTCCGAAGACACTGTCGCCAGCTCCAGCACCGCGTCCCGGTCCAGGAACCGCACGATCAGCCGCGCCTGGGCCGGCGGCGCAGGCTCAGGCTTCCGGCAGCCGAACGCTGCCACCAAGAGCACCGCCGCCAACAGGATCCGCATCCATCCCCCGGCCCCCATTGTGATCCCATTCCAAGGCTTTTTCTAACGGCACAAAGGGCACCCTTGTACCACCTTGCTACCCCTCGGGTGGCACCGCTATTTCCGGTAGTAGGCCCGAATCGCGCTCACCACCGCCGCCGCGTACCGCTCCCGGAAATCCGGGTCCTTCAGGTTGGCGGCATCGTCGTCGTTGGTGAGATTGGCCACCTCGATAAGGGCCTTGGTGGCGCCCGTGCTGTAGCGGATGACGGCGGGGACCCACTTCCCCCTGCCGCGGTAGATCACGTTGCGGATGGGACGGTTGGCGTGGATGGGGATGTGGTCCTTCTGCAGGGCCCTCACCAGCACCTCGGAGAACTGGCGGCTGCGGGCCTCGCCCTGCAGCTTCTCCCGGCTCGTGAAGGCCACGCGGGCGGACCGCCTCGCCTCGGCCACCTGGCCGGTCTTGGCGCCGGCCAGCGCGAAGGTGGAGGGCACGAGGGAGGCCCCCGGAACGTAGACCATGGAACCCCTGGCCGAGGGGTGCAGGCTGTCGGCGTGAAAGCTCAGGAACAGCGTCTTCTGCATGTCCCCCTTCATCCGCCGGAAGGCTGCGAAGAGGTCGTTGGCCAGGACCCAGCGCAGGTGGACGCTCACGGCCGACGGGCTCTCCCCATCCACGGCGAAGGGCGGAGAGGTGAGGATCTCCGCGGCCCGGCTGGGGTTTGGGATCTCCTCGCGACTCCTGAAGCCGAGGCCCGGATAGCGAATGGTGCTGCTCACCTGGGCCTCGGTCCCCTGCTCCAGGAGGCGGCGCACGCGCATGGCGATGTCATAGACAAAGTCCGATTCCCAGATCCCATTGGCCCGGGCGCCGGGGTCCACGCCGCCATGGCCCGCGTCCAGGATGATCCGCACGCCCTTGAGCTTGGGGCCCGCCTCCACATGCCCGATGCGCCGCACTTCGGCGCGGACCTCCCGCTCCTCCGCCAGTCCCGAACTGCCTTCGGACTGGAAGGGGTCCGCCAGGAAGGCCAGGGGGATCTTGATGAGCTGGCCGGGCTGGATGCCGCGCACATCAGCGATGCCGCTGCGCTTGGCGATGCGCTCGGCCAGATCGTTCACGCCCTTGGGATCCACGCGATCCGTGTAGCGGATGACCACGCTGGAGTAGAGCGCCTCGCCCTTGCGCATGCGGTAGGCCGCGAACTTCCCCTGGGCGTCCTCGCCGAAGGAGAGCAGGTTCCGATAGGCCGCCACGCGGGCCTCGTCATCCAGGTCGTCCTCGGGCTGGACACGGACCGGTCTTGGGCCGGTCCCCCCCAGGTCCACCGACAGCAGGCTGCGGGGAATGCGCCAGGTGTCCCCCTCCCGCAGCTTCTCGGGCAGGCCGGGATTCTCGGCCATCACCTTGTCGTAGTTCTGCCCGTGACCGGTGAACAGCGCCGCCAGGGTCCAGACCGATTCCACATCGGGATGGCGGACCGTGTGCCGGACCTCCTCCTGGCGCCACCGGTCCTCGGGGAACAGGGCGGCCAGGGCCCAGCGTTTGCCCTCGGGGCTGAGGTTCTCAAAGGGCACCCAGCCGCTGGGGTCCGCGCCCTTGGCCAGGAAGGCCCGGGGCAGGACCTTTCCCTCCACGCTGAGTCCCTTCCTGAACTGGAGCCGCAGGAGGATGGCCCGACCCTCGGGCGTGCGGGCGTGGGCCAGCACGGACGGGGGATCCTGGGCCGCTGGCGCGGCAAGCAAGGCGGGAAGCAGCAGGAGGCTCAGGCCTCCCAAGGGACCTCGCCCGCGGGCATGGCCTCGCCCGTGCGGCCCGCCCGGACCCAGGCACGCAGGGCCTCCTGCAGGCCCTTGGGGTCCTGGGAGCGGGCGTAGAGGAAGCCCTTCAGGCGCCGTTCGAGATGCCCGGCGCCCTCCTCGAGCAGGAAGATGCGATCGTGGAGCCGCTCGTGGGGCGCCTTGCCGGTGCTGGGGGGCAGCTTCAGGGTTCCCATGTCCAGGGTGGCGGCGTTCAGGGTGAACACCCATTCCAGATCGCCGGAGAGGATGCGCAGCTTTACCTTCGCCGGGCGCATGCCGCGGCCCAGGGCCTCGAAGGCCTCGCGGCTTTCCGAGGGATTGCCCTTTCGGAGGGAGATCTCCTTCACCTCGCCGCGCTCCGACACCAGCTGGATGGCATCGTCCACGAAGCAGCCCGAGCCGTCGCCGTCCTCGCCGCTGGCGCCACCCTCGGTCATGCTGCGCATCCAGAGCCAAAGCAGGAATTCCTCGCCGAGGAAGCGGCCCTGTTCCATGAGTTCCAGAGGTTTCAATTAAACCTCCTCGAGTTCGAGATCCAACGGATCCAGGGCCATGAGCGACTCCACGGACAGGTCAGGACAGATCCGACCTGACAGCACCAGGGGCGCCAGGGGATGGATTTCGCAACCGAAGGACTTGATGAACAGGCTCGAGAGGGCGCCCTGGGCCTTGCTGGACGAGGCCGTGGTCCAGAGGATCCCGCCTTTCAGGTCCCAGGCCACCTCCACCACCTTGGGTGAGGGCAGCACCTTGCGCAGCAGCTCGACCTTCACCTCGTCGGCCAGGGAGATGCGGGCCTCCTTGCCCACGAAGGCGAGATCCTTCTCCTTTTGAAGGGCCTGCAGCCGCAGATCCACATGGGCCTTCAGCAGCGCGGGCGGCACCCGGCGGGTGTCGATGCGCAGACCGAAGACGGCAAAGCGCTCCTGCCCCACCCAGTCCTCGTCCGGCGGCGTGATGAGCGGGTTCCGCCAGTCGCACCAGCCCATGCGCTCTTCCTCCAGTCCGTCCTGAAAGGGGCGGAACTGGTCCTGTTCCAGGCCGGACTGGAGGTCCTTTTCATCGGGCACGGGGCCCAACACCAGAAAGCGTTTGAGGGACACGGTCCCTTGAAGCAAGCTCATGGGGCACCGCCTTCGAAAAGCCTGCGCACCCGCTCCCACAGCCCCCGAGGGGGAGTGTGGGATCCAGGCTGCACCAGATCCAGGGCCACCCGATCCGGCGGCGGCAGACAGGGATCGTCGAGAGAAAGAAGGACGCCGGTGATGTTGTCGCGGCCGCCACGGCCCAGCGCTTCCTCCACCAGCAGTTCGAGGCTGCGCTTGGGGCTCAGGCCTCGATTAAGCACGTCCTGGATGATGGGGTCCGCCACTTCACCGTGCAACCCATCGGAACAGCAGAGCAGCCGGTCGCCCCGGTGCAGGGTCAGGCGCGAAAGGACCACTTGCAGCGGCTGGGGCGAGCCCAGGGCCTGGGTGATCATGTTGCGCTGGGGATGGGTCCTGGCCTGCTCCCGCGTGAGGGAGCCTTGCGCCACCAGATCATTCACGAGGGTCTGGTCCACGGTGATCTGGTGGAGGATGCCGTGCCTCAGGAGGTAGGCCCGGGAATC